>CAZPTF010000295.1:0-2883 GCA_964589015.1 uncultured Anaerolineae bacterium
TTACGCATCCCGCTCTTTCATTTCGCGTGCGAGAAGCGCGCGTTTGCGTTCGGTACCCCAACGGTAACCGCCGGTACCTCCGTCCCGGCGCACGACGCGATGACAGGGGATCGCCGCTGCGATCGGATTGGCCGCGCAGGCGCGCGCGACGGCACGCGCCGCGTGCGGCACGCCGAGACGTGCGGCGATCTCGCTGTAGCTCGCCGTCGACCCTGCCGGGATCTCGCGCAGCGCCTGCCACACACGTTGCTGGAACGCCGTCCCCCTGATATCCAGCGGCAGGTCGAGACCTTCGCCGGGCGATTCCAGAAAAGCGAGGACCTGCGCGACCCACGCTGCGAAGCCCGAGTCGTTGCTGACCAGTTCAGCCGCGGGGAAGCGGGCACGCAATCGCTCCGGCAGAACGGTCGGGTCGTCGGCGAATTCGATCGCGCAGATGCCTTTCTCCGTTGCGGCGATCAGCACCCAACCGATGTAGGCATGTGTGACCGCGAAGCGGATGCGTGTGCCTGTCCCACCGTGCCGATACGTCGAGGGTTCCATGCCGAGTGCAGTGGGTGCGTTCGCGTAGAAGCGGCTATTGGATGCGAAGCCTGCGTCGTAGATGGCCTCCGTGACACTCGCGCTGCTTGGCAGGTTGTCGCGCACCCGTTGCAACCGCTGTTCGACGGCGTACTGTTTCGGCGTGATCCCTATGATCTTCTTGAACACGCGCTGAAAATGGGCGGGGCTGAAACCGGCAACGTGGGCCAGCTCCGCTAGCGTAGGCAGTTCCTCCGCCTCACGAAGTAGTTGGCACGCACGGATGACCGCGGTGTGCTGTGCGTCCTGGGCGGCGGGCGCGTCCGGCGCACACCGTTTGCATGGGCGAAAACCGGCTCTCTCCGCGTCCTCGTGGGTATCGAAAAACCGCACGTTGTCCCGTTTCGGCAGCCGCGACGCGCACACAGGACGGCAGTATACCCCGGTCGTGACAACCCCATACAGGAATTGGCCATCCGCTTGCCGGTTGCGGGTGCGTACCGCTTCCCAACGTTCTTGTTCGGTTGCGCAGCTATTCTGTAGTGTTCCCATCGTTGCGTCGCCCGATCTTCGCATGCGTGCCTCCATAATTGACTGTTACAACAACCATTATACGGCTTGCCAGGCAAGAAATCTATCCGTTTCTTGCGCTGTAATTCGTGGCGTGCAGTGCACGTCGGCTATGCGCCGGCGATCCGGTATGCTTCCTCCTTGGCGATACGGCACCACTCGATCAGGTTTTCTGGCCGGTTGCTGATGGTGTGATTGTCCTTCATGATGACCTCGACCACACAGCCACGCGTTTTCTCCAGAGTCTCGCGCAGGTCGTGCCGGATACCGTCGTGGTCGATCGCGGGCGTTGCGACGACTGTGGGATGTGCCTTCAGCGAGTAGATGTAGTCGTCCTGCAGATTCGCCGCCATTTCCTCGACGTCGGCCCACGGCGAGCATGACACGCGGCGCAGGTTGTGGTGGTTCTTCACGATGTGCCAGCGGGTGTGCAGCGGCTCGCAGCAACCGTAGCAGTTCAGACCGAAGCGGTCGAGTAGCGGCTTCTCGTGCTGGAAGATGAATTGCTCGTACATTTTCGCGTTGACGTTGACGGTCTCCTGGCTGTCGGCGAAGCCCCACATGTTCTGGCAGCGTACCCGCCCGGCGGAATCGGGCTGCGGCAGCTCGTCGGTGAACCCATACCCACCGGAGCCTACATAGGTCCCGTCGTTGTTGAGGCTCAGCAGGCCGTTTGCTTCCAGGTAGTCGAGCTTGTCCATCAGCCCGCGGGAGACGAGCGAGAGCAGCTCTTTGAGCTCGTCGGGGTGATCGTAGAAATCATAGAACATGGTTTCGAGCCCACGCAGTGAGGCCGCAGTCAAAGTCAAACCCAATGACCACCACCATGTGCCCTTCAGGCGCACGTCCAGCAGGTCGCCGAAGGCGTCCTCGGCGAGCTCGAGGCAACCATTAGTGGTTTCCCAATCGATGACGACCGCCGGTGAGTGAATCCTGGGCAGGTCCGTCTTGTAGTCTTTAATCGGGCTGTCCCAGATGAACGAACCGAGCTCGGCGGTTCGTTGCTCGATCACGGCGAGACCCCAATCGTCCGGCGCCGTCGTGTAAGGCACATCGAAGAAAGGCTCCACGGGTTTGTCGTCACCCATTTCTTCGCCCCAGAAGATCTCCTTACGCAGATCCATCTCCCACCGCCGCGCCAGTTTGCCGGTGCATTCCAGCTGTGCCTCGGTGATGATCTCATTCCAGCCGTTCTCCGGGTCGCAGAAGATGACCGGACGTGTGTGGCGGAGCATGTTGTGCTCCTTCCAGAGCCGGCGTGTCGCTTCCATCTCTGGGCTGGCCGCGATTTGGGCGACCCGCTCCGCGAGTCTACGCAGGACGCTCTTCTCCTGGGCGGACATGACCACATGTTCCGGCGTGAAGCCGGTTTGGATCTTGCCCAGTGCCGTCTGATCGATTCCGGTGGATTTCCCGTTTCCGTAGTGTTGCATCAAATCGCCTCCTCGCTGTTCCCATAAGGGATGCCACTCGTCATAATATCCTCCGTGTTTTTACACTCTCAAGTCTCTTGTCGCATGTCTGCTCACCTTGGCGTATCCCGCGATCAACATTGCCCTGGGGCGGCACCCGTCGATTTGCGCACGATCAATTCGGTGGGGATCTCGACGGCAGTTTCCTCGATCTCGGCTCCGTTCAGCAGGGCGAGCAGCAGGTTAGTGGCGATCTCCGCCATGTCGTAGATCGGTTGCCGCACTGTGGTCAGGGGAGGCCAGATCTGGCGGGCCAGGGCGGTGTCGTCGAATCCGGCGACCGACACATCCTCCGGCACACGAAGTCCCATCTCGAATG
>CAZPTF010000295.1:2983-5219 GCA_964589015.1 uncultured Anaerolineae bacterium
GGTGACCCAGGTCGAGCAGGTGCAGGGTCATGTCGCAGGCACCGCGAGCGTCGGTGGCGCTTACGTAGGGCAGCGCGCTATCGCGTTCCGACGGCGTCAGGCGGACGAAGGGTACATTGAGCTCCTGTAACCGTGCCAGCAGGGCGGCGGCGTTGTCGGTCGGTGGCACGAACACAAATCCGTCGACCACTCGCTGGGATACCATGCGCAGAATGTCGCGGCTATCGAGTTCAGTGCCGGTATCGCAAGGGTGCATGATCGTGCTGTAGCCCGCCTCGCGCGCCACGTGCAACACCGCCCGCTGGACGTCCAGCGTGTAGTGCCAACTCGCGTTATGGAACACGAGACCGATCGCGTAGGCCTGACCGGTCGCCAGCCGTCTGGCGGCCAGATCGACGACGAAGCCCAGCTCATCAATGGCGTGGATGACGCGGGCACGCGTCGCATCGCGAACAAACGGTTCTCCATTGATTACGCGCGAGACCGTCTTTACCGATACGCCGGCGTGTTTGGCGACGTCCCTGATTGTCACATCCCTGGTTTCTGCTTTCATCTTCCCCGATCCCTTACCGAATTGACACCGGTGTCAATGATTGTAGCACAATGGGCCGAGCTGTCAAAATGGAGGGCAATGTCAGGAGGCCCCCAGAGTATCGGGCGTATCCCCGACGTTCCGGCGAGACGGTGGAGAAGAAAAACAAAACACGGGGCATAACACATGCCCCGTGCGGTTGGGTGACGGCGTGAACGGGCACCGCGAGCGCAGCGCCGGTTCACCTATTTCTTGAGAGATGCTGGTTTGAGTACCCCGAAGATGGGCCAGCCGGTCGGGATCGTGCCTTCGGTCAGGCCCTGGCGGATTGCCGCCAGCTCGTCCTTCATTTCCTGCGGGACCTTGTCCTCGAACTCGTGGAACGGCGCCAGATCGACCGCACCGTTCGCCAGCTTGCCGACGAAATTGGAGCCGCCGGCAAAGGTGCCTTCTTGCATCTGTCTGATCGTCTCGAGCACGACCAGATCGGTCCGCTTCACGACGCTGGTCAGATACAGGTCTGCGTAGTCAGGGTTGGTCAACGCCTGGTCGGCATCTACCCCGATCACCAACATAGCGCGTTCTTTGGCGATGGGCAGCGAACCCAGTCCTGCTCCACCTGCGACCGGGAAGACGATGTCACACCCGGCGTCGGCGAGTTTTTCGGTTAGATCTCCGGCTTTGTCAATACTCTCCCAATCACCGACGAATTCGCCTGCTCCACCGATCGGGTTCTGCGCGTCGGATTTCCAGCCGAGCACCTTGACGTCGGCCTCCTTCTGCGTGTTGTAGTAGGCGACACCGTTCTCGAAACCGGCCATGAACGCCATCACGGGCGGAATCTGAATTCCCCCGTAGGTGCATACCGTGGCGTTCTCGCTCATCCCAGCGGCCAGATAACCGGCCATGAACGAAGGCTCATCGACGTCGAATAGCAGCCCCATCGTACCGGGAGCCTGGCTCGGAACGTCGACGATGGCGAAAGGCAGGTCTGGGTTTTCCGTGGATTCCAGGCGGGTCGCATCGGCCATGTCCGACCCAACGGTGATAATCCCGTCGTAGCCCAGGTTGACGAGCTGCATGATGCTTGCACGGATGGTAGCCGGGTCGAACCCGTGTAACAGGTTGACATTCACCCCGAGCTGCCCGGCAGCCAGCAGCATCCCGCCCCAGGAAGTTGCATTGAATCCCCGGTCGTCGACGCGGCCGGCGACCATTCCGTACCGCTTGATATTCGGGCCGGCTGCCGTCGTGCGCTCCGACGTCGGGACGTGCTCCGGAACAAGCGCATTATCTATTTCGGGCGTCACACCCTCTGTCGGGGATGCGGCTTCAGGCGTGGGGGTTGCTGCGAAACCGATCGATGTGGTCAGCACAGCGATGACAGCGAGCAGTGTGACCAATCCCAGATGTTTTCTTCTCATCGTCATTCTCCTGATTTTGTTCATTCATAGGTCCTGTGTGAAAAGGCGGGGTGGCCCGCTGGTCCCGTATAACCGGATCATGGGACCCCGCCTCCCATATGAGACGCTTAGTCGTCCGAATCCTGTGATTGGTCGATCTGCTGCTGTTGGGCTTCCTCAGCCTGGCGAGTTGCTTCTTGGGCAGCCTGGCGTTCCGCTTCTTCCTGCTGACGCCGCTGCTCTTCCGCCTGGCGTTCGGCTTCTTCCTGTTGGCGCCGTTGTTCTTCGGCCTGGCGTTCGG
>CAZPTF010000296.1:0-5189 GCA_964589015.1 uncultured Anaerolineae bacterium
TCTGACTGGGCCAATCTTTGACGAGCGCGTGCGCCAGCTGGAGCGGTGGAATGCGCCAGCCCGTACGCTGCGCGTAACCGTGGTCAATTGGCACAGTCTGGACCAACCAGACGAAGAGGTGCCGCAGGGCTGAAGCCCCGTGCTAAGCATACGAAGTCCTGCGCACCGGTACAGTCTGCTCCAGTGGGCGTGCTCTCCAGCGCATTGGTCGTGTTAAAGGTACTACATTTGTCGCCAGAAATCCTGGCGACATTCGAGTGAGGCGTTCCGCTCGCGCGGGAGCCCATCTGAACGGACTGCGCCCCGAGTCGCGGGTGACTGCTTAATCCCCGACTTCCATTCGGGCCGGGAGCCTGAGAGATGTTCTCTGGCTCCCGGCGCCAGTCCGCAGATCACTCTCTGCACGCTTTATGTCATCCTGAACGCAGTGAAGAATCTCGCCCGTGCCGGCCGGTGCTGAGTTGGTCCACGTTGCAGCGGTGGACACCGTCGTCCTCGACCGCAACCCGCCCGTTCACCACGGACAGGTCCAGGATGGCGGGTCAGCACGACCGCAGGCTGGCAGGCCACCGATAATTGACAATTCGCCTATGATTTGATATACTAATTGGTACGTCGAGGGTTGGAGGGATGGCAGAGTGGTTGATTGCGGCGGTCTTGAAAACCGTTATGGACGCAAGTCTATCGGGGGTTCGAATCCCTCTCCCTCCGCTGAACGAACTGCATAATTTAACAATGGGGGAGGTGCCAGAGTGGCTGATCGGGACCGCCTGCTAAGCGGTTGAGGGGTTAAAAACTCCTCCCAGGGTTCGAATCCCTGTCTCCCCGCCTTTGCTTTTCGCTGTTTTCAGTTGCGTTTTCTGCGTTATCGTGATACAATAAGCATAGAAAATCATGCGCCAGTACCTCAAGTGGATAGAGGGCCGGTCTACGAAACCGTCTGTTGGGGGTTCGAGTCCCTCCTGGCGCACAGCGAAAGAGTCCCGCTCACCGCGGGGCTTTTTTGTTTTGCCCGGCTAGCCCCCGGCAAGCTTTGACCCGTCACCTTCCGCTCTGGTGCGACGGTGCAAAATGGAACCGGTCGTTACACGCCGCCTCATTGGCTGGGAGAGTGTTTTCAACGACCAGTTGCGCTGTGCTATAATAAGAGCCAACTTTTCGTATGGAAGTGAGGAATACACGATGTCCGATCTATCCGCATTGGATGTCAAGTCGGTGTGGTTCAAAGATGGGAACCGTGCGCCGAGGCGTTTGCTCGGTGTGTTCGCCCATCCTGATGACGAATCGTTTGGTCCCGGGGCGACGCTCGCGCGCTATGCTGCCGAGGGCGTGGAAGTCCACGTGTTGACCGTGACTGACGGAGCCGCCGGGGATTTGCTCACATCGCTTCCGCCGGGTGTGGCGAGCCTGGAAGAACTGCGCAACAAGGAACTGCAGTGTGCCGTCCAACTGCTTGGCGCTACTGCTTTGCATACGTTGTCGTATCGCGATTCCGGAATGGCCGGGGCGGACAGCAATGCGAATCCGCAAAGCCTGTTCCAGGCAGACAAAAGGACGGTAGTCCGGCAACTCTGTGGGGTGATGCGCGCGCTGCGTCCGCAGGTGGTCATCACGCACGACTCGACGGGAGTCTATTACCATCCCGATCACATTCGGACCTGGGAGCTGACGACCACGGCGTTCCGCGAAGCCGGAGATGCGACGCGTGCGCCCGATTTGAGTTGGGAGCCCTACGCGCCTGAATTCCTGTACTACACTGCGGTTCCGAAATCGCGGGTCAACAAGACGGTGTGGCTGGCGCGCCTATCGCTGAAAGACCCACGGCGCTGGGGACGAAACGGCGACATCGACCTGACGCGGTTGGGGGTCCCCGACGAGGAGATCAATGTCCAGGTCGACGTCGAACGCTATCTCGAGCTGAAGACCCGTGCCGGAATCTGCCATCGCAGCCAGGGTGGCGATCAACGTTCCAGCGGCTGGTTCAGCCGCATCTTTCAGAGACGGATCAGCGGCGCGAGCAAATGGGACTACTTCATCCAGGCCTATCCGCCTCCAGCGTTCGGCAAAACACGTAAGCGAGACCTTTTCCCAGCAGAATGAAGCAGCCGGACCTGCGCTGCGACCCGAACGCTGGCGAGCGGAGGGAATGTGAGCGCTGTGGTGCTGTTTCCGCCAGCGACGTGAACGACAAAGGGGCAGAGTTGGTATCTCTGCCCCCGTATTCGCGTTGGTCCGGCGACTCGGCTCAGGCTGTCTCTTCCAGATTGCTGGGTTCGGGCGTCTCCGAAGCCTTATCCGGTCGCGTCAGCAAGAGTGGGGCGGATTTACGCAGGATGGTATCCGCACTGATGACGCACTTGCGGATATCCTGGCGTGACGGGATCTCATACATCACATCGAGCAATACTTCCTCAATGATCGTGCGCAATCCTCGCGCGCCGGTCTTGTGTTTCATCGCCTCGTCCGCGGCGGTGCGCAGCGCATCGTCGGTGAACACCAGCTCGACGTTGTCCATCGAGAACAGATACTGGTACTGCTTCACGAGCGCGTTGCGCGGCTCCGTGAGGATGCGCACCAGTGTGTCCGCGTCCAGTGGATCGACACTGACGGTAATCGGCAACCTGCCCACAAACTCCGGGATCATCCCGTAGCCCAACAAATCGTCTGGCGTGACCATTTGCAGCAGGTCCGCAGATGTCAGGATGCTGGATTTGGCTTCCCCCTTGCCCTGCTGGAAACCCACGCGCCCCTTCACGCCGACCCGCTCGGCAATGAGCTGGTCGAGCTCGTCGAATGCACCGCCGCAGATGAAGAGGATGTGGGACGTATCGATCTGGATGAAGTCCTGGTGGGGGTGTTTCCGCCCACCTTGCGGGGGCACGTTGGCAACCGTCCCCTCCAGAATCTTCAGCAGCGCTTGCTGCACACCTTCGCCCGACACGTCGCGCGTGATCGAGGGGTTGTCCCCCGTCTTGCGTGCGGTCTTGTCTATTTCATCGACGTAGATAATCCCCTTCTCGGCCTTGGCGATGTCGTAATCCGCCGCCTGGATCAGGCGGAGCAGAATATTCTCGACATCCTCACCCACATAGCCCGCTTCCGTCAATGCCGTCGCATCGGCGATGCAAAACGGCACATCGAGGACTTTGGCGAGCGTTTGGGCCAGCAGCGTCTTGCCACAGCCTGTCGGCCCGATGAGCAGAATGTTGCTCTTCTGCAGTTCGACATCATCTTTATTGAGTTCCGAGCTGATGCGCTTATAGTGGTTGTAAACAGCAACCGACAGAACTTTCTTCGCTCTGTCCTGGCCAATGACGTACTGATCGAGCCTTTCGTAGATTTCGTGCGGCGAGAGGATATTGCCGGTGAAGATCGATTTCGCCTCACCTGGAATTTCCTCTTCTCTCAGGATTTCCTTACAGAGATCGACACATTCGTCGCAAATGAAGACACCATCTGGGCCGGCAATTAATCGGTTGACTTGATCTTGATTACGGCTACAAAACGAACAGCGCTGTGCTCCCCCTCTTCGAACGTTCCGGTTAGCCATGACAATCTAACCCTCCTGGGATGTGTCCTCCGTGCTGTCATCTTTGGCAGATTCCTGCGTATCCGTCTCCAAACCAAGAATTTCGTCTACGATCCCATATTCCACTGCACCTTTGGCATCCATGAAGTGGTCTCGGTCAAAATCCTTGGTGATCCGCTCCAGGCTTTGGCCTGTGTGCTTGGACATGATTCCCTTAAGCAGCGCTTGCATGCGCAGCAATTCTCTGGCCTGAATCTCCACGTCGGGGGCGTAACCACGCGCACCGCCACCTGCGGGGTGCATGTGGATGGTAGCGCTGGGCAGAGCATAACGGTGCCCCTTGCGGCCAGCCGATAGCAACACGGTGCCCATGCTCGCAGTCCACCCGACGGCAATCGTCGAAACAGGCGCCCTGACGAGCTGCATCGTGTCGTAGATAGCCAGGCCCGGATAGATTTCCCCGCCCGGCGAGTTGATGTACAGGGAAATCTCCCGCTCCGGGTCCTCGCGGTCCAGGAACAGCAGCTGGGCGACGATCAGATTGGCCACTTGATCGGTAACCGGCGTGCCCAGGAATATGATACGCTCCTTCAGAAGCAGCGAATAAATGTCGTAAGCTCGTTCGCCTCGTCCGGAGCTTTCGATAACCATAGGTATCAAGGCTTGCATTTGAAAGCATACCTCCCTTAACTGTTAAAGCGATTTCGTTCCGCCAGACTGCTCCGGGGCAATTCGAATGGACTACTCCGGATCGGCTGCGGAGACTTGTTCCTGGTCCGCTTCGACCTCTGGTGCAACGGAAGCATCCGCTGGTTCTTCAGGGGTGTCCGCCACAATCTCCGGTGCTTCCCCTTTGGCAATAGCAACAAGGCGCTCTAAAGACTTCCGGCTCAGGACATCTCGCCGGATCACCGCCTGCCCCTGTGGTGTGGCCAGGAGCTCGCGCATCGGTCCCGCCTCACCCTGGAGCGAATCGAGCATCACTTGTTCCTGTGCGCGCATCTCCTCCGCGGTGACCTGCAATTTTTCCAGCTCGGCCAGTTTCCCGATTGCCAGAGAACGCTGGAGCCGGACGCGAGCGGCATCGGCGAGCTTGGCGCGCACTTCGTCCATGGTTTGGCCCATCATCTTCAAGAAATCTTCGAGGCTCACTCCCTGCTGGCTACGGACAAACATATCGCGCTCGCGGATCATTTCGTCGATCTGCTCTTCCAACATGACCGGGGGAAAGACAATGTCGGCCCCTTCAACCAGCTTGGCCAGCGCATCATCTTCGAATTTGTGCAGGGCCGCATGCCTGGCATGCTCCTTCAGATCTTCCGCCACGTGCGCTTTCACGTCGTCGAGAGATTCATAATCGCCGACCAACGCTGCAAATTCGTCGTCCAACTCCGGCAGCACTTTTTCTTTCACTTCTTTCAGCTCAACTTCACAATGCACCAGGCTTCCGGCAAGTTCTTCCTCTTCCCAATCCGGCGGATAAGTCAACTCGAACGCCTTGGTTTCACCAGCCTGCATGCCCACGAGTTCGCTCTGAAAACCCGGTACGGGGTACGCGCTGCTTGTATCGACGATGAAAGTTCGATCGTCGTCAGCGGCGACCTGCTCGCCTACAGAAATCTTGATATGGGTTACTGCCAAATCGCCTTCCGCAAGCGGG
>CAZPTF010000297.1:0-5184 GCA_964589015.1 uncultured Anaerolineae bacterium
GCAAGGGCGTCCCCATGCCGACCAGCAGGATATCCGGACGTGCCGCATTGACATCAGCGATTGCAGCGGCACACTCATTCGGAGTATCGTGCAGATAGCCGTGATGAACGCCCACAATGCGCAGCTCCGGATACCGCGCGCGAAGGCGCGCGGCAGCCCGCGCCGCGACGCCCGGCGCACTGCCCAACAGATAGATGGTGATCCCCGCTGATGCACACCGTGCACAGAATGGATAGATCCAATCCGCCCCCGTCATCCGGCCAGGCAACCGATACCCCAACAGCCGCGCTCCCAGCACGACGCCGTACCCATCGCAATAAACAACATCGGCCTCGTTGAGGACCTGGCGCAACTCGTGATCGGACCAGGCGACATTCAGGACATGGATATTGGCGTAGGCAACTTGGCGCTTCGTCGTGGACGCAGCCATCCTTGATACCGAATCAATCAGCCCATCAAGGGCCAGACCGTCAACACGGACACGCAGGACACTCACAGAGGTCACCGGTTGCTCAGTCACGCTGTCCATAGCCCGACCGATCCGCGTCTTTCCCAGCGGATAGCTGTTCGTACAAGGATTTGACCTCTTGCGCTGTCTTATTCCAGGAAAATGTCTTTGCCCGGACCACTCCGTCATCGCGCAGTTTTGCCATGCGCGCTTCGTCCTGCAGCAGCGCAAAAATCGTCTCCCCGACGGATTCAGTCTGCATGGGATCCACTAATACACCGGCATCGCCCACCACTTCGGGGAGGGACCCGACATCGGACACCATCACAGGCGTACCGCAAGCCATCGCCTCTAACACCGGCAGCCCGAAACCTTCTTTAAGCGACAGGGTCACGAACAACGTCGCCGCAGAGTACAGCGCAGGCAAATCGTCATCCGCAACATAGTCTGCGAATAACACCAGATCTTCCAGACCCAAACGATGCGCAAAGGCTTCCGCTTCTGGCCGGAATCGATCGGCAAAACCTACCAGCGCAAGCGGCAACGGTCGGGGAACCTGTTGCGCATAGAAGTGATATGCCTGCAATAGACCCCGGATGTTCTTGTGGGGGCGGGTGCTACCTACATTCAACAGAAAGGATGGTGGCAATCCATATTTGTGGCAAACACGGCTCAGAGTGGGTTCATCAGTCACAGGCCTGAAGCGGTCTTCCACTCCTGCATACACCACGCTCAATCTCGATTGGGGTATGCGGTAAGCGTTCAGCACATCCCGCTTCGTGGCATGGGACACCACCATTACTCGATCCGCCCGTGCAATGCTGGTTCGATATGCCACTCGATAGAACACCGCCACGCTCCAGGCCAATAACGGGAAGCGTTTGCCGGAAAAACCCTTGATTTGCACCGCCTGCAAATCATAAACCGTTACGAGACGCCTGGCACGGGACCAGAGCGGCGCAATTGGAAAGAGTGAGTGGAGTATCTGCAAGTGCTGTTCGTCAATCTGACGAGACATCAATAGTAGAGTCTGGATAGAGACCGGATTGTACGGACACACCGTTTCTGTGAAGTTCGGTGCTTCGACGATAGCCCCCGGATGGTCGTTTCGTTTGAGGGTGACGTACGTATTCTGGGTGTCTGCATGCGCCAGGGCTTGGATCAAGTTCTGACTGAAGCGGCCAATGCCATGGGTGTGATCGGGGTATATATACCTGGCATCCAAACCAATTCTCATGAAATGCTCGCTCCCCGCAGTCCACGTGCAACGGCATCACACGATTGCCCGATCCCTTGCCGTGCGGTTCCGCACAGGGCAGGGCCGCAAAGTCCTTCGCAGACAGCCACCGGTGACAAAGCAGTGTACCTCAACATCGCCTCAAACGCCAATCCCGGTCAAATCGGCGACCGTTTGCCGTCCACCACGCCGTGCGCAGTGTTCCACTCGCGAATGGCATCTGCGTAGACCTCCAGGGTTGAACGAGCGGTCTTCTCCCACGTGAATTCACGCGCTCGAGCTTGGCCACAACTCCGTAGCTGTTCACGTTTCTGAGAATCGCTTGCGATGACGCGCAACGCCCCAACCCAATCTTCCACCTTGAGCGGGTCCACAGCCAGAGCAGCACCCCCTGCGACTTCCATGAGCGCAGGGGTTGCCGATATAACGGCGGCGCTTCCACAAGCCATCGCCTCAAGTACTGGAAGACCGAAACCCTCGTATAGTGAAGGTATCACAAAAGCGAGACAATGCACATAGAGCTGACACAATTCGACATCTGCAAGTGAGTCTACCCAAATGATATGTCCGGAAAGCCCCAATTGCTGAACCGCCGAAAAGATCTCCTGGTACCCCCATCCTTTCTTGCCAACAACGATCAAACTCACGTCACTCCAATCGTCTTTACTGGCAATCAGCGCTGCAAATGCCTTCAAGAGCATAGGGTAGTTCTTCCGTGGTTCCAGTGTTCCCACGGCAAGAACGAATGTTCCCGATAGCCCAATGCGCGTCTTCAGCGCTTGAAAGAGCGCCTCATCAGGGACAGCCCGATAATGGGCGCTCGGCGCCAGATGTATCGAAACTGCTTTCTCAGTCAATCCAGGGAACATCGCACAAAGGTCATCACGTATGCTCGCAGAGTCTGTGATCACACGAACCGCATTCCGCGCACTGGCGGCAAATGAAGCCTTGAAGAACAACGAATTCCGCCAGGTACGTGTTTCCGGAAAGAGCCACGGTGCCATGTCGTGGACCGTAATCACCAAGGGTCCTCTCCGCAAAAACGGCCCCACAAAATCCGGCGCGTGAAACACATCAGATGGGCCTACTACCCTGTCGAGGGGCACACGAGCCAGATTGGCCGTCATCCACAACAGCTTACGTTGTCGCAGCGAAAGAGGGGCCCTCTGATAGAATAGCTTGTCGGATGACAGCTCATTGCGCAGGGACTCAAATCCGGAGGACGAGCAGAAAAGCCTGACCTCAGAGATATCCGGCAGCGAGACCAAGGCTTCAACCAGCTGCCGTTCGTAGCGCCCTATGCCTCGAAATGGATAGGTGACATACTCGAAGATGTCGAACCCAACGCGCAATTCATCCTCCATCCACCGGCGTCAGAGCCAGTCCGTCGTCTTGCCTTCTCCAAGCAGCAGATCGCCCTGCGGTACATCCGGCATCCGCCAACGCAAACGCTGCATGGCAGGTCCCAGCCGGGTGCCCAGCCAGGTATCCACGACATAGGCGACGACAACCGGCGTTGTCAGCCGCAGAGGAAGATACCGTATCGCCTTCCAGAATTCCGACCGCGCTTGGGACATATCGCCCATGCGGTAATAGACTTCCCCACGCGCGCGATGATATGTGCTGTAAGCTCTGGTACGCCATTTCCGGATGCCGGGCGGCATGTCGGTTGCATAAAGACGATCCAGTATGGGTTTGAGTTCGGACACCATGGGCAGGCGATCTGCTACAGTCTTGGCATGGCGATGAAGTCGATAGTTGGATAGGATTGTCGGGATATCCTGGAACGTGCACTGATGCTGCAACAGGCGGATCCAAAGATCGTAATCCATAGAATACCTGAGGCTGATGTCCAGTTCGCCTGCCAAATCCAGCGCGGCGCGGCGAAAGAAGGTCGAAGACTGTGGAATCAAGTTGCGTCCGGTGAGCTCGCGCCGCAGATCGAACGGCCAGGCTTGCAGCACACCCAGGAATTCACCGTCAGGGCCAACGCAGTTACAGCCACCGTAGATCAGGTCCACATGTGGATGTCCCGTCAGGTATTCGACCACCGTCCGAATCGCTCCAGGGCAATAGGTGTCATCCGAGTTGATCCACGTGACGATCTCGCCATGAGCTCGCCGCCAGCCTTTGTTGATCGCGTCACCCTGCCCCCGGTCCGGCTCGCTCGCCCAGTAGGTCAACCACGGCTCGTAGCGGCGAATGATGTCCACGCTGCCATCGGTACTGCCGCCATCGATGACGAGATATTCCAGGTTGGGATAGCCCTGGAGTAAGACAGAGCGGATCGTCTCCTCCAGGAATTCGGCCTGGTTGAACGAAGGCGTGACGATGCTGACCAGGGGCCACGGGCGCCCGTCAGGCATCACTACTGGGAGACATGGGCTGCCCTCGGTCCACGGCCAACCGGTTTTGGCAATTAGCGGGGGTGGCAATTCGTTCAACTGCGACATGTGCTTTCAAACCTCACAATAAGCCGTGTTCCACAACCCCAGTCGTGTCAGTACCGGCTAGGGTCAACACCAGCACAGTACAGGACAGACAGCCACGGAAGATGTCACGGCTGCGCTCTTCTTCTGAAAACCGAAACAGTCTGCACTAAACCCACAACACCTTCCACAAGCCGAATCTCAACACGAGATTCGTTTCCCTGTTATGTTGCGCGTGTCTCTGATGATTTGTCGAATTCTGCTCCGAATGCGCAGGAGTTCTTTCGCCAGAACCCAAACATATTGGCACACCATCCAGTAATTTCGGCAAGGAATTCTTGTCAAGTTGCAAAGCCAGTAGGATAGAGCGCTGGCAGCGAGTGGCACACTCAGAATTCCTTGTCGATATTTGTCAGATATCCGAGGTTCGGCGTGACTTACATACCACACCCAGACTCCTGGCGTGTAGGCCCAACCTGGAATCCCCAAGAAATAGCGAAAATTGAAATCCACGTCTTGCTGACGATCGAGCCGGGGATTCCAACGCAAACTGCTGTGAATCGATTCTCCGCGAAAAAGCGGAGTTGCATTCGTAAGACTTCCGACGCGAGCAAGTTTCCTATGCAAGTCTCCAGAATTCAGGACGGTTTCGCACATTGTCAACACACCGTCTTCCTCGATGACATTCGCAAAATCACAGACCGCGACAGGCCACGGACTGGATTGCAGGGCCGATACCTGCATCGCGAATTTCATGGGGAGAAGAATGTCATCACTATCCAGAAACTGGATGAATTCTCCCCGAGTCAAATCCAGACCGCGATTTCGTGCAACACAGGCACCTTGATTCCGTTGCCAAACATACCTAATGGTATCCTCGCCCCACTGGGAGACCATCTCCTCTACAACTTGCGCCGTGATGTCTGTCGAGCCATCATCCACGACGATCACCTCAACCTGAGGATACGTCTGGTTGAGGCATGATTCGATTGAGCGACGCAAAGAGGACGCCCGATTGTACGTGGGTAGCACTACACTCACTAAACCAGCTAACCTACCATGCGTCCTGG
>CAZPTF010000298.1:0-5174 GCA_964589015.1 uncultured Anaerolineae bacterium
AATGACAGCCGGTAATTTCCACCGAGATGGATACACAGCCCTTCTCTAGCGGCTCTTGACACGCACAGCATTTCGTGGTACAGTAGGTGGTGTAGTCAGTCGAATAGCTTTGCTGGGGGAGCTTGGCTTTGCCGGGCTGAGAGGATGAGCGCGACGATTCGTCACGCAGATCATCGACCCCTTAACCTGACCTGGGTAATGCTAGCGTAGGGAAGCAAGTGTGTCAGCGATTTGCATATCGCACACCCGCCAGCCTTAACCGGTTCGGCGGTTTTTTTATGTATTGGCAGCGGTTCGCCCAGACCCGCACGCGGGCCGCGACAAACCCACGAGGAGCCGTGAGATGCAGGCAGTCGTCGTCGCCAACGGAGAGATACACGACCGGGAGCCGGTCCTACGCGAGGTGGCGCCCGGCGCGCTGATCGTCTGCGCGGATGGGGGCACCACGAACGCCCTCGCGCTGGGGCTGGTTCCGCACGTGATCATCGGTGACATGGATTCGGTAACTGTCCCACAGCGCCGCGAACTGGAGGCCACAGGGGCGCAGTTCATCGTCCACTCGGCGCACAAAGACGAGTCGGATACCGAACTCGCCTTGCGCTACTGCGTCGAGCAGGGCGCGAACGAGATTCTGTTGCTCGGGGCACTGGGCGGCAGGCTGGACCACATGCTGGCCAATCTGCTGCTGCTCGCCGACCCGACCTGGCAGGGGATTCCGTTGCGTATCGTCGACGGGGACACACGCATCGAGCTGTGTACCGCGCGCTGCGAGATCGCCGGCGCGGCGGGCGACATCGTCTCGCTGTTGCCGTGGGGCGGGGATGCGCTGGGCGTGCACACCGAGGGACTGGAATATCCGCTGGTGGATGAACCGCTGTACTTCGGTCCCGCCCGCGGCCTGAGCAACGTGATGCGCGGCGAGCGCGCCGCTGTGACGGTGCGCGCAGGGCGACTGCTCGTCATCCACCACGGTCAACGGCGCGAAGCCGTCACGCAAGATTAAGGAGATGAACGCCAGATGAACGAGAAACACACTGTGACTGTCGCTGTGCAGGTCCTGCCGCTGACGCCGGACGCCTACGCGGTCGTCGACCGCGCCATCGAAGTGATCGCACGGTCAGGCGTGAAGTACGAAGTCGGGCCGATGGAGACGACGATGGAAGGCGATCTGGACCAGCTGCTCGAAGTGGCGAAATCCGCCCATCGCGTTTGCCTCGCTGCAGGCGCCGAGCGGGTCGTGACGATCATTAAGATCGGTGATGCGATCGGCGGATCGACCATCGCCGACAAAGTGGGCAAGTATCGCCAGTAGGAGGCCGCGATTGAAAGCGCTTCTATCCGCACGGCCCCGGCTCGGACAACATCTCTCGCCGCTCATCCTGGTATTGGCCATCCTGGGCGTCTGGGAATGGGCTTGCTGGAACTGGCAGATTCCACCCTGGTTGCTGCCAGCTCCTTCCCAGATCGTGCGGGCGGCCGGCGAAGCCAGGACGATTCTCCTGCCCCATGTCCGGCAGACATTGCTGGAGACCTGGCTGGGATTGTTGCTGGCGCTGATCGCCGGGCTAGCGCTGGCGGTGACCATCGACGTCTCGCCGTTGCTGAAGAGAGCGATATATCCCCTGCTGGTCGTATCGCAGACGGTACCGATCATTGCAGTCGCTCCACTGCTCGTGATCTGGCTCGGGTATGGGATCCTGCCCAAGGTACTGGTGGTGAGCCTGGTCTGTTTCTTCCCGATCGTGGTGAGCACAGCCGATGGGTTGCGCGCGGCCGACCCCGAGCTGATCGCCCTGGTACGCACGATGGGCGCCAGCCGCTACCAGATATTCCGTAAGATCCGCGTGCCCGGTGCCCTGCCGGGGTTCTTTTCCGGCATGAAGATCGCGATCACGTACAGCGTGATCGGCGCAATCATCGGCGAATGGGTCGGGGCGAGCCAGGGATTGGGTGTATTCATGTTGAGGGCGTCAAATTCGTTCCGGACCGATTGGGTTTTTGCAGCGATCGCCATCGTATCGTTGCTGAGCATCGTGCTGTTCCTGGTCGTGACGGTTCTCGAGCGGCTGGCTCTGCCGTGGTACTACTCCTCTGCGAGCCATGAGCAGTGGGAAGAACTGGCGGCGCGCAGCAGTCCCGCAGCGCAGTGACGCGCTAGCGGCCAGGAGGGCCATCGTAAGTAAGCGAATGGAACCGGGGGGCGGCGAGCAGAGGGCTTGTCACGTTGAAAACGTGAGCTGTCAGATTCACACGGATGTCGTCTTGTTGGTCAAGACTGTGCCAATCTTGAACGCGTTCCGTTTGCGAGGAGGCCGACGGGAATGGGCCACCAGACCCCCGCACGATCTGTGCGGAGATTGGCCCAGTCAGGCCCAGCGGGCGTGCTCTCCAGCGCATTGGTCGCGTCAAAGGCGCTGCAATTATCGCCAGAATTCATGGATGCAGCCGCTGGGACCACCCGATAAGACTGATCCCGGCAGAACAGCGCGGGCAAGCGCTCTGGTAAGCCCACGTTACCGGGCCAGGTACGCGAATGACGGACCGCAGTGGTTCAGCACGTACGAAGCGAATGGAACGGTGCGTTCTGGCATCGACTTCGTCGCAACAGGTTAAGAGGGCTTTCCCATACGGTTGGGATCGCCTCAAGTCAATTTGGAGGTGCAGAAATGAAGAAGCGAGTGTTTTCGTCAAGCGTCGTTGGAGCCGTCCTGGTGGCGGCGTTATTCCTCAGCGGATTCGGTCTGACCGCTAACCCGGCGGCAGCACAGTCTGCGGTGGATCTCGAGAAGGTCACACTGTCCCTGGATTGGATGCCGAACACCAACCACACCGGCATCTACGTCGCCCTCGACAAGGGCTGGTATGCGGATGAAGGGCTAACGCTGGATGTGCAGATCCCAGCGGATCCGGCTGCGGCGCTGAAGCAGGTGGCGTTCGGGCACACGGAGTTCGGGGTGAGTTTCCAGGAAGAAGTGAGCATCGCCCGCTCGCAACAGATCCCGGTCGTGTCGATCGCGGCGATCATCCAGCACAACACGTCGGCGTTCTCGTCGTTGAAAGGCGCGGGGATCACCAGCGCGAAGGACTTCGAGGGCAAGCGTTATGCGTCCTATGGCGTGCCGCTGGAGAGAGCCGTCATCAAGGGGCTGATGGAGTGCGACAACGCGGATATCAACGAGGTCGAGTTCATCGACATCGGGTTCGACGCGCTGCCGGCATTGCTCGGCGGCAAGGTGGATTTCGCCTGGACGTTCCTGGCGTGGGACGCGCTGCAGGCGGAGATCATGGGATATCCGCTCGACAACATCACGCTGGCGGGGAGCTGTGTACCGGACTACTACACGCCGCTGTTCATCTCGGGCAGCTCGACCATCGCCGAGCGACCCGACACGGTGCAGAAGTTCCTGGCGGCGACGACACGCGGCTACGAGTACGCCATTGCCCATCCGGACGAAGCGGCCGAGATCCTGATCAAGTACACGCCGGAGACCGATCCGACACTGATCCGCCAGAGCCAGGTATGGCTGAGTCCGCACTACCAGGACGACGCGCCACGCTGGGGTGAACAGCAGCTTGCCGTCTGGCAGGGGTTCGGCGATTGGTTGAACGAGCGTGGGCTGTTGCCAGGCAGTGCTTTCGTAGCGGAAGAAGCCTTCAGCAACGCGTTCTTGCCGGAGAAGCCGGCAGCCGTCGTGACGCCGGCGGCAACGGCGGGGCAGTAGACTTCCGTGCGGTCGCGGGTCGAATCGCGGCGCACGGTGCAACGAGATGGCGGATGGGCAGGCACTGCCCATTCGCCGCATTTTACCACTGAGGCACGAGGCAGCACATGGCGGAAGCAGGCAGCAACACAACCAGTAACCACAACGGTGGCGTGCAGCCACCCAAGATAGCGATCGGCCACATTGACAAGGCGTTCCGGGTGAACGGCGAGCTGGTCATCGCCCTGCAGGACGTCAGCGTGGAGGCGTTCGCCCAGGAATTCGTGACGATCATCGGGCCGAGCGGGTGCGGCAAGAGCACGCTGTTCAACATCATCAGCGGTTTGTTGCAGCCCGACGGAGGTGAAGTGTGCATCGACGGGCACTGCGTGCCCAACCGGCTCGGGCGGACCGGCTACATGCCGCAGCGAGATCTGTTGCTGCCCTGGCGCAGTGTGCTCGATAACGTCATCCTGTGTGCGGAGCTGAACGGCGTGCCGAAGGCGCAGGCCCGCGCGAAGGCGCGGGAGCTGCTGCCGCTGTTCGGCCTGGAGAATTTCGCCCACAGCTACCCGGCCACACTCTCGGGTGGCATGAAGCAGCGCGCCGCACTGCTGCGGACGTTCATGTGCCAGCAGGAGATCGTACTGCTGGATGAGCCGTTCGGCGCGCTCGACGCGATCACGCGCGGCGACATGCAGGAATGGCTGCTGAACGTGTGGGAGCGATTCCGGCAGACGATCCTGTTCATCACGCACGATGTGGAGGAGGCGATTTTCCTGTCGGATCGCATCTATGTTATGTCGCCCCGGCCGGGGCAGATAGCACGCGAAGTGACTATCGGATTCCCGCGTCCGCGTAACCATCGCATTACCGCTGATCCGGAATTCGTGGCGCTGCGCGAGGACCTGTTCGAGGCGCTCAGAAAGAATGGCGGATAAACAAGGGGAGCTGCATGGCTGAAGAACTCGTATTTGACCGCGAGGAGGCAAAGCAATATGAAGCATGGTTCGATACCGCAGAAGGTCAGCGCATCGATGCTCTCGAGAAAGCGTTACTACGGCACCTGTTGGAAGACCTGCAGAGACAATCGGGCACCATGCTGGAGGTTGCCTGCGGAACGGGCCATTTCTCACGCTTCTTCACAGAGCAGTTGTACTGGACGGTGACCGGCGTGGACATCTCGTGGCCGATGCTTGAAGAAGCACGCACCCGCGACGCGAAGTTTCCGGTCGCGCTCGCCGACGGTGCTGCGCTGCCGTTTCCGGACCGCTCGTTCGACGTCGTGACGATCATCACTGCGCTCGAGTTCATGCCGGAGCCGGTGACGGCACTGCGCGAGGCCATGCGCGTCGCCCGGCGCGGTCTGCTGCTCGGCGCGCTGAACCGCTGGAGCCTGCACGCCCTGTGGCGACGGCTGGCCGGGTGGTTCGTCCCGTCGCCGTACGCCAGCGCACACTTCCTGTCCGCCGG
>CAZPTF010000299.1:0-5168 GCA_964589015.1 uncultured Anaerolineae bacterium
CGGCGTAGAGCTTCCAGGAATAGAGAGCGTGCAGACTCTCATCGTGGCTGATCGCCCGCGCACCCAGCTCCCAGAAGCGCGTGAGCACACCGACGATGACCAGCACGGCATAGAGCAGGGTCTCTACATTGAGGTGCACGTGCTCGAACAGCGGGGTATCCAGGAAACTGCGTGGTGAAGGAAAACTGGCCCGCGGTGTATCCGAGGAAGGGACAGGCTCCCCGGCTTCGGGCATTTCCACGGCGTCTACGCTCGCGTGGCTTCCCATATCCCCGGCAGCCGGCTCGGCCACCGGAAGTCCGTTTTCGACGTCTTGCACAGGCGTGGATTTGTCCATAAAAGCGCCTCACGCTCCTTATAGTCTGTCATCCGTGACACCTAGCGAACAAACAATGCTACGGAAACGTCCGGAAACTGTATCCTCCGGACTGCTTCAATCTCCAGTTATCTGCCGGTCGTGCCCAGGCCACCGCCGCCCTTCGCCCACAGGACGATATCCTGTGTTTCCGGCGGGGGAGCCGTACGGTAGAGCACCCAGTTGATCAGGTCCGTGCCCGGCAATTCGGAAAGGGACCAGTTGCTGTATAGCACGAATTGTTGTCCCCGGTACGCGCCTTCAAGCGCCGGGTCGGTGAACGAGGCAGGAGTGATGTAGACCTGCGTAGCGGTGTTCCCGCCCAACGTCTCCTGGTAGCGCACATCGCGGAAATCCCGCAGGTACCAGCGCAGCACCGCGTCGTCCAACTGAACGACGCTGACGGGCAACTCGTGCCGGTCACCCGACCGCCAGGACGATAACTCCTCCAGAGTCTGGAACAGATCTCGTGTCGCAAGATCGGTCGGCTGGGCCGCCATGATCTCGCTGGGGTCGGAGACACGGACGTAGTTCAATCTCCAGCTCGCGCCCCAGGTAAACAGAATCAGCAGAAGCAGCGCCCAGATGCCCAGGCTCCGTACCGCACTGCGTGGTCCCAACCAGAACAGGTACCCGACGAACAGGCTTACCGCCAGCACAAACCCGATCGCGAACAACCACACGTAGGCCATTTGTCCGGTGCGCGCATAGCTGGTGAGTTGCAGCAACACGTACACGGTGACCGGCAGGAGAATCCCCGTGAACAACCCCTCGATTTCCCACGAGCCGAGGCGCATGACCTGCTCCAGCAGCCTACCTGCCGCCAGGCCGGCAAGCAATGCCAGCGGAGCGAGCGACAACAACAGATCACCGGAAGTCTTGCCACCGGCCAGGGTGTAGGCGTACAGCAGCACCAACCCCCAGAAAACCAGGAAAGTGGTCAACAAGGTGCGGTTTTTGAAGGCGAGAATGATCCCGCTTAACGCGAAAACCAGGATGAGCGGTTCGTAGAAAAGGATGAGCAACAGATGGTGGAACCACGGTTGCCCGCTTGCACGCGGACTCAATTGTGCGGTCCAGGCCGCGAATTGGTCGATCACTGCCTGGAAACCGGGCATAACCAGCAGGAAGCAAGTACTGACCAGCACAATCGTCAGCACGAAAAGTACCAGCAAGCGCCCCGCGATCCCTTTGTGCTCGCTCAAGACTTGCCGCACGCCGGCGATCAGCGCCTGTTCTCCCGTGCCGTGTCCCATTCGCCCACTCAGGACGATGATGATGGCGAAGAGGATCCCAACCGTCAGAAATGCGTAGGCCCCTGGCCCGGCAGTCAGCAACAGGGCGAAAGTGACGGCTACCCCGTCCAACCACCGGATATCGCGCGATTCCAGGAATTGCATCTTCAGTCCAAGCAGCAGCAACGCGCAAGCGACGACCGCGATCTCACTGCTCAAATGGCGGGAGAAATACAGCGCAGTCGGTGAGATGGCGAGGAAAAGAGAGGCCAGCAGTGCACCCCAGCGCCCCAACCAACGGCGGAACAGCAGTGGTGAGAAGACGAGAACCATCCCCAGCAAGACAGGCATCAGCCGAGCGCTGAAGTCTGATGCGCCAAACAGAGCGAACGTGATGGCGTTGCCCAGGAACAGCAGCGGGCTGTAGCCTGTGACCTGTACTCCCTGCCCCGTTACCAGCTGCCAGGCCGCCAGCGCCTGTTGCGCTTCGACTGCATCCAACGGACGCTCGCCCAACGCCATGAGACGCAAACCCAACGCGCTCAACCCGATGATGGCGTAAAGCAGAACCTCGCCCGTCAGCCAGGTAACGGCAACGGGTTTGGAGGTAGGGCGTACGTCCCTTCTGACGAGTTCTACTCCGCTGTGGGGTGGTGTCTTTTCGGAAAGCATCGTGTGCAATTGCCCTCATCCAACGAATGGTGTATTCCCGGTTGACAATCCGGGATATGATCTGCGAACGGGCTGCCGCTCCACGCTGCTTCTGGCGGGCGCTGGCAGACCCACGTGTGGCACGGTCCCATTGCCCTTCGCGTGTCGCTCCGGAGTTCGGAAACGACCTCAACTCCATGCCCTTTGAGGCGCAGTGCGGACCGCGCCATGAACCCCTGCACCGTCAGGTTCGCCAGGACGCCACGCGCAAGGTGGACGTCCGGCAACCCCACGGCGGAGCTCACGCGCTCAACGCCGTCGTTCGTAGATCGTTACCTGACCCTCTCGGTATGCGACGTCGAGCAATTGATCGAACTTGGCCAGGTTGGCCGGTGCGTAGTCTCTACGCTCCACGGGCCCGACATAGACGTACTTTATACCATATTTGTCCAGCAGCGTCAAGGTCAGGTTCGGGTCGAGGCTCTCGTAGATTGCATCGATGTCGGGTTCGCGCTTACCGGCTTCATCGTAGTTGCCCCGCCATTGCAGTTCGTGCCCGCCCCACCCCAATACGGTGGGCAGACCGGTCTGTGCGGAAACGCGGCCATATTGGCTGTACGAGCCGCCGGTTGCCTCTACAATCACCGGTGCACCTGCAACGTTCGCGTTCAGCCACTGGATGGCGGCGAAATCGTCTGCTGATACCTGTTTCATGTACGCGACGCCGTCCAGCGTCGGCGTCGACTGGAATCCCCCCGCTTTGTTGTATGAAGCCAGGAGCGGATACACCGCGCTCATCAGGAGCAGGGCGAGCAGCCCTATCGCCCAGGTCGCACGCATCCAGCGGATAGGCCGTGCCCCCAAGTGGCGTATCCGCGATCCGTGGAGGACGTAGAAAGCGCCGTACACACCCCCGATCCCCAATAGAATCCACGCCTGGTAATAGAATTTGAAGACGGTGTTCATCCGTGTTCCGAATGTGTCTCGCAGATACATGAACTCGACGCTGAACGTGAGGAGCAATCCGATCAGGATAATCCACAATGCGAAAGTCGTGCTGGGTTCGGCCGTCCGGGCGATGTGCCCTGTCTCGGGAGTCTCAGGCGCTCCGCGCAATACTCCCCGCAGCAGCAGCACGATTAGCACGGCGATGAACAGGGCGAGCAAGAAACCCGTCCACGGGGTTGCCAGCCGCCGGACAACCACTTCCCCCAGCAGTTGTCCCCACGGCAGGTCTCCGATCATCTGCCGGACCGCCTCGTTGTTGCGTATGCCTTCGAGAAAGGCTCTGCCTCTCTCGGTCACGAATAGTGGGGTCAGGATTGCAAACATCGCGACAAAAGCTGCCACGAACAACCCCAGCCAGAGGGCAAGGGTATTGCGCAACATCACCGTCCGCTCGCGTTTGTCGAGCGGACGCCAGATCTCGCTCCAACGCACCACCAGGAACCCCACCACCATGAACAACTGCAAGCCGAACATCACCAGATATTGCTGCCAGCGTGTGGAGAACAACAGAGTGGGCAGAATGCCGCCGGCCTGAGACTGAAAGCCGAGATAGAAGGGCACGTATAAGGCGAAAGACAGCAAACCCAGCGCCAGCCCCACGATTACCGTGTCGGTCAGCCAGCCACGCATGGGCAGCGCCAGGCGGCGCACGGCGTAAGCCCCAACGAGGATGGCGAAATAGATGGGCAGGTCCCACGTGTTCAGAAACCCGATTGCGCCGATGCACAGCGCGTAGCCGGCGAACACCCACGTGCGTTCGCCGAAAATGATCTCGAACCAGCTCGTTCCGTTTTCGCCTCCTGCGGTCACCGCGGCGCTGGTCCGGTCGTTGGCGGCGAGAATGAGGTTTAACGCCAGGCCCAATGCCACCAGGGCAAACGGTAGAGCCAGGACGTGAGGGTGCATATCGCCTAGCATGAAGCTGAAGAAGGGAAACTCGTCGATCACTTCCACACTGTTGCCGAGCAGGTCACGGTCGTGAATGACCCGCGAAGCGCGCCACCACCACCAGTTGTCGGTAGGGTACCATCCACCGCTAATCGCTGCACCGGTCAGGTTTTTGATGTCGAGCCACTCCCAAAACGCCGCAGAGCCGAGTCCCCGCGTGTGGAGCGCTTCGAAGAAGCCCTCCAGGTTGCCGGCGACCGCCACGACCCATGCGCCGAGCAGTCCGAACCCAATCGCCTTGCCCTGCAACGGCTCGCCCGGCATCGCGGTTGCACCTGGCTCTCGATGTCCCTCGCCTTTCAAGAAGGCCGCCACCAGATTGTATACGGCGCTGAATACCCCAGTGAGCGTCCACGCGAAGAGCAATGCAATCCCCAGATTGAACGCGATCGACGAGGGTACGCCAGAAAGACGGGTCAGCACGGCGATCATCATGTACCCGAAGTAGTAATAACTGATCGCAAACCCGGATAGCCAGGGATCGAGCGGTGGGAAACGGTCGCTGCGCAAAATCCCGTTCAGGAAAGCGAACTCCATTGGTTTTTCCGTGGCGGATATCTCCGGGTTGTACGCGCGGTACAAGGCCCATAATGCAAAACCGGCGAGAAAGAGGAGCTCAGTTACCAGTACCAGCTTCCAGCGGCTGCGCAGGAAATCCGGCAGAGACGGTCCCTCGTCATGCCCTTGATAATAGCAGTAGACGGATATGGCGGCAACGACCACCACGCAGAAAACGATACTCCCCGTCGTGTTGCGCAGGAAGCCGAGCATCCCCAATAACCAGAACAAGTACGTGACCAGCAGCAGTCCGAGCGGTTTTGCGAGCGCGTAACCCCGGTCCGGCAGGTGCCGGAATAGCCGGAACCCCAGCGGCAGTGCCGCCGCAGCAAGGACCTGGATAATGACCCACCAGATGATTACATAAGACATGATCGTTTGCGTTCCTTGAGCCGTGAGATTGTGCACAACGA
>CAZPTF010000300.1:0-5140 GCA_964589015.1 uncultured Anaerolineae bacterium
CATAATATTCATTGGATCAATTCTAACATGACATCAGTGCGGTGTCAACGTGATCGGGCGGGGTGGGGTACCGCGCATGTCACCGGCCACGGGTGCATCCGGAAATTTTGGAGCGAGCGAGCAATGGACAGGCCGTGTTTGCAGCGTGATCTGCCAGGTTCACACGAAGCTCTTTGTCTCGGTCAAGAGTGTGCCAATCGTGGACGCGTTCCGTTTGCGCGGAAACCCACCGGAACGGCCCACCAGCCCCCGCATGGCCTGTGCGGAGATTGGCCCAGTCTGTTCCAGTGGGCGTGCTCTCCAGCGCATTGGTCATGTCAAAGGCGTTACAGGTGTCGCTAACATCCTGTCCGCACCCCCGGCCCCGGTGTTGTTTTGCCGAAGCATGGTCCTATGGTAAAATGGAGCCATGTCAGATTTGCGCACTCCCCGTTCCGAATCGAACGTGACCCGGACACAGGCGGACAATAGCGTCCGTTTCCTGCTGGCATTATGCCTGGGCCTGACCTTGTTCGGGCTGTACTTCCTGACTTATTCCGGACGGTTGGAATCGAGCGACAGCGTGTCGCTTTACGCGGTGACCGAGAGCATCGCCAAGCGTGGTGAGCTCGACACCGGACCGTTCATCTGGGACCGCTGGACGGCGGGATATCAGGATGCCCAGGGAGACTTCGGCATAGATGGGGAGATCTACTCCAAGAAGGGGCTGGGCACATCCGTTTCAGCCGCGCCACTGACCTGGCTGGCGCTGCGCATCCCGGAAATCGGGCTCCTGCAGACTACCTATCTGTTCAACCTGTTTATCACTGCGCTCACCGCCGTGATCCTGTTTTTTTACGTCCAGCGGCTGGGCTACGACCGTGATGTCGGCCTGTTGGTCGGGGGGCTTTTCGGAGTGGCGACGCTGGCATGGCCCTACGCCAACTACTTCTACAGCGAGCCGCTGATGGGTCTGCTTCTGATTCTGGCTGCCTATTTTCTACTGCTCTTCGTCCAGGAACACGAGCTGATCTGGCTGGCGGGCGGGGGGCTAGCGCTCGGCTGGGCGGCGGTAACACGGCTGACGAATCTGGTTGTGCTGCCCATCTATTTCGTCTATGCGCTCGGACCACCGCTGTGGGCATGGCTGAAGTCATACCGGCAACCAGCCAGGCAAAAGCGAGGCGAGCTGAAAACATGGTTGCAGTACGCCATCGTGCTGGCGCTGTCTACCGGGTTGGCGCTGATCGTTATCGTTCTGTACAACTACGTTCGTTTCGGGACACCGTTCCGCAGCGGCTACGCACAAACCGCCGGATTCTGGACGCCGCTCTGGGAAGGACTCTACGGCTATTTCATCAGTCCGCAGAAGAGCCTCTTTCTCTTCGCGCCGGTCCTGCTGCTGCCCGTGCTCTCTATCCCACTCTTTCTCCACCGCCATCTGCGCGAAGGTCTCTTTCTACTGGTGCTGTTCGCCTTGCCGGCAGGGGTTTTCGCCAAATGGATGGATTGGGAAGGCGGGCTGGCGTGGGGGCCGCGTTACCTGGTAGCGCTGGTCCCACTGCTCATGCCGTTCAGCGCGACGGGACTCGCCTGGCTGCTCGGGCGTTGGCCCTTCGCCCGGCAGACGAAGCGGTGGACAGTGCTCCGTTACGTGCTGCTCGCGCTCCTCGCTCTCCTGGCGCTATGGAGCATCGCGACGCAACTTCTCGCCGCCAGCGTGAACGTCGTGCATTATCTGCGCATCCCGCGCGCGCTGGCCACAGCGTGGCACGGCAGCCCCTGGGCGTTGTCCCCTCCGCTGCTTCCGTGGGTGTTCTCACCCGGCATCATCGAACCCGACCTGCTCGATTTGGCTTGGTTCAGAGCGCTGCCCGGTGACGGCATTGTCATCGCGTGGGCACCACTGCTCGCCACCGCGATATTTACGCTGGCGGCCGGCGCAGCCCTGCTGTGGGCGCGCACGCACAGGCCCACCAAGCGGGCAACCGCGCTGTTCACTGGCATGGCCATCCTGGCGGCCACGTTACTTGCAGGCTTCAACCTGCGTTGTTACTACGACGATCCCAATCGCGAGGCCGGCGACGATTACATGGAACTGGTGGCTTATCTGTCCGCGCACGAAGCGCCCGGCGACGCCCTGCTCGTCAGCAGCCACGTGTATATGGGCTTTTTCATGAACTACAGCAAGACGCACATGAAGTGGTATAGCCTGTTGAGCAAGGAAAGCGAGCCGACCCCCGACGAGGTTGTCCTGCTCGAACACGTCGTGGCGCGACATCCGCGCATCTGGCTGGCTATCGACCGCATTGCGGAGCTCAACCTGCCGCGTCCCACCGAGAAATGGCTCAGCGCACACGCGTACAAACTGGACGAACGGACCTTCAGCGCCTACAGCCGCCTGTGCCTCTACGCCACCGCAGCTGCACCCGACGCGCACAGCGCACAACACGAGCTGGCCATCGACCTGGGGCACGGCATCCGTCTGTCCGGATACGACCTCTATCCCACCGATACGCACTGGACCGGCGGAGACGTGCTGCGCTTATCGCTGCTCTGGGAGGCCAGCGGCATCCCCGACGGCAATTATGCGCTATTCGTGCAACTGATCGATAATGAAGGCAAACTTGTTTGGCAAACAGACCATGTTCCTGGCGCTGGGTTCGCCCCGACATTCACCTGGCTGCCGGGTGAACGCATTCGCGACAATACCGGTCTGATCGTGCCCGAGGAGTGGCCAGCCGGTGAATACCGGCTCATTGCCGGCATGTACGATCCCGCGTCGGGCGAACGCCTGCCTATGAAGGATGCGAATGGAATGGAAATTGGAGATTATGTCCTGTTGAGTGAGATCAGCTATGCCACAGCCAAGCGCTAGGCACAACACAGCGGAAGGCGCGACACCCGTCTGGCTGCTGCTTCTGTTGAGCGGCGTGGGGGCCGCACTGCGCATTTTCCACCTGGGCGCGCATGAGCTGCGCGGCGATGAATCGTTCGGATTGCTGTTTTCCGCGCAGCCACTCGCGGACATCATCACGCAGACCCTGCAGCTCCTGGAGCCTCATCCGCCCCTGGACTACGTGTTGCTCCATTTCTGGACGCAGGCTGCGGGAGATGCGGAATGGGCGCTCCGTTTCACCTCCGCCGCGTTCAGTATCCTCGCCATCCCACTCATCTACCAGTTGGGCAAGCAGCTGGACGGCCCGCAGACCGGGCTGTGGGCTGCCCTGCTGTTCGCCGCCAGCCCGTTCCAGGTATGGCACGCGCAGGAGGCGCGCATGTACGCCATTTCCACCACCCTGGGGCTGGCTGCCAGCATCGCCTTGCTGCGTGCCGAGCGCCACGGCAAAGCGTGGCTGTGGATCGCATTCGTGTTGCTCTCCGTCGCCAATGCCTACACCCACTACTACGCCCTGTTCATTCTCGTCGCCCAGGGTCTCTATTGGCTCGTGTGTTGGCGACGCCACCGTGAGCAATGGAAACGCTGGGTTGCGTCGCAGGTAGCGATCGTCCTGCTCTACCTGCCCTGGCTGATCGTCGGCTGGCGTGTGCTGACCGCCTATCACGGCAACGGCGATTCGCCGGCGTTCTTTGCCATGTTGTGGCGCGTGTTGACGGCCTTCAGCATCGGCCAGACCTTCACGCCCGGTCTCGTCCCGTTCGTGCTGCCATTGATCGGGCTGGTTTTCATCCTGGGCTGGGTTGCGCTGCTGCGACAGCGCACACCGTCCGCCGTCTACCTTGCCCTGTATCTCTGCGTGCCGGTACTCGCCGTCTACATCTCGTCGCTCTCCCGGCCCGTCTTCAACGAACGTTATCTCACCGCCGTCACGCCGCCGTTCTTCGTGGTCATGGCGGCGGGCCTGGCCGGTTTGCCACGCCTGTGTGGCCGCCGCATGCGCATCGCCTCGTACATCCTGGGCACCGTAATTCTGTGCGCCAGCTTGTGGTCGCTGTACGGCTATTTCTGCAATCCGGAGTACACGCGGAGCCGGGGCTGGCGCGAGCTGGCTGCCCTCCTGGACAGCGCCGCAGCAGCGGACGATGTGATCGTGCAGAACTATCCCGACCCGACGATGTGGTATTACTATCGCGGAGCGACTCCGCATACCGTCATTCCTGCCGCCCGCCCGCTGGACGCAGCCCAGACCATCGCCGATCTGGAAGAAATCGGGATGGGCCACGAGCGGGTATGGTTCGTCCCGTACAAATCGCCGGATTGGGACGCCACAGGCTTCGTCACCACCTGGCTGGACCGCCACTGGGAGCGCGTGAGTGAAGAGGAAGCCGGCTCTTTCGCGTTACGCCTGTACCACCCCATACGCGTTGCCCTCGCGGACGCGGTTCCGACCGGCGCGCGCTGGGAAGAGCAGATCGGGCTGCGCGCCTATCGCATCGAACCCACCACGCGGGACCACGAAGCTGTATCGCCTGGCGAGGCACTGAACGTAATCCTGTTCTGGCAAGCGCTGCAGCGGCCTGCCGCTGACTACACCGCGTTCGTCCATCTGCTCGCCCCCAGCGGCGAGATCATCGCCCAACGCGACAGCCAGCCGTTGCGCGGCACCTATCCAACCAGCACGTGGGAGCCGGATGAGGTCGTTCTGGACAGATATGTTATAATAATTCCCGCTGCGACGCCATCCGGGCAATATACGCTCGCCGTCGGGCTGTACGATGCCGCCACGGGCACGCGCCTGCAAGTTTTGCCGGACGAGTCCGCCGCGCCGGATGAACGCTATGCGTTGGAGACAATAACCGTAAACTGAGAGATTAGCCCGTGCTCGATACTGCGTACACCCGTCTACAATCTGCACTGCTGAGCGACAAGCGCACGACCGCTGCGCTGGCCACCGTAGGAACAGCCGCTGCGGCAGGCATCATCATCGGAGCGTGGATCGGTCTGCTCAACTGGCCGCTCGCGCTGGCTTCGATGGCCGTGGTAGTCGCCGGCCTGTTCATGCTGCGCAGCACCCAGGTGACCCTGATCGCGCTGATCGCCGTCATCTGCCTGCTGCCTTTCGCCGCAGTGCCCTTCAACGTCGGGTTCGAGCCGACGTTTCTGGACGGTGCGCTGGGGGTGCTGTTCTTCATCTGGTTCGCACGCATCGTTTCGGGAGTGGAGGACGACTTCATCAGCACGCCGTTGACCGTGCCCGTG
>CAZPTF010000301.1:0-3290 GCA_964589015.1 uncultured Anaerolineae bacterium
TTATTGAAAGGATTTTTCATTTAGGACGATGATTTCCGAAGAAACGATCGTGCAACAGATGAGCGAGGCCGGCTACCGGATCACGCAACCGCGACGGGCGGTCATTCGCGCCATGTTGGAGGCGGATGGGCACGCCAATCCCACCGAAGTGCATGCGTGCGCCCGTGCCTATTACCCATCCGTAGGGTTGGTGACCGTGTATCGCACCCTCGAGTTGTTGGCGCAGATGGGATACGCGCGGCGCATCCACACCGAAGAGGGCTGTCATGGTTATGTCAGCGCGTCCAACGGCCATCACCATCACCTCGTCTGCCGCCGCTGCGGGGCCGCAGTCGAATTCGCTGGCTGTGATCTGTCGTTTCTGCTGGATCGCGTCCGGAATGAGACCGGCTACACGATCGAAGAGCACATGCTCGAGCTCGTCGGCCTGTGCCCGAGCTGCAACGAAAGCGCATGAAGCGAAACTTCCCGTGTAGAACGCACGCGCTACCATTTCACCGTTTTCAAAGGATAAAGGAGAACCTGACCATGCAATCGAAGTTTTGGAGCCTGTTGGTATTGTTCAGTGTTGTCGTGCTGCCAGTGGTCGTCGCCGGCAGCCTACCGTCGCTGCAAGTCGTCCAGGCTGCCGGCCCGACACCGGAAGCCACACCGCAGCCGCACGGCAACCCCCTGGACGTCATGCCGGTCATCGCAGCCGTGGACCTGCCGGAGGGTGGCACATTGCAGGTCGTTGCCACCACGGCGACCGTCGCTCAGGTCGTCGACAAAGTCGGTGGTGATGCCATTCAACTGACCGGCCTCATCCAGCCGGGACAGGATTCTCACGCTTACCAGCCCACTCCGCGTGACGTTGCCGCCATGACCCAGGCCGACCTGTTGTTCATCAATGGCGCCGGGTTGGAGGAGTTCATGCACGACATCATGGACAACCTGCAGGGGAAGGTGACCATCGTCCCCGTTTCGGCGGGGATTAACCTGCTGCCGGGCCACCACGATGGCCACGACGAACTCGACGCTGACGAGCATGACGTCGACGAGCACGACGCTGACGAACTCGAACACGAGCACGCGTTCGATCCGCACACCTGGACATCCCCCGCCAATGTCATGACCTGGGTCGATAATATCGAAGCTGCCCTCAGCAGCGCGGATCCGGCGCACGCCGCCGCTTTCAAGGCGAACGCCGACACCTTCCGCAGCGAGCTGAAACAGGCGGATGACTGGGCACAGGAGGCCGTGGGGCAGATTCCGCCGGAAAAGCGCAAAATCGTCACCAATCACGAGTCGTGGAACTACTTCGCCGGTCACTATGGTTTCGAACAGGTCGGGACGGTCGTCCCCGCGGTAACGAGCAGCGTGGAACCATCCGCCCAGGATTTCGCCGCGCTCACGAGAACCCTCAAGGATCAGGGCGTGAGCGTGTTGTTCATCGACTACGAAGTAAACCCGGCGCTGTCAGAAACCATCGCCAACGAAGTCGGGGCGAAAGTCGTGCGCATCTGGCATGACATCAGTCCGCAGGGAGAAGGGGCCGATACGTACGTCGATTGGCTCCACTATAACGTGAATCAGTTCGTCGATAACTTGAAGTAACGGGTGCAGGTAAGTGTGGCGTCACCGCCACCGAAAGTGGGTCAAAATGGCACAGGTTTTGCGGGAAGAACAGGAGCACATTCAGCCGGGCCCGGCTGGTCGCGCTGTGGCGCTGGAGCTGCGTGACCTGAGCGCCGGCTATAACGGCAGACTGGCGATTGCGGACATCAATCTGCAGCTCCGGCACCGCGAGCGCATGGCACTCGTCGGTCCCAACGGAGCGGGGAAAAGCACGCTGTTCAAATCGATCGTCGGGCTGATGCCACGGCGCAGTGGTGAGATTCTGATCCACAACAAGCCGGTAGCGCAGGCTGGTTGGGTGCTCTCCTACGTTCCGCAGCATGGAGATGTCGACTGGAACTTCCCCATCACCGTCGGCGAAGTTGTCCTGATGGGGCGCGTCAGGCAGATCGGGTGGTTTCACTGGGCAAAGCAACGGGATTGGGACATCGTGCGCGAGTGTCTGGCAATGGTCGATATGCTGCCCTTGATCAAACGGCAGATCGGCGAGCTTTCCGGCGGACAACAACAACGTGTCTTCATCGCTCGCGCCCTCGCGCAGGGTGCCGACGTCATGCTGATGGACGAGCCGCTCAGCGGTGTAGACGCCACCACCCAGCAAGTGTTCTTCGCGCTGCTCGACGACCTGCGCGCGCGCGATGTCTCGATCATCGTTGCCATGCACGACCTGTTGCTCGCACAGCAGCACTTCGACCGCATCGCCCTGCTGAACCACACGCTGGTTGCAGTCGGCAAACCCGACTACGTCCTGACGCCGGAGCGGCTGCAAGAAGCCTATGGGGGGCAATTGACCGTGTTCGAATCGGACGAGGCGCGGCTGGTCGTGCCGCACACCCACGGGGAGTGCTGCTGAGGTACAGTGCCGCGCAGACGGGACGGCGGCGTGCGGTCGGCACTGCTGCACGCCCCATCCCGCCTGCCGGGCGCGACGCATCTGGAATCGCTGGAAGGAGCGCAGAGCCAATGGAAGCCATCATCGGATACTTGTTTGAGCCATTCAGTTTCACTTTCATGCAGCGCGGCCTGGCCGCTGCCGTCATGGTCGGGATCGTCGGTGGCGTCATTGGATGTTATGTCGTGTTGAAAGGGATGGCCTTCCTGGGTGATGCGCTCGCTCACGCCATCCTGCCGGGGATCGCCATCGCCTACATCAGCGGGCAGGCGCTGTTCTGGGGCGCGATCATCGCCGGCATCCTGAGCGCCGTCGGCATCTCGTTTCTGTCACGGCAGGAGCGGTTCAAGGAGGATACGTCGATCGGCGTCATCTTCGCCGCGATGTTCGGTCTCGGCATCGCCCTGATCAGCACCATCCGCGGCTACGCCGGAGACCTCACCCACTTACTGTTCGGCAATATCCTCGGCGTATCGCAGGGCGACCTGCTACTCACCGCCGGGCTGGGCCTGGTGGTGCTGGTGCTGGTGTTCCTGTTCTACAAGGAACTGCTGGTGATTTCGTTCGACGCGGTGCACGCGGCAGCGCTGCGCCTGCCCATCCGCTGGCTGGACCTGTTGCTCGTCGTGATGATCGCAGTGACCGTCGTCGTTGCGCTGCAGACGGTCGGCGTCGCCCTGGTCGTGGCGATGCTCGTCACGCCGGCAGCCACCGCCTCGATGCTCACCAAACGCCTGCTCGTCATGATGGTGATCGCGGCAGCGCTCGGCGCCGTCTCCGG
>CAZPTF010000301.1:3390-5134 GCA_964589015.1 uncultured Anaerolineae bacterium
ATGCGCAGGCCGTAGAATTCCTCGGCGAGAATCGAGCACAGCGTGATCATCGGCTCGGCCCTGACGTTGATCATGGCCGCCGGGGCAACGCCGTTGCGGACCGCTTCGAGAAAAATGCCCGGGTTGCCGGTCGAACCCCGCCCGAAGGTGAACACAAACGCCTTCCCCGCCAGATTCGCGCCCAGCAGCGGGTGGCGGCGGTTGATGATTTCGCCGGATGCCGGATCGATCCCCTGCCAGAATCCGAACGGCTCCAACGCGACGATGGCCTCCGCTTCGCACACCCCACCGGCACAGCCCCTGCCACGAAATCGTTTACTCATCGTGTCCCTCCCCAACGTAGCCGCGTATGGACGCCTCGATGCACTGTGCGGTCCCCGTAAAATGACATGCGGAGCCAACCGTCGTGGGCGTGTAATAGGCAAACTTGGCGGAATCCGTGACCAGATGCCGGAACTGCCAGGCATCCAACGGGCAGTCGTTCAGGCACGTGCCGGTCATGATCCGCGCGCCCGCCGCCTCTAACCGGTCGATGTAACCCATCTGCCGGGCCACACCTTCTACGACATCGTTCATGCACACCCACAACTCCGTGTGGGGGTGGATTCTCCGGCCTGCCAGCAGCCGGAGATACTCCTCGATCTGTGCGATGGACGCATGGGGACAACCCAGACCGACCACATCCACCTTGCCGGCACGGAACGTGGACATTCTGTCTTGGGTATCCTGCAATTCCCGCCGCCCAAAGGGGAGCACGTCCTCCCAGGTACCGCCCTGGAACGCCTCGTCCAATGTGCGGGCTTCCGGCGTAATTCCGACCACATGGTACAGCGCTACCGAGCCTGTAGACGCCGCTCCCGCACTGAGAAATTTCAACTGATCGACCGACGCATCACGCACGCCGCGAATGACCGGAATGCGGTCGCCCACCAGGCCCCCGATGAAGTAGCCCAAAGCCGCAAAGTCCTCGCCCCGCATGTTCTCGCCGACCTGCGCAGCGACGTCGATGAGAACCTGCCCGCGCCTGTTTTCAGGCAGATGCAGCCCGAAGTACGGCACCTTACCGGCCAAAGCGGCACACAGATCCACGTAGGCGGCCAAGCGATTCGTGCGTGCGCCGATCACCGAGTTGACGAACGCCACCGCACTCGATTCGGACCATCCGACGTGCTGCCCAAAGCGCGGCACGTTCAGCGCGTAGTAGGGTGTGCAGGTCCAGGTTGGGATTACGCCCATTGCTTCCAGCAGCTCCGCGATCTTCAGCTGGCGCTGTGCGTAATGCGCAGGTGTTCTGAATGCTTCCCAGCGCACGAAATCGATCGAGCCGGGGTCCAGCGTCGTCGGGACGCGCACGCGTGCACCCGCCTCCACCAACCGCGCGTATACGTCGATCCCGGCCTCGCCGGCAATCTGATACGAGCAGGCGACGAGATGGGCACTCGCAATCGGCACCAACCGTTCGGCATCGTAGCTGTCTCCCAGCTTCACCAGCACCTGCGTCGCGATACGCAGGGGTTCGCCCCCCGTACCATCCAGGTTGCTTCGTTCTTCATCGGTCAACTTCATCGAGGCTGCCTCCTTACAGCGTGTGATTCGCACGTCAACGGAACCGCGAAAAGCAACAATCCGCGCCGCGCTGTCCGCGAACACTGCCGGCTGCGCCGCCATGGCCCCTGCGGATGCGACCCGGCACCCGCAGGGTGCGAACCCGGTCGTGTACGGCGGTCATTCGAGATGCGCGTGC
>CAZPTF010000302.1:0-5133 GCA_964589015.1 uncultured Anaerolineae bacterium
CGGATTCCAGCATCATGGGCGTGTCAGTGAATGGACTATCGAAAGGGAGAGCCAAGTGCGGCTCTCCCTCCTGTTTCGGGTGGTACGTCTCGATCCGGGTGCGGGGCTGTCGGGAATAGCGCTGCTGTGGTGTACCTGTCGCTCGGGGCGGACAGCGCTTCGCAATCCCGGCTTGTCCGTTATGACTTGTCGAAGCTACCCGACTGCAGGAACTCGTGGATCGCCTCGGCCGCGCGCTTACCGGCGCCCATGGCGCTGATGACCGTGGCGGCGCCAGTGACGATATCTCCTCCTGCCCAGACACGTTCTTTCTTCGTGTGTCCGGATTCCTCATCCGCCTCGACGGTACCCCATTTCGTCCGTGCCAAACCCTCTGCATCGGTGAATACCAACGGATTGGGTTGCGTTCCCAGGGCCATGATGACCGTGTCGATTTCCATGTCGAATTCGGAACCTTCGATTGGCAGCGGGCGGCGGCGGCCACTGGCATCCGGTTCTCCCAACTTCATCTGGATACAGCGCATCCCGCTGACCCAGCCTTTGTCGTTGCCAAAGATTTCAATGGGTGCAGTGAGGAACTTGAAGATGATGCCCTCTTCCTTAGCGTGGTGGACCTCTTCGGCGCGTGCCGGAACTTCCGTCTCAGACCGGCGATAGACGATATAGACATTCTTTGCGCCCAAACGCTTGGCGCAGCGCGCGCTATCCATAGCAACGTTACCAGCACCGATGACCGCCACGTTGTTCCCCACCTTGATAGGCGTGTCGTATTCCGGGAAACGGTAGGCCTTCATCAGGTTAGTACGGGTCAGAAACTCATTTGCCGAGTACACCCCGTTGTAGTTTTCGCCGGGGATGTGCATGAACATCGGCAGGCCCGCGCCGGTTCCGAGGAAGACAGCGTCGAACCCCTGCGCATTGAGCAACTCATCGACGGTATAGAGCTTGCCGACGACGCTGTTGAGCTGGATATCCACGCCGAGGCTCTTGACGTAATCGACTTCCTTGCGCACGACCTCCTTGGGCAGGCGGAATTCCGGGATGCCGTACATCAACACGCCGCCGGGCTCGTGCAGCGCTTCGAAGATGATGACCTTGTGTCCCAGACGGGCGAGATCGGCCGCACAGGTGAGTCCGGCCGGCCCGGCACCGATGACGGCGACCTTCTTGCCGGTCGGTGCGGGTGGCTCCGGCGCCTGCTTCTCTTGGGTCAACTCCCAGTCCGCCACGAACCGCTCGAGCCGTCCGATCGCGACCGGCTCGCTCTTCTTGCCCACGACGCAACGGATCTCGCATTGGGTCTCCTGAGGGCAAACCCGCCCGCAAATCGCCGGCAGATTGTTCTTCTCCTTGAGCGCCTTGGCTGCACCAGCCAGGTCTTCTTGCGCCAATGCACCGATGAACTCCGGGATCTTCACTTCCACCGGACATCCCTGCACGCACTGTGGCTTCTTGCACTGAAGGCAACGCTTGGCCTCGGTCAGCGCCATTTCGAGCGTATAGCCCAGGGCCACCTCGTTGAAGTTGTGCTGGCGCACCTCCGCATCCTGCGTGGGCATTTCCTGGCGCGCCGCTTTCCTATTGTTCTTAGCTTCAGCCATCGGATGGTATCTCCTTGGTTTATTACGATAGATTACTGCTCGCGATATGGTCAGTGGAGCAGACAAGACTGTGAACGGTACTGCTGAACGACCAGCGCATTACGGGCGATGCCCGCGATTAGTGGTCGCCGTGCCCACACTCGAAGTGTTCCAGAGCTTCCTTTTCTTCGACAAGGTATTGCCGCTGGCGCCCCAGCAGCAAATCCCAATCGACTTCATGTCCATCGAATTCGGGGCCGTCAACACAAACGAACCTGGTCGTTCCACCTACCTCGACGCGACAGGCACCACACATGCCCGTGCCGTCCACCATGATGGAATTGAGACTGACGAGCGTCTTGATGCCGTAGGGTTTGGTCGTCAGACAGACGAATTTCATCATGATCGCCGGACCGATTGCCCAGATCATCTTGACGTCCTTGCGGGCTTCGAGAATCTCTTTCACCGGTTCGGTGACGAGGGCTTTTCGTCCATAGGAGCCGTCGTCGGTGCAGACGATCAACTCGTCGCTGATGGCGCGCATCTTGTCTTCCCAGAAGAGGAGGTCTTTGTTGCGTGCCCCAATCACGGAGAGCACTTCGTTACCGGCTTCTTTCAACTCGCGGGCGATTGGGTAGATCGGAGCGATCCCCACGCCGCCGCCCACACAGAGAATGGTGCCGTAATTCTCAATCTCCGATGGCAAACCGAGAGGACCGGTGACGCTGCACAACCTGTCGCCTGCTTGCATCGTCCCGAGCTCGCGAGTGGACTTGCCAACCTCTTGGAATATCATGGTGAGCGTGCCTTTGTCACGATCGTAGTCGGCGATGGTCAAAGGAATTCGCTCACCCGTGTCACATAGACGGATGATAATGAATTGTCCCGCTTTGGCTTTCCGGGCGATCTCCGGCGCACTGACCTCAAACAGCTTGGTGACCGGAGCCAGATCCTCCCTTACAAGAATTTCGTACACGCTGTAGCCTCCTTGGAATAATGCGATCGGCATATCGCACGATTTTTCACAAACTCTATTATATATGGTCTTGATTGATTTGTCAAGAGGCTGTTCGTGTAATTTCGCACGAATTGGACTCGGCCTGGCGGAGGCGAGTATGGGATGCGCGAGATGTTGCACGCGCATGAATGACCTTCAGTCCCACTCGAGCTGCACGGTGTGGGTTTTCACCTGCGGATAGTAGTTGAACGCGGTATCGAAAGATGCTTCTTGCCCTGGCTCGATGCTGTACGGCTCTGTGTAGGCGAAGTTTGCATTGATCGGGCGTCCCCGCCTGTCATACAGGGTGACGATCGCCTGAGCCAGGCTGATCGTGCGTCCTGCATTGTTGAGAACTGTGCCGGTTACGTGGTAGAATCCGCTGGAATCTTCAAAGGATTTGCTGGCCGTGACGATCAGACCTGTTGGCTGAACCTTTGCAGTACTGCGCGCGATGGCCTGTAGACTCCAGTCCCACAGGTTTTCCGGTCTGGGCACAGTGAGGACGAACGGCGCTTTCTGTTGCGGTCGCAGCAAGCTGAGTAGCGGTTGGGTTTGCTCTTTCTGGATCGTCTCTCCGCGGGCGTTATAGAACGTCACGGTGATCTCCGCAGCGGCGATGTTGTGCGGCGAATCGTTCTTGATTTCGCCCACGATGACGATGTTATCGAGCTCGTCCTGGTGATCGGTGACGTTCATCAGGCTGAGTACGACGATGTCTCGCGGCAACGGAGTGCTGATGGATTTTGGTAGCGCATTGGTTGGTGTATCTCGTGCCGTTCGTGTACCCGCAGGCAGGGCGGTCCCGACCGGTGTGGCAGTCGCGGTCCCGCCCCTGATGGCTGGTGGCAGCGTCGGGATTACGACGCGGAAAATTCGAGCGATCTGGACTGCCGCGCCACGCGTCATTGCGCTGATTTCGCCACGGTGTGTTGTGGCTGTCGTCTTGCCGGTCCGTTGTGCCGGCTCTTCGACGATGTCATACGTGTAATGCGTTCCCGGCAGCAGATGGGTGTCCGAAAAGACATCGCTTTGCACCAGCCCTTTGCGCACGAATATGCCCATGCCGGAACCCATGTCGCTGTATACCGTGTAGCTCGAGTCTTCCACGGGTTCCCAGCGCAGCGTAAGCGTGGTACGTTCGCGGCCTGCAACCTCGACATTGAGCCGTTCGGTATGGTCGCGCACAAGAGTGCGTGCAGGTGTCAGCGTTGTGCCGCCCGCACCGGCGCTCAGCGTGGGCCTGCGGCTGGGCGTTGCTGTCCGAGCGGGCAAAGGAGTGAGCGTGTGTGTTGCCGTTCGGGTGGGCGTTGCCGTATCCGTAGGTGTGGGAGACAGCGTTTCTGTGGGTGTGAGTGTGAACGTAGCTGTGGCGTAGATGATGTACGCAGTGGGCGTACGGCTGGCGGTTGGTGTGTGGGTAGGCAGTGGCAGTGCTGTGGGAGTTGGCGTGACCTCTAGCAGTTCGGCCGGTACACCCGTGAAGGGTGGGGCCGAGGTCAGACCGGCAACTTCATCGCCCGCAGTTGTCGGCGGCATAATATCGTTCAGGATGACGATGGCAAAGGCGACGACGACGAGGCAGTTGAGTGCAAGTAAGAGCAAGACGATGGTTGTCCACTGCTGCGAGGAAATTCGTCTCATTCCTACCTCTGCATTCTATGCTGAGATCACAGGACATGTTGTTGCCGGATGCATCACACCTTGTCGACCAGATCGGAGATCTGCCGGGTAACATTAACGAGGGACAGCCCTAGCTTCAGGACTTCGTTGGGGCGGATCGGCTGTCTGGCTGTGACCCCGTGCTTGCTGCTGGCGCGTTCCGGAAGATGCTTGCTATCGTCGCGCGTGGCCCAGATGAATCCGATCCCCGCTCCGATCGCCGCCCCCAGCAATCCGCAGATGATGAGCTTTCTGGTCAGGAGTTCATTTCTTGTCTTGCGTGTGCTTTCTCGGGTCATTTTCCCCTCGTTATGGTTAACGCAGCGCGCGTCATGCTCTTACCTGCAGCCACACACTGTCGGATCGCGACGAAAGGCGAGATGATGCGCTGGCCGATTTGCAGGGTAGTGCGCCGGACACGCTCGGTAGTGCGTCGGATTGCCCGTAATGTGCTGCTGAGCCAACGGATGCCCTGTGGAACGTATTTCGCGCAGAAGAACAGAAGAACGAGAACCGGAACCAGCGCGATGATGAGCTCGACTACCAGAAATATGAGTGACAAGTCCCGCCACAAAGGTAGGTTGAACAAGACGGACTCCTCGCGCTAGAGCAGTTCGATTTCGTAATCAACGATCTCGATGTCGTAGTGACTGCCCTCCAACCATTCCACCACGTTGCTGAGCAAACCATGGGCATAATCGGATCGGTTGGCTACACAGACTACCCCCAGCGATGCTGATTGCCAGACATCGTTGTTGTCCACCTCGGCAATGGATACGTTGAACGTTTTCCGCAAGCGGGCCGAGAGTGACTTGAGTACGCTCCGTTTGCCCTTCAGAGACGACACGCCAGGCAACACGAGTTCTATCGTACAGACGCCTATAACCATCGTTC
>CAZPTF010000303.1:0-5117 GCA_964589015.1 uncultured Anaerolineae bacterium
CCACCGCCAGCAGACCGGTCAGGCGGTAACCCAGCTTCTGAAACACGAATCCCGCCGGCAACGCGAGGATCAGGCCGGCGACGGCGAAGACGGACATCAGCGATCCGGCTTCCCCGACGGACAGGCTGAAGTCAGCCATCAGCAGGGGCATGAGCGGGGGCACTTTGAACTGATTGAGCGGTGCGGACACGCTGGCGAGCAACAGGACCAGCACGACCAGCCAGCCGTACCCGAGCGGGGCGGATGCGGTTTTGCCAGCGTCGTTCATCTATTCGCGCTCACCCAAGCCGGACAGGAAGCCGAAATCCGTGTGACCACACATGTCATCGACGAAACCCCGCAGGAAACGGAGTGCATAGACCGCGTCGTTCAGATCGGCCAGCTCGACAGGAGAGTGCGAATAGCGGCGCGACAGCCCCAGCCCGCCGGTCGGGACGCCTTCCCGCGTGAGGTGAACCGCAGTCGAGTCGGTGAAGCTGATCTCGACCATGGTCGCCGGCTGGTAAGGTATGTCCCGCCGCTCCGCCGTCTCGACCATCCAACGTTTGACCGCGGGGTGGGCGAGGTGTCCGAGCACCTTGTCGCCGCAGGCCAGGAGAAAGACGGGGCCGCGGCCGATCCCCGCTGGCATCTGGGCGTAGAAGTTCACGTCCGGCGTGTCGCCCGCCATGAAGGTATCCAGGACGATGGCGTAATCGGGTTTGGCCCGCCGCGCGGCGACCCGTGCACCGCGGCTGCCGACTTCTTCCTGCACGGCGATGACCGCGGTGAGATCGTGATCGGGGACGACGCCCTGCAATTCGCGAAATAACTGCAACAAGAGCGCACAACCCAGCCGATTGTCGATCGCCTTTCCCGTAACCCGGTCAGGGTTGTCCAACACCTGCAGGGGGCTGTAATAGGTGATTGGGTCGCCGACGCGAATGCCCATCTCGGCAACCTCGCGCTCGCTCTGCGCACCGACATCGACGTATAAATCAGGAATGGCGGGAACAGCGGACTCACCGCCGGCCAATTGCAGGTGTCCGGAACGCACACCGATCACGCCTACGTGACCCTTGACGTGCACGTGCCGTCCGGCCATGAGCGCCGGCAGCGTGCCGCCAAGCCGTTCGAGGCGCAAGAAGCCTGCCGGCTCGACGCTTTTGACAAGCGCGCCGATCTCGTCACTGTGTGCGAACAGGGCGAGGTGTGGTCCGGGCCGTCGCCCGCGGCGCTGGGCATAGAGGTTGCCCATCGGGTCCACTTCCACCATATCGGCCACGGGGGTAAAGGCATCACGCAAGTAGGCGACGACCGGCTGTTCAAACCCCGGCGCACCATCCAGCGCGGTCAGTGCACGCAATTCAGCGCGAAGTATGTCTTTGATCGAGGTATCCATCATGTTTTCCCCTGTTCCCTTCTGAATGGGCTGAATAGATGCCCCAACGATACCACAAGAGACCCGTTAATGCAACGAGAAACAGCGGAGAACACAGTGCTGCATACCGACAACAGAAAAGACCCGAGTATAATACTCAGGTCCTCAGTGCCGAAGGTGGGATTTGAACCCACACGGGCCTAATGCCCACTGCGCCCTGAACGCAGCGTGTCTGCCGTTCCACCACTTCGGCGCACTGTTCAATTGACAAATACACTGTACCACGATTCCAGGTTTTTGTCAAACCGCCTGGGGTGTGTTATAATGGGAACACAGTACTAACTGTCCGTATCTTAGGAGAGGGCATACCGATTGGCTGACCCATTCCACAGTGCCTTAATTTAAGGAGGAGACTCATGAATTTGACGTTTGGTGACGGATTTAAGTTCGGATGCGGTTTCCAAGTTGCAACCCTGCTTTTCGCGATCGGTATGACCATCCTGGGAGCTATCATCTTCCTCCTATTCAGCATTCTGGGTGTGTCGTATCTCAGTGTCCTTTCCAACTTGCCGACCGGATGATCCGCGGTCCACACCAGCGCGATTTGGATCCGGTAACCATTCACCAGTCAATGCTCCGTCATTCCATAAACGAGAACAACCCCGGCATAGGTCGGGGTTGTTTGCTGTCAGCGTATCAAATAGTTGTACTGCCGGCTCAATCTCCAGCGCGAGGTCAACGTTACGCACCGGCGCGGAAACACGGCAATGGTTCGCGCTTGTGGGCGGAGGTGGTGAGCATCCGTTCGACCTGCGACACGTCTTGCGGGTCGATTCCGGCGGTATCACCGGCGTCCAACGCGGCGATGACACGATCCAGACGCTCGTAGGTGATGCCCATCTCGCCTTCGTCGGTCTGTCCCGCCCACAATCCCCCGCTGGGCGGTTTGTCGATGATCGCGTCGGGCACACCGATCTCCCGTGCCAATTCAACCACCTGACATTTGAGCAGGTCGCCGAGCGGCAGCAGGTCCGCGCCACCATCGCCATACTTTGTGAAATAGCCAACCAGCAACTCAGTCCGGTTGCTCGTCCCCAGCACCAGGTACTGGTTCAGACTGGCGTAGTAATACAGCGTCGTCATCCGCAGCCTGGGTTTGAGATTGGCAACTGCCAGGCCATCCGCAGGTGGGAGCTGTCCGCTCAGCGCGTCGAACGCCGGCCCGAGATCGACACGATCCCACGCGATCCCGAACGTATCGATGACCAGGTGTGCATGCGCCTCATCGTCGGGCACACTATGGCAGGGCATAATCAGACCCAGCACGGATTCTGTACCCAACGCTCGATGGGCCAACCCGGCGGACACGGCGGAGTCCACGCCACCGCTGAGGCCCAATACGACACCCCGGCAACCAGCGGCACGGACGCGCTCCGCGATCCAGGCGGCAATCTCAACGGCGAGCTGCGGATAGTTCACCATGCAGCGCTTATTCTCCAGCCTGATGCGCCAGGATGATCGCTTCCGCGACTTCCCGCATCGGACGGCGCGTATTCATGCTCATTTTCTGGATCTTGCGGAACGCCTCCGCCTCCTTCAGCGATTGCGTATCCATCAGAATGCCTTTGGCGCGATCGACCACTTTGCGTGTTTCCAGCGCTTCCTGCAGGTTACCGACTTCGCTCTCGAGTTGGCGGAACTCGGAGAAACGGGCCAGCGCAACCTCGATAGCAGGTCCCAGGTCCGACTCACGGAACGGTTTCACAATGTAACCGGCGACACCAGCTTCGGTGGCACGGTCCACCAGTTCCTTCTGGCTGAAAGCAGTAAGCAGCAGCACTGGCGCAATTTTTTCTTCCGTCAGGATAGCGGCAGCCTCGATCCCATCCATATCGGGCATCTTGATGTCCATCACGACGATATCCGGTTTCAGCTCGCGGGCCAGATTCACTGCGCTCCGCCCATCGCCCACTTCACCGACGACCAGGTATCCCAGGTTGGTCAGCATTTCTCGCAAATCCATACGGATGATAGATTCATCATCCGCAATGATTACCCTTGTTCGCTCCAAAGTAACGTTCCTCCTATGCTTGTTTGGGAAATTCTACCACGGCTAAAGTGCCTTCACCGGAACTCCGCAAATCAAAATTACCTTTCAGATCATCGGTCGCGAGCGACTGGACGATACGTAAACCCAGGCTCACATTGTGATCCAGGTCGAAATCGTCGGGCAAGCCCCCACCATCGTCCGATACTTCAATTGTGACCGATTTTCCCTGATCAGTCAAGTCGATATGAATTGTGCCGCTGGTCTTACTCTCGTAGCCATGCTCGATCGAATTCTGCAATAATTCGTTGAGCGACAGCGCGCACGCCGTCGTTTGCTGCGGTGTCAGGTAAATCGGCGGGCCATTCAGCTCGATCTTGATGGATTTGTCAGGGTCCAAAAGCCCTTGCTGGATCTGTCCAACGATGCGTTGGGCGACATCGCGCAGGTTGATCGCGTCGGCGTCACGCCGCGACAGGAATTCGTGGACAATGGCAACACTCAGGATGCGATTGATGCTCTCGCTAAGCACCTGTTTGGCCTCATCGGAATTCACGCGCCGCGATTGGAGCCGGAGCAGTGCGGCGATGGTCTGCAAGTTGTTCTTGACCCGGTGATGGATCTCCTGGATCAGCGTCGCCTGGAGCAGCAACTCTTGCTCGCGCTGCCGTTCCTCCGTCTGGTCGTGGACGGTCATCAACACGCCCATCAATCGGGCGCGATTGCTGGACTGAAAAGCCTGCTTCCAACTCAGGAAAGATTCACTTCCGTCACAGAATAGCGGGATCGCTTTCTTGTTCCAGATGCGCTGTTGCTCCTGCACTTCCTCTTCGAGACAGTAGTGCTTCTCCAGTGCACGAGAGATCAACGCATCGTCATCGGTCTCGAGATTCTGAATGAATTCGCCAACCAGCTCACCCATGAAGCCCAGTTTGCGGTACAGGTTTGTGCAGACCCCACTGATGTAGATGATCTTCTTTTGGGCATCGACGACCATGATCCCATCGTGCTCTCCAAACGGGGTGAGCGCTTCGGCCGCCTCCAGCCGTCCGGTCAAAAGCATGTGCTGGAGACAGCGCACGGCATAACGGAACGGCTTCCGGCGGCGCATGTGGCGCTCGTGCTCGATCGAGTTGGTTTCGACACACAGCGTACCGATGATCCGCCGGTCCGCGCTCAAGATGGGATGCACCTCCTGCACGACTGGTGCACCTTCAGGGATATGGGCCATATCGTCCCGAGTGATACGCTTGCCGCCGAACGCACGGATGATCGCCGGCCGGTCATCGAACGTAACGACCTGACCGACCTGGGACTCCAGATAGACCGGCGTCACCGAATGGGGCCGGGCATGGACGATGACCGCCGCCTCGTTGGGTTCGGTCCGGCAGAACAGCAGCAGGTCAGCACGGCTGATGTCGGCAACGATGGGCATCCCCTGTTCGATCTTCTTGAGTTGTTCGATATCGCGTTGGCTTAATTGAGTGCTGCTGCGAAAGACAGCATCGTCCATTGCTGGCTAATCCTTGGCTCCAGGTTCGATCACATCCTGATATTATACAACGGTTTTGCTGATTGAACAAGCGCAGGTATCGGGAGGAAGGTGCCGCGGGGCTTCAGCTCCGCGCTAAGGATACCAAGTCCTGCGGACTGGGACAGAGACTGGGCCAATCTGCTGCGCTGCAGACCGGTACAGGGTCCGCCCAGGCA
>CAZPTF010000304.1:0-5105 GCA_964589015.1 uncultured Anaerolineae bacterium
GTCCGGTTGCACTAGCTGGAACGTGATGGTATAATAATGTCGAGCAGTTCGATTGCCGCGTGGTGCATTACTGGCTTGTCAAACAGAATCATCTCTTCGGGAGGCAGTACATGTTGTTTTCTTTGTGGGGCCAATGGGACAATCCGGCGATTAGTTTCAATCTCCAGCCCAGCGGATACGTACTGCTGATCCTGTACGTGGTTCTCCTGGTCTGGACTGCGCGTGCCGAGCGCCACCATCTGCGCCGGCTCACAGCGCTGAACGTATTGGTTTGGCTCACTTGTATCTTACTGTCGTTGGTTCTCGGTAATGTCCTCACGATCGGGGCGCAGTCTGCGTTCCCGCTGGCTCTCCTGGTTAGTGTGCCCATCGTCTTGGCCGGATTCGTCGGTGTGTTTCCCGCGGCAGTGACCGGACTGACTGCCGGACTGATGCATGGGGTATGGCTCTCCCACGATATCCTGGCTCCGTTCGAGTTCATGCTGTGGGGCATCGTCGCGGCCCAGCTGTTGCGCCAGGACTTCAAGGGGCTTTTCGCGCGGGTGCTGCGTCTGCCCTTCGTTGCCAGTGTGATCGGTTCGATTGCCATGTGGACCGCCGGGATTCTCTCCTGCACGGTGCTCGGTGCGGGTCCTTCCTTGTTTTCATTGTCTGTCTGCTCGACTGCCGCGAGTGCCAATCTACCGTTCGTGCTCCTGGCCGGCGCGGTCTCAGGGGCCGTCGTTCACGGTCTGTTTGCCCTGCTTCCCAGTTGGGCCCCGCGAAAACGAGCTGCCCGATCGCTTCCGACGCGTACGATCAGAGCGAAAGTCCTGATCATTTTCGTGCCGATTGCACTCGTTGTCATGCTGGTCGTGCTGTACGCAGTGAACTCCACTGTCGTCGGCGTCGCGACGCGGCGAAACATCGCCGAAGCGGGACGGACTTCCGAGCTGGCCGGCGAGCGCGCGCAAGCACTGGTGCGCACCGGATTCGAGCGGTTGTCCGAGCTGGCACGTAGCGAAGCGGTCACGAGTACATCCATACGCTCCCGTGCACAGGCATTGGATATCGCGGAGGAACCGGCCGCCTTCTTCAGCCAGGTGATTCGCATCGACTCCTCCGGAGCGGTAGTGGATGCATCTCCAGCGATTGACTCCGGCTTTGAGCTCAGCAGCAGCGAGAGCGACCTCGGCAGTGAAGTCATCGAGAGCGGAACTTCCCGAATGAGTACGGTCCATCGCCTGTCCGGTGGCAGCGTGGTGTTGTCATTGCTCTGTCCTGTCATTGAGGCATCCGGCGATGTCGCTGGAGCGATGATCGGCCGGCTGGACATGGAGCAGAACCCGCAAGTTCGCAACCTGATGGACGGGTTGCAGCTCACGGCCGAACGCAGTGAAGGGTTCGTCGTCGATGAGCGTGGATTGGTCATCGTCCATCCCGACAGTGCGCGGTTATTGACTCCGTGGTACCCGGATACGGAACACAGCATGCTCGTGTGGAGCGAGCCTGGCAGTGCAGCGTTTATCGAAGGGGCATCGCGCGAAACTGCGCAATTGATGTACCGCGGAATCGTGCCGGATACGACCTGGTCGACCGTTATCTCGACGCCGTATGCGATTGTCCTGGAGTCCGCGCGGGAAATCGTCACTCCAATTGCCTTGCTGCTGGTGTGCATTGGGCTGATCGTCGGCGGGCTGCTCTATTGGCTGACCACTCGTCTCACCAGCCGGCTTGATATCCTGGCGATGGCGACGGCAGACATGGCGCAGGGGCGTCTCGATTCGCCTGTGGCTGTGTCAGGTGATGACGAAGTGGGACGACTCGGAAGCGCGATCGAGTCTATGCGCGTCGGTCTACGGACACGGTTGAAGGATTTCGCACTGTTGCTGCGTATCAGTCGCGCAGTATCGGCCAACCTGGGAATGGAACAGAACCTCGAGCCAATCCTGACCGGTGCGGTGAATGCCACACAGGCGCTATCCGCCCGCGTGATCCTGTTGTCGGCTCACGGCGAGCCACAGCGCGAGGTCAGCTACCAACAAGGCGGCAGCCTGAAATGGAAGGAAGCGGAGGCGTTCTCCGAGCCGCTCTTGCAGATCGTACGTAACAAACGCGGCATCAAGGTGCGCAATGCCGCGGCGTACCCGACCGCATTCTCTCCCGATACTGCGATGGCACTGGCGTTCCCGCTGATCGCTGAGGACCGGTTGATCGGCGTTTTCGTGGCCGAGTATGGGCCGCGCACCGATTTCGCAGTCTCCGAGATCGAGTTCCTGGGCACGCTCGCCGGGCAGGCCGCTGTCGCCATCCAAAGCGCACGGCTGTTCGAGGCCGTCGCCAGCGAACGGAAGCGTCTGGCCGCGATTCTGACAAGTGCAAGCGATGGCATCATCGTGACCGACAGCGACAACCGGCTTGTACTTGCCAATCCGGCGGCGCAGCAGTACCTCGATTTCGATCCGCGGGCAGCGACTGGCAAAGCCGTGGCAGAACTGTCGGACGAGCACGAGCTGGTGCAGCTGCTGGCGAAGTCTCCTGCCGAACCGGCTGTCAGCGTCGGGGAATTCACGCTGTCCGATGGACGGACGCTGTACGCCAGCATTTCGCCGATCGTCGAGCGTAACGGCGACTTCCTGGGGCGGGTCGTCGTGATGCGCGACATTTCCGATCTCAAGGAGGTCGCTGCTGCGAAGTCGGAATTCGTCGCCACTGTGTCCCACGACCTGCGCGCGCCGCTTACGGTCATCAAAGGTTATGCCACCCTCGCCGAGACAGGCGGTCCCCTGGTCGAGAAGCAGAAGATCGCTCTCGAGAAGATCCGCCTTAGCGTCACGCAGATGACCGAATTGATCGACAACTTGCTCGATCTCGGCAGAATCGAGGCTGGCGTTGACGTCACGATGTCTTCGTGCGAGTTGACGCCGCTGATTCGCGACGTGGCGGTCCGCTTCCGCCCGCAGGCCGAGGCGCGCGGCCTCACGCTGACGGTCAAGCTGCCGCTCGATCTGCCGCCGGTGGCAGGAGATCCGCTCTTGCTTGGTCAGGCGATTGCCAACCTCATCGACAATGCGATCAAGTATACGCCGTCGGGATTCATCCACGTCGAGGCCAGGTTGGTCCCCGACGAGATCGTTATTCAGGTCAGAGACTCCGGAATCGGCATCCCCGCCGCGAATCTACCCCGGCTGTTCGAGAAGTTCTACCGGGTGAAGAGCCGGGAAACGATCAAAATCCACGGGACCGGACTCGGGCTATCCATTGTCAAGTCCATTGCGGAGCTTCATGGGGGACGCGTGTGGGCGGAAAGTGTTCCGAATCAGGGGAGTACGTTCAACCTGGCGTTGCCTGTCAAAGAAGCGGCGGGTGACGAGGTTCAAGTGACGAGTTAACGATGCCGATCCGGCACAGAACAACTCGTGCTCTGCCGGATCTGTTGGCCAGCTCGATGTGTCCAGTTGTTGCCCTGAGAGGGGCGCCATAGCGCCGAAAGCCGAAACGGCCTGCCCGGCGCGATATGCCTCACGTTAACTGAATGTTGGGCAGTCTCGCAGAGGCGTATGCAGGACGGACCGTGTACTGGCAGCGCACGAGTGTCGTCCGGACCGGTCAAGACTGTGAGCGTGCCGCCGATCGCCTTATTTGGTGGTGCGGTCGTCGGATGAGGGCAGGAACTTCTCCACGATGTCGAAGGCGTACTTCTGACGGAACCCCGCAAGACACGCAATCAGCGATGGAATCCAGTAACTTGCGAGCTCCCCAGGATGGGCGTCACCGGAGGCGCCACTCATCAAGCCAGCCAGACCGAGCAAGATCGCCATTATCAGATAGACCACACTGCCCAGCATCATGCCCGAGAAAGGCTGGATGAGATACGAGACTGTGTAGCGCCGGTCGAAATCGCTCAGCTCCGCGACGTGTCGCTGTAAGCTGAAGATCGCCGCGACAGCGCCGCCGAGACCTCCCCACAGCATGCTCGACCAGGGCGGATAGGCCGCTGATATGGCCTTCGGAATCTGGCTGAGTCCCTCCCCGCCAGACAGGCCGGAGGCGGTAGCAGAGCCAAGCCAACTGGCGATGTTGCGGTCATACACCAGAGCGGCAAGAAACGCCAGGATAAACAGGATCTCGTAGACGAACAAACCCCATCCGTAGGTCTGCGACCAGCGTCCGATGCGTTCCACCTGGTGGAGCCGCGCCTTCACTTCGTTCAGGCGGCGTTCCGCCGCGTGGACATCGCGGGGTTCGCCGGAGGCCAGCAAGCCACGCGCCTCGTGCAATAGATCCATCGCCAGCCTGGCGGCCTCGATGTTCGTGCTCATCGATATCGCCACTCTGTCGTACAGCACGTCGACCTGCTGGATAAGCTCCAACGTCACCGGGTCATCGTACGTCAGCTCGTCTGTTTGTTCCCACCGGAGCAGTCCGGCAAGCACGTCGGGACGTCCGGTCACCCGTGTCGAACCGCTGCGTGCTTGAACCGCTCTGGTTGCGGAGGCATTGCGCGCCGCCGAAGTGGGTTCGAACTCCTCGACGTCTGCGTCAAAGGCAGCACCCGCGGAAACATCCTCAGCGGCGTCCGTCCAGCCGTCGGAGGACATCTCGTCGTTCTCAACAGCCGTTGCTGTCTGTGAGGCATCCTGGCTCAACGTCTCTTCCCCCGACTGCGCGGGCTGTGCGTTGGCTGTAGAGGAAGCGGAGAGTTTCATGTTCGGGTCGGGTTCATCGTCGTCGCTGACATCACCGGTTTCCTCGCCCCGCAACGGTTCACCTTCAAGCGGGGCGGTGGCTTCCGCAACCCACGCCGTCTGGGCGTCCGGAGATTCGCGCATAATTTCGACATCGTCCAGAAACGCCAGGTCATGTGGCTCCAGATCCTCAACTCCGTCGTACCCCTCAAACATTCCCTCTTCATTTTGCATTTTGGCTGTCGCTCTCCTCATCAGGTCGAGAAGCGGCTGTTCGGAATCGTAGAAGATCGTAGCGCCGATTCCCTTGATACTGACTCTCTTTCGTGCCATGCGCTTTCTCGCCTCCGACTCAAGTGGTAGAAAGACGTAACAATACTATCAGTATTATACCACAGAATTCACAGAAAATCCAGTACTATTCGTTCAAGTTGTGTG
>CAZPTF010000305.1:0-5090 GCA_964589015.1 uncultured Anaerolineae bacterium
ACCGCCTGAGCCTCTTCCTCTCCGAGCTGGACCGGGATACTGAAGTAGATCTCATCGCCCCAGGTGTTGCCTCTCGCCTGGATCGGCAACGCATCCCAGATCTTCTGAGCGGTGACGGTGTCGTTGAGCAGACCGTACGCCACAAGGTCACCAGCCGTGATTTTGATTCTGTTTGCCATCGTACTAGCTCCTTTCCCTATGGGAACCCACAGACGTTACCATTCAACGCAGTTGGAGGAGGCCGACATCAGTACAATATTCACGCGCGCTTCGGCAAGAGACGTTTGCCAAGATACGCATACTCGGGCAACGGCCCGCCAATCAGCGGGCGAGCATATTCCAGGAACGCCTCGGTCACATCATTCGAGCTGGCAGCGATGAATTCGTCCGGGATATTCTTCTCGGCGTTGGCGACGAGCTCCAGGTCAGCGAGGCCGGTGCTCCACTTGTAGGGGTCGCTGGATTCACGGACCAGGGTGACCATCTTGTCCGAGATGCCCGCGATAGCCTGCTTCACGGCCATTTGGCCCACAGTATAGGCTTCCAATTGGTCAACCGGAGAAGCGAGGGCGACGGACATACGCTGAATTGTGCCCGGCTTGTCGTAGCGTGCCTTGAGCCCGAGATTGGCGCTGATCTGTTTGCAGAGCAGATCGGCGACACCACCCATCTGCTTGTGACCGAATGCGTCGACGTCAACGGCCGCCGTGGATGCACTCAACGTTTCCCCATCGGGTCCCTTGGCGCCCTCGCAGATCGCAATGACACAGTAGCCGAGGCGATCGTACACTTTTTGCACATCATCGAACACCTTCTGCATCGTGATGGGACGCTCCGGTAGATAGATCAGGTGGGGTGCCGCATCTTCATGGTCGCGCGCGAGAGCACTCGCGGCCGTGATCCAACCGGCATTGCGCCCCATCAGCTCGATGACCTTCACCGTGTCCACGACACCGATGGCCTCCGTATCGAGGCCCGCATCACGGACGGATGAGGCCACCCAGCGGGCAACACTGCCAAAGCCCGGTGTGTGGTCGGTATAACCCAGGTCGTTGTCGATCGTCTTGGGCACACCCATGCAACGCATCTCGTAGCCGGCTTCCGCAGCCAGCACACCAACGCGATGCGCGGTATCCATTGAATCATTGCCACCGATGTAGAAGAAATAACGGATGTTGTGAGCCTTGAAGACTTCAATGATTCGCCCGTAGTCGGCCGGTGTGAGCTTGTGCCGGCAAGAGCCCAGCGCAGACGAAGGGGTTCTGCGCAACAGATCGATTGTGTGTGCGCTTTCCTTGCCAAAATCGATCAACTCTTCGTTCAAGATGCCCAGGATACCGTGCAGGGCAGCGTACACACCCGTGATCGTGCCGTCGCTCCGCAGGCCCTCTTCGACGACACCCGCCAAACTGGCGTTGATCACCGCAGTGGGGCCACCACTCTGTGCGACAACCAGATTTCCTTTGAGTTTATCTGTCATCTGTCTTTCTCTCTTTCACTGGAACAAAGGTGAATCGTGGGTCGATTGACAGTCAATCGATCGTTTCACTTGATCCACCTGGTCAAGGCGTCCATATCCTTGCCGCGATTCTTCATAATGTACTCGGCAGCCTGTTCGGCACTGAAACCCTCGTGGACGATCATGTAGACGGCCTCCGCAGTCGCGAGTGGATCTTCCGCCCCGGGATAGAGGATGTTGCGTCCGACCAGTGCACCGCGGATATTGCCACCGGCCTGCATGCCGCTGGCAAACTCCTGCAGCATCGGGGTCGGATCGCCCTTGGAGGCACCGCCGAGCATCAGGATCGGTTCGGTGACGGAGCGGCTGACGATGTGATAGTCTTCGCAGTACGGCAGTTTCAACCAGAGATTGGCGGAAGAATCGCCCAACGCCCCGGCGACGCCGGCGGTCTTGGCGAGATCGACGGCATTCTTCTTGACTTCGTACTTGCCGTTCTTCAGCTCGACCGGCAGGGGCTCGAGGAACGTGGGCAGACCATGAGCATTCAGCTCGGTGATCGCCTGCGCGCAGTACTCGATCGTGTACAGCGAGCGATCTTCGTTGTCCTCGAGGCGGAACATGATCTTCGCACCGTCGAGGCGGAGCTGTGCAATGCTGTCGGCTGTGAATGAGGTCATGCGGTCGTCCATCTCGAAAGCGACGTTGGCCAAGCCACCACGGTTCATACAACCCAGGATGACCTTCTCGTCCAGGAAGCTGGGGCCGCCACCTTGTTTGATGAGATAGTTGACGATAAATAGATCTTCGATGATATCGGTGGGACCCATGACCCCGTCGAACTGCCCGGTGACCAAGACGCGCAGGATGCGTCCCAGATACTCCAGACGATCGCCCATCGCCATCGGGTCGCTGCCGGAGCCGGTCACGCGGCGGGCCGGATGGTCGGTGGCCAGCACGGTGAGCTTGCCGTCCCTGGTCAGCTTCGGACGGCGGACGCGGGACAACGCCTCGGCCATAATCACCTCGGACCGGTCGACCCGCACGGTGGTGATCAGATCTTTGATGCGGACGGGAAAGAACTCTTCCGTCAAAAACTTGTAGTCGCCAATAGAATAAGCCATCTCTGTAACTCCTTATCTCATGAATAGTCTCGTCAGCGTGTGAAGTTCAACATGCAAATCGAGTCGCTGACACGTATCGCTCACAAGCGTGTTGACACCAGACCCTGTATTATGATTATACACCCGCTGATTCTCGCTGGCAAGGCGCGGTGCGCTGCCAGTGAAGACGTTGCTTTGAACGACGGCGACGCAGGAAGGCATCCCGCGTCGCCGCATGCATCTTTCCGTACCCACTCAGTCCCGAAACGACAGGACTACATCTTGACCATGATCTTGCCGTCGGCACGCTGGGTCGATTTGGCGATCGCATCGACTGCCGCGTCCAGGTTGTAGCGGGCGGTGATGGCTTTAGTCATGTCGATCGCACCGGAAGCCATCAGGCGAATGACGTTCGGGAACGTCCCATTTCCGGAATGTCCCTGGGCGCCAAAGAGTTGTGCGTGCTTGACCTGGAACGTGTCGAGGTACATCGGGACGCGGTCAGCCGCGCGGCCGATCTGGACGATCTTGCAATCGAAGGCCATCGCTTTTTCCATTTCGGGGATGGTCTTCGTCGGGGCGCCAGCCGCTTCGACCTGGAAGTTAGCACCTTCGCCCTCAGTGAGGTCCAGGATGACCTCGGAAGCCTTGACCTTGGTCGGGTCGAACACGAAATCCGCACCCATGACCGTCGCAAGCTCACGGCGCTGTGGTGAGACCTCAAAGGCGATCACTTTCGCTGCGCCGGCAGCTTTGCACAGAGCGATAGAGCCCAACCCGATGGGGCCGGTGCCGAAGACGGTGACGTAGCCACCCGGACGGAAACCACCAGCCCGCGGGAAGATCCCATTGTAGGCGACGCAGGTCGGCTCTACCATCGCGCCCGCTTCGTAACCCTTATTCTCGTCACCGTAGCGGTCGCGGATCGCATTCAGTTTCCAACACAGCTTGGCCGGCACGGCGATGTATTCGGCAAACGCACCGTTGACTGTGAAACCGATCTCTTCCAGGTTCAGACACTGGTTGGGATAACCATCGCGGCAGGGACGGCAGTGGCCACACCACATCATCTCCTCGGCGGTAACCATATCGCCGGGCACCAGACCTTCGACGGCACTACCAACTTCGACAACCTCGCCGGAGAACTCGTGCCCCAGCGCCGCCGGGAATTTGACCAGGCCGGGATAGAGGATGTAGTTGTCTTTGTCGGTTTCGTAGAAGTGCATGTCGGAGCCACAGACACCGCAGGCTTTGATCTTGATGAGAACTTCGTCCGCCTTGATGCTCGGCACCGGAATGTCGGTGATCTTCAGCGTCGGGTCATGGTAGATCTGGTTGCCGGTGACCGCCTTGCCGGTCCGTTTCTCGAATTCTGACACGACATACCCTGGCTTCGGATCCCACTTTGCATCCAACACTAACGCTTTCATCTGTTACTCGACCTCCCTTTGATTTTAAGTGATGTGCTTCGCACCCCATGCGAAGTCACAAAGCGATTTTGCAGCCAAACCAGCGATAGCACACAGTGAATAAGCTCTACCTGGGTTCACGACACGATTCCCTGATAATCAAATCTCCCTTCAGAAAAATGTTGGCCTCCGGGTTCTTCCCGTCCAGCAAAGCCAATATCATCTCCGTCGCCAGGCGTCCCATCGTGTAACGGTGTTGCCGCACGGTGGTCAGTGGGGGATCGATGTATTCGGCGAAAGGAATATCGTCGAAACCGATGACGGACATATCGTTGGGTACGCTCAAACCACGTTTCTTGATGGCACGAATAGCGCCGATAGCCGTGGTGTCATTATAGCAGAAGATGGCGGTAGGCCGGGGATGGACGGACAGCAACTGGCCGGCGCCTGCGTACCCGCCGTCCGCCCGGCCATCGCCCGGCACGACGAGTTGTGGGTCGAAGGCGATGCCGTTACGCTGCAGAACCTCGCGATAGGCATCCAGGCGCTTGTGGCTCGATTCGGATTCCGCCGGGCCGCTGATGACGCCGATGCGGCGGTGGCCCAACGCCAGCAGGTGATTTACAGCCAGCGCACCCGCGTGGAGATCGTCGGTGACGATGGAATAGGCATACTCGGTCCCTTGCTCACGGTTCACCAATACGATCGGAATATGCAGCTCATCCAGGAGAGGCATGTAGAAGTCGCCGACTGTGGACGCCGAAACGACGATCCCGTCGACACGTTTTTCGCGAAGCATTTTCACCGCAGCGATCTCGCGGTCGCGGTTGTTGCCGGATTCACACAGCAAGACGCCAAAGCCATTGTCAAAAGCGGTCTCTTCGATGCCACGCACGACTTCTGACGCGAAGGGGTCGGCGACCGTCGAGACGACCAGCCCCAGCGTATCGGTACGCTGCCGCACGAGGCTGCGCGCCACGGCGCTCGGCGTGTAACCCATCAGCTTCGCCAGGTCGCGGATGCGTTCCTTCGTCTCCGCCTTCACCAGGTGGCTGTCGGTGAGTGCTCTGGATACGGTTGAGTGCGAGACTCCTGCCTCGCGGGCGATATCTTTGATCG
>CAZPTF010000306.1:0-5072 GCA_964589015.1 uncultured Anaerolineae bacterium
GTACATCGCGAGGATCTGCCCGCTGCGCCCGCCAAACGACTTCATGATCGCGATGTGCCTGACGTGTTGCAGCAGCACGGCGCTGACCGTGTTGACGACCAGGAACGCGCTGAGCAGCAGCGAGAAGGAACCGATGATCCCCATGAGCATGAGCACGGTTTGGATCGTTTCGTCGACCGGGGACTCGCCCGGCATGTTGATCTGCACGGAGGTGATGGTGCGACCGCTCTTCTCGACCTTGCGCTCGACTTGCTGTGCGCTCTCCGCGACCGCGGCGCGCGTCGATGGGTTGCCCGCAGCGACCACGCGCAGCTCGTTGAAGTTGCGCGGTTCGCCGAGCCACTCCAGCGTATCCAGATCGATGTAGCCATAGGCCGCGTCGGACATCACCGCGGGCGGCTGGCTCAGGTCGTGCGCCAGCCCCGAGATCGTCATCTCGCGCAACTTGCGGTTGGGCGGCTCGATGAGCATGGTATCGCCGATCGCCCGGCCGTCCAACCCGAGCCCGGCCTCCATGCTGCCGCGCTCGATGAGCAGCGTCTTGTCCGGTGGGGGCCACTCGCCGCCGGCGGGGTCAATACGGTCGACACGCATGTCATCGAAGTCGGAGATGGCGAACAGCGTGAGCTGTCGCCACTCGTCCGGCATGGCCTCAAAGCGCACGTTGACGTTGCGCCGTCCCTCGGCGGCAGCCACGACACGCATGCCACGCACGGCCTGGACCAGATCGTCGTCGAACGGTTGCTCGGTCTCGATGACGAAGCTGGCGGGTGCGATCGCGCGATAGGCGGCGCCCATCCCCGCGGAGAGGTTCTGCTGCGCAGTGAGGATCATCCCGACCGCCATCACGCCGACGGCGATGGAGCACATCACCAGCGCCGTGCGCGAGCGGGCTGACCACAGATCATTGACGACTTTTTCCCAGCGTAGGCTCAACATGACGGGCCTCCTCCGGGTGCCTGGCGACGGGCGAACCGCGCGTGGACGCACACGCTCGCGCGCACTACCAACAGCTTAGCACAGCTGGAGGCGCTCGCAATCAACCGAAAGGTACATTCAGGGGGTACATTCTGCAGACGAAGGGTGGAAATCGGGCGGTGCGCCGCCCGATTTCCAGTAGACCGTGCATTTACCACGCATTAACGTGAATTTGACACTGAAGTAAAGAACGGGTAAAATCTAAGAATCGATAGCAGGTGAGCAGGTATTGCGATCATCGCGGCACAGGACGGAATCACAATGGCGGCACGTAAGAGGCGCGTCCCAGGAATATCTCTGCTGCAATTCGGCGCGATCGTCACCGCGACACTCGCGTTATCGTTACTCGTTGGTTTCGCGTATAAGATGAATTCCTACGCCCAGGTCCGCGAGCGCGCACAGCTCATCCAAGAACGCTACGATGAGGTCAAGGCGGAACACGAACGGCTGCTGGCGCGTAAGGCGTACGTGCAGACGAACGAATACGCCGAGAGAATCGCCCGCGAGGAATTCAAATGGAGCCGTTACGGTGATCAGCTCGTCAGCGTACGCCTGCTGGCACCAACACCTACACCTACCCCGGCGGTCCCATCCCCGGTAGCCAACACATCCGGCGCACCCACGATCCCGCAATGGGAAGCATGGTATCGCCTGTTTTTCCGCAGCCAACTACCCACGCTGGGTTCGTGACGGCCGTGATCTGTCGCGTTACCATTGTCGGTCACATTTGAAATGCGACAAGTCCCTGGCGAAAGCCGCCAGAGCTGTCCTCACGATGGACGCAAGCCACACCAACCACAAAGGATTGATGGAAATTGTGGGGAGACAATTACAGCAGTTCATGTGGCCGTCGACAGGGCATGGTCAATCTTCGACGACGTGTGTCGCGAAGATGCGACGATATGCTCGCCACAGCTCACGGTCGAATCGGCCCTGTTCGTCGAGGCACGCTGCGGCACAATACCCCATGTAGAGGGCATGGTGTGCGTTGTCGTGGACGAACAACCCCTGACGTCCGAGGGTCAGCAGACCATCGACGTCTTCAAAATAGCGATCGAGTATCCCCAAGTGAACCTCATAGCCTCTTCGATAGACGGGATACGCCTCACGTAAACGGCGCGTAACGACTTGCTCAATCGGTACACGGATGGGAATACCGGATTTCTGCAGGGCGTCGCACACTAGCAGGCCCAGTTCACCATCACTCATGGTCCACTCGGCCCCACACGGATCGCAGGGGAGCTCGGCACACAACACGGTCCGATCGCAAGGGCCGGTACCTCCGCTGTAGTTCTTGGGCTCCGACAAACGGGTGATGGGCACATCGGCACCCGGAAAGTAGTGGCCGTCGTACTCGCTGAACTGTGGCTGCTCGAGGACGAGATAGATCAGGATCATCCCCCGATATTCGATACGTTCCGCTGCTTGCAGACACTCGGCGGGCACAGCAGGCTGAACACAGCGAGTCAGCGTCGTGATCGGGATGGTCGACCACACGTGATCGGCCTGCAGCGCGTGAAGGATTCCGCCCTCCTCGTAATGGACGGTGTGTGCGCTGTTTTTCGCCAACTCGACGTTCCGGACGGTGGCACCCATCCGAAATTCGGCGCCCCCTTCCTGCGCTGCGCGAGCGAACGCTTCGGCGATCTGTCCAAAACCCCGCCGGGGATACATGAACCGCCCGCTGCCGGGCCGCCGCAGACCAGGCAATGCCGACAACACCTTCCAGATCAATTGCGGCATGGACGAGACCGACACACGACGGCGGGCCTGGGTGGTCTCCAGTTCTTCGGGCGCTATCCCCCACAGCTTCCGCGCGTACGGGAAATAGAAGTCGCGGCAAATGGTCCGGCCCAACGTCGCCTCCAGGATAGAGGCGAACGTCTCCGGCTTTCCGGAACGCAGGTTCCGGCGGAACACCTTGCGCGCTGTATCGCCTGTGACACCCAACGCGAAACCTGGCGGCAGCCTGAGCGCCAGATCGAGGGGTTTCAGCGGGAAATGGATCCAGTGACCGCGTAGCCGAATGCGTCCGTGTCGCGGCCGGTCCAGCAGATCAGCGCCGAGCAGCATGCGGATGTCCGCCAACACATCAGGGTCACAGACCGGGTGGAGGCGATGGCTGCCGTAGTCGACACGCACACCGGCCAGATCGAAGCTGCCCGATGTCCCGCCAACCCAGCGGTGCTGCTCCAAGACGACGACATGCGCCATACCGCTGCGCACGAGCCGGTAAGCGGCGCCCAGCCCAACAGGCCCTGCGCCGAGGATCGCGATTCGCGGTTTCTCCATACGGGTCAACAGCCCTCCGCCTTATCTACCTCTCCACTTACGTTGGACACTACAAATTTGAACTTGCCCGGTGACGTCTGCTCGATCACATCCACCAGCTTGAAGTCGAAGGCGAGCTTGTGGTCCACTTTGGCTGCCAGGATGCCCGCGAGTCGATTACGTTCCGCCTGGTCAAATTCGGACGTCGTAACCAGCTCGACCGTGACCCGTTCCAAGTCCTCCTGAACGAAACGGGCCTTCTTGACGCCGCGCAATCCGAAGAAGGCGAATGACAAACCGGAATATCGTCTGCCATCCGCCGTGTGCAGACAGTCATCAATACGTCCGACGATACGCCGCACTGTCGGCAACGTACGCCCGCAGGGACACACTTCATCACCGGCGGCGATAGCGCGATCGCGCGTATTGTAACGCAGCAACGGTTGGGCAAAATTGTGCAAGCCAGTTGCAACAATCCAACCCTCCTCGCCAGGTGGGGTCGGATTGCCATCGTCGCCCACGATCTCACAGATACCGTATTCGGGAGAAATGTGGTAACTTCCCAGCGGGCACTGCGCGATGAAAACGTTGTGCTCGATCAGCCCGTAGCTATCGAGCACAGGAACATGCCAGGCTTCTTCGATCTGTCTGCGCTGGAAGTCATGGAGCGTTTCGGACGCGGTCGTCACTGCGCGCGGCTGCCACCCACTCAGGCCATTGCGCGTAAGCAGATCGATCAGGTGTTGAATCGACTGTGGATGCCCGCGCACGAGACGTGGCTGATGGCGCAATAACAGCGCATGGTAGCGCGTGATGTTGCTGTCATCCATGAAATCCGAACTGAACTCCAGGCCGTTGACCTTGCGGTTGCGGATGTAACGGAAGTCGCCGTCCAGCACCGCATGGTTCTCCATCCCAGAGAGCGGTCTGCTGCGCAGATCCAAGAATGGTTGGCCGATGCGAAATCGCGCCCAGCGCCATAGACGCTGAATGTTGCAGAACTCCATCACGTTCGAGCCACGGTCCCAGTACACGGTGAGCGGTGTACCGGTCGTGCCCGACGTATGAACGGGTTTGGGCCGGAAGCGGTGCGCGTTCCGTGCCAGGAACAACTCGGGGCTCTCGCGGAGTGTGTCCTTGTCGAGCACCGGCAGCTTTCTCAGACTCGCCAGGACATCGCCATCCGATAACCGGTCCACATCCAGCCCGGCCCGCCGGAAAACCGGAGCATAATACGGCACTTGAGCGGCACAATGACGCAGAAGGCGGAGAAGCCGGTCGGCCTGATAGGCCTCGAATTGTGCCACGCTCCATCGTTCGGACCGTCTCAGCAACAGGTAGGTAGACAGCAGATCCAATGGGTAGAAGAAATCCGACATCTTGAATTCGATCATTCGCGTCTCCGGCACGTGTCGTGCATCCGGCCATACAACCGTTAGTTCCGACGATCGTGAGTATCAGGCTAAGTGAATGCCCTGACTCTCATTCCTGCCATGCGGCAGTGTGCACAGCAACGCTGGGCAAAATGACCCGTGCCAAACTACCTTGCTCCCCCTGACTGACAGGCCCACCACCAGGCACCCCACCCCACCGGTTCACCAACGAGGAACCACACCGGATACCCACGTGGACTGCGAAGTATGCAGAGTTGAGCTTTGGGATCCTGAGACTAACCGATCAAATGCACTCTTGCGCAAAAGCACATGGGCGAATGGGCTGGGGTAGTAATGGTATTTGGAATCATCGTGAAGGCGATTCAATCGAGTAATTGCGGCGCACAACAGACTCACGGTCTTTTGTCATCCAGCCATCGCGCGCAACGC
>CAZPTF010000307.1:0-1889 GCA_964589015.1 uncultured Anaerolineae bacterium
CTACACGCCCCCACTCAGCAGACTGAAGGCGAGCACGGCGAGGACGATCAGGGTGATGCCGACGTACAGCAGGTCGCGCTGGAGCGCGAAAGCCACGATCGACAGCACTACGCGGGCGACCGGGGTGGCGATCAGCAACAACAGGCCCAACTGGATGATTCCCTGGCTGTTCATGGACAGGGCAGCCGATACGATGCCTCCCACGCTTTTCAGCGCGGCAGGTTCTCCGTGGAAAACGTGGTAGTCGGTTGGAGTGAAGGCATATTCCACGAGATACAAGGCCCCACCGATTGCGGCAATCGTGCCTGATGCGATCACGCCGATCAGCAAGAGGTTGCCGATGAGTTGGTCCAATGGTCCGGAATCTCTCTGCAATTCCACTGTCAGAAACCTCCGACTAATCCTTTGTATATCATCTGAATCCCTAAGAAAAAGATGACGATCGCAAATAGTACCCTCAAGGTTTGAGTACGGGCTCTCGCCAGTACCCGAGTTCCTGTGATTGATCCGATCAGGACTCCCAACATCACCGGCAGCGCCAGACCAGGGTCGATATAGCCACGGTTCAGATAGACCCCTGCGCTGGCGGCAGCCGTGACGCCGATCATGAAATTACTGGTGGTGGTCGAGACTTTGAATGGGATGCGCATGATGGTATCCATCGCCAGCACCTTAACTGCCCCTGACCCGATACCGAGTAGACCGGAGAGCGTGCCTGCGACGAACATGACGCCGAATCCGCCCGGGACACAATAGACGTTGTATGCTTTCCAGCTGCCAGCGTCTGGGTAGCACCCGTTCAATTTCAGACTGCAGGCCAATGTATCAGGCTGAGCGTCCTGAGCCTCCTCGTGCTGCGGTCTCGTAGACAGATAGGCGGAATACACCAGCGTGACGCCGAGAATTACCCCGACCACGGCCCCGGATAGCACGGAGCCCAACGAAGCACCAACCAGCGCCCCAACTGTGGTCGCGACCTCCAACAGCATTCCCACACGGATGTTGGTGAAACCCTCCTTCACGTATGCTGCGGCTGCACCGGAGGACGTGGCAATTACCGATACCAGCGAAGCACCGATGGCATAACGTATGTCTACCCCAAATAGCAGGGTGAGCATTGGGACAAGCACAACGCCGCCGCCCAATCCGGTTAGCGCACCTAAGAGACCCGCACCGAGTGAGCCGAGCCAAACGAGCAGGGTCATATCCAAAACGTTTAGATTTGAGATCATCGACGTGAATCCGCTATGAACATGAATCAGCCATTCCCCATCAAGCCGGAGTCGACGGCAGATGCTCGATGGCTTGTTTGTCCAGCTTCAGATAGACGGTGTCCTCTTCGATGCGATCGATCTCGGTGACAGGGATCGTCACCTCCCGCTTGCCCCATAAGTGGCCTTTGCGCAACACGAGATGGGTGATCTTGTTGTCTACGGGACTCACCAGCAGCTCGTCCACCTGGCCGATGTGCCCGTCGCTGGCGCGCACCGCTGCCCCCTTCCGCAAGGCCACTTCGCCGGGAGGCACGAGCTCCTTGACGATGGGGACTTCCAGAGGTTCAATCGTGTCATCCGGCAACATCGTCAGCGCTCCACCGAAATACCCCGGAACCTCGATCGTGGCGAAGTGGGTCTCCTCGAAATCCTGCATCCCGGATAGCTCTTGCAGTTTGCAGCGAATGCGCAGCTTCTTCGGCGTGCTCTCCACGATCAGGGAAATCGGGACGACGATCTTCCGGTACTGCGGGTCCTCCTCCTGAATGACCATGTGCGTGACTTCTCTGGAATCGGGATTCAGGATGGCGTGGGTCACGTATCCACACGCTCCATCCGCACAATATACCTTGGCACCAATCGGGACGTCCATGTTCTATCGCCTCCTTCGTCAAG
>CAZPTF010000307.1:1989-5059 GCA_964589015.1 uncultured Anaerolineae bacterium
AAGCGCAGGATGGGCGGACCAAACAACGCGATGAGCAACAAGTTCCCTGCCGCTCGCCCGAGGTCCCACCACAGGGACGTCGCCACGTAGAAGACGGCGAAATGAGTGACGGTTGTCCAGAGCTCGTAGCCGGGCTGCCACTGCCGCTCCAGTTGCGCAGGGTCGAACAGGTAAGGCCAGAACCACAGATCCATGATCGCACCGAAGACGAGCCCGAGCGTGGCCCCATACACGATCAGCACCAGGTGTTCCAGGCGTGGATGTCTGCTCAGGTCAGGCAGCCAGGCCGCAGCCATACCCATCCAGCCGGTCGCGAACATCTGGTAAGGCAGCCAGGGCCCCATGCCGTTGGTCACGATCGCTGAGACGAGCAACGAAAGGGTGCCCAGGAGGAACCCGAAATCCGGTCCGTAGACGTACCCGCACAGAATCGGCAGAAAGAAGATCGCCGAGAACCCCAAGGGGCCCGGCACCAACCTCAGCACGGAGTTGATCGCCACCAGAACGCCGAGGACGGCAACCACCTTGGAGTTCATCTGCCGCGTTTCCAGGTTGACAATGACGACGACGAGACACAGGCCTACGGCGAGCAGAAACGTGAGTGGGGCATCCTGCGCGTGGGCATTCATGCCATGCCCCGACTGCCTGGGCGCGACGAAGAACGGATACAGAAACGCGGCGGTGCCGATGCCTGTGGCCAATGCAAGGATGAGCACGCTCAACACACGTCCTGGTACGCGACTGGTATGACGGGGTGAAGATGCGCCCTGCGTCGCCGCTGTGGGTTGCTGCGGTATGGAGTTCATCACGGGCTGACTCCGTCCGCCAAATTCGCCAGGACCTCGTCCGCGGTCAGGAAATCATGCTCGGGAAACAACTTGCTGATCTGGGACGAAAAGACCATGGATTGTTGCATCGCTTCCTGTGTCGACGCGTCAATGATGACCTGCCCATCCCCGATGATGACGACCCGATGCGCACAACGCGCGACCAATTCTACGTCGTGCGTGGTCATCAGGACCGTCTTACCGTCATGCGCCAGGTCCGTGAGAATGGTGCTTAGCGCCTCCTTCTGGGCATAGTCCAGGCCGCGCGTCGGCTCATCCAACAGCAGGATGGTCGGTTCTCCAGCTAGAATGGCGGCGAGAGCCACCCTCTGCCGTTCGCCGCCGCTGAGGTCACGCGGATACGCATTCCGGTACTTCTCAAGCCCGAGCCGGGCCAGCCAGATTTCTCCTCCCTCCGGAGACAGTCCCTGGTTGCGCCGGGTGAAGGCAATCTCCTGCGCCACCGTATCCGCAAACAGCAGGGCATCCGGATTCTGCGGGACGTAACCGACCTTTCTGGCCAGGCTCTGGACGTCGGTGTGCCGTGTGTTCGCACCGTACACCTCGACATAACCGCGCTGTGGGCGCAGCAGCCCAACGATGTTCTTGAGCAAGGTCGTCTTTCCGGAGCCGTTCCGCCCCATCAGTGCCACGATCTGGCCTGGCTCAAACCCCAGGGAGACATCCCTGAGCGCCTCCGCACGATCGTAGCTGTACCACAGCCTGACGACCCTGACGGAATCGCCCTCATTCCGGGCGATGTGCTCCGTAGCACGGGAGGACCCGGGGCGAAACGTCAGTCGCCTGGCGAAAGACCGCCCCGCCTTGATGGTCAACGGCAGGGGGTGCCATGCCAATGTCCGCGCCAACGTAATGAGCGGCGGAGCCAGTGCGATCTGCCCCAGTACGTCTTCCGGCGTTCCGAAGATCGGCGGTGCGCCCAGCGCTGGGAAGCTGAGCATGCGGTCGGCGTACTGGACGACGCGTTCCAGCCGGTGCTCGGAGACGATCACCGTCAGGCCGAGATCCGCATTGAGCTTCTGCAGCAGCGTCAGCACTTCTTCGGCTGCCTGGGGGTCGAGCTGCGAAGTCGGTTCATCGAGTACCAGCACCCTGGGCTGGAGGGTCAGTACCGAGGCGATGGCTACCCGTTGCTTCTCTCCACCGGACAGCGTCTCCATACGCCGCCGCCGCAGGTGCGCAATCGACACCTGATCCAACACCTCCTCCACGCGCTTGCGCATCAGGTTCTGCGGGAGATTGTGGTTCTCCATGCCGAATGCCAGCTCGTCTTCCACAGTATCGGTGACCATCTGCGCTTCGGGACTCTGCAGGACGAAACCCACGAGATCGCTCATGCCGCTGGGTTCGGCGTGCAATGGGTCACGGCCGAGTACCGTGACCTTCCCAGCGAACCGTCCGCCGTAGTAGTGCGGGATCAGCCCGTTGAAGCAGCGGAGGAAGGTCGACTTCCCAGCACCCGAAGGTCCCACCACCAGCAGGAACTCGCCCTCGTCAAGTTGCAGGTTGAACTTGTCCAACACCGGCTGGGGGGCGTCAGGATAGGTGAAAGAGACGTTTTCGAAGCGGATCATCGACATTCCTCCGTGCTTCCGGTTCGGGTTCGCAGTCTGCCGGTGGCGTGGTGCCGGCCCAGCAACACGACCGGGCTGACCAACGCCAGGATGAATAGCCCGATGGCCGGGTTGAAACCTGGCCACGTAAGGGCGGGGTATGGATAGTAGTGGATGGCACCTTCTGCGGTTCGGCTCACAAGCAAGTACAGGGCGAGTGCTGTACCCGTCGTTGCAACGACGGCAGTGTCACGCTGTCGCCATAGCTCACGGACGTAACGGGTGCGGCGTACCTGCCTGCCGATCGCGTGGAAGACGGCCAACAGCAACGAGGCTGCCGCCGCGACCAGCCCGTAGCCCCACCAGCGGTTATTGGGTCCGAATCCCACCCAGCCGATACCCGCTACCAGGAGCACCATTGCGAAAGTGACGCCTCCCTTGTACCCTGTTTCCTGCCGTGTGCTGATCTGCCTGCGGGTCCCGAACCCTCTTGCTTCCATCGACTCCGCCAGTTGCAGCGCGCGCTCGAACCCTGTCGTCAACAGCGGTAGAAACAGTGGCAGGAGGTCTCGGATGCAGCGGAAACGGTGTCCCCGCACCATCTGCGCCTCGCGTATTTCGCGTAGAGCGAGGACCGTCTGTGGGACGAACGAAACCGCAATGGAGGTC
>CAZPTF010000308.1:0-5059 GCA_964589015.1 uncultured Anaerolineae bacterium
AGCATCCCGCCGGCGAAGACCCCCTCGCGGGTGCTCCGGCAGAAGCCATGTACGTCGAAGTCCAACCCGAGCTCCTCGCCGAGCGTGCGCAGCTCACCGCTGGGGCCCAGCCCGACTGACAGGACGACCATGTCGAACTCCTGCTCGTTCAAGACACCGCATTCGTCGAGGCAATTGAGCCGCAGGGCCTTGTTCCTCTGCATCTCGAACAGTGACGAGACCATGCTCCGGCGATAGGTGACGCCTGGCAGCGCCTGTACGCGATTCAAGTACTCCTCGTAACCCTTGCCACCTGCGCGCAGGTCCATGTGGAATACGGTGATCTCCAGGTCAGGCCGGATGGACTTGGCAGCGGCGACTTGCTTGGCGGTGTACATACAACACACGGATGAGCAATATTCTCTTCCGCACGTCTGGTCGCGTGAACCCACACAGTGGATGAATGCGATGCGCGCCGGCGCCGTACCGTCAGATGGGCGTACGAGATGCCCGCGCGTGGAGCCGGAGGCGCTCGTCATCCGCTCGAACTGCAGGCTATCGACCACGTTCACGTAGCTGCCGTAGCCATATTCGCCTTTGAGCCGGGCGTCGAACGGGCGGTAGCCCGTGTGCAGTACGATCGCGCCTACCTGAATTTCGCTCGTCCGTTCGTCCATGTCCAGGTCGATCGCGCCGGTTGGGCAGACATCCACACACTTGCCGCAACGCGTGCAACGGTCCATGTCGATCACCGGTGCATCGGGCACGCCGCGCGTTGGCGGACGGTAGATCGCTCGCTGCGGGGCCAGTTCCGCTTCGTACACATCCGCGCCCGTTTCGGGACAGACGTCGATGCACAGTCCGCAACGGGTGCAACGCTCGTCGATGACATGGCGGGGGTTGTGGCGCAACCGCACCCGCCAGTCGCGACCATCGCGCTCAACAGCGGTGACTTCGGTCTGCGGCAGCACGGTGATCCGCTCGTGTAGGCCGCATTCGAACGTTGGGCAGTAAGAAGGCTGCACCGGCGACATCAAGCAGAGGCCGCACGAGTCGGTGGGGAAAGTGCGATCCAGCAAGTGCAACGAGCCGCCGATCCACGGCGCGTCGTCCGCCAGATAGACGGCGTACCCTGCCTCTGCGAGCAACAGCGCGGTGCCCATCCCCGCGATGCCGGCTCCCACGATCAGGACAGAGCGGTGCGGATCATCTGCGGTTGTGCCGGGACCTGTCTCCAAAACCATCATGCGATCCTCTTATCCATGCTACCCGATTCCAGGCGAGTGAGAACGGGGCGTGGGTCGGTCAGGTGTCGTTTCAGCCAACGGTCCGTCCCGTCGCAGCCCAGGGCGAGCCCCATCAACTCCGTGAAATAGAAGACGGGTAACGGTACGTTCGATGTATCCTGCCGCCCGTCCAGGTTCGCCTGGCACATCGGGCAGGCGGTCACGATGCAATTCGCGCCCGCTTCCACCGCTCCGGCGACGATTCGCCCGACCAGCCGGCTGACGATGTCGCTCCGCCCGATTGACAGGCTGGCGCCACAGCACTCTACGCTGTAAGACCAGCGCACGGGTGTGCTGCCCAGCGCGCGCAGGATACTATCCATCACCGTTGGGTGTTCAGGGTCGTCCCAGCGTCCCGCCAGATCGGGTGGGCGGACAAGCAGACAGCCGTAATAACTGGAGGGACGCAGTCCCTCCAGCGGACGTTTCACCTGTGCCGCCAGCGTTTCCGTGGGCACATCGCTTCCAAACACGTCGAGTAGAGTCCGCGGGCGGGCTCCGCCGTGGTATGTCAGGGCGAGGGTTGTCTCGATCTCCGTGCGAAACGTGTCGTCGTTGCGCAGGCGCTGATCGGCAGCCGCACTGTGGTAGAAGCAGTCCGCGCAGGGGATGGCGATGTCCAGCGACTTGGCCTGGGCCAGCATCACGTTGCGTGCGGGCAACGCCAGCGCGGCCTCGTGACTGTACAGACCGTGCACCGAAGAGGCCCCGCAGCAGTTCCAGTCTTCCAGCTCAATCAACTCGATGCCGAGCGCCTGCGCGACCGCCCGTGCAGACAGGTCGTATTCGCGCCCAGTGGAATGGAGAGAGCAGCCGGGATAATACCAGTAGCGCATTACTTCGCCTCCCGTGATTGGATCCGCGCAAGCATCGCGCGGACCTGCCGCAGCCCCTTGACCCGTTTCGGCAACAGGGCCAGCTTGCTGCGCCGGAACATCTGCAATCCCAGGCCCAGGTCGGCGAACAGGTCCAGGCTGCGCAGCTTGTACTCCACGAGCATGCTGATCTCGTGGACGCGGCCCAGATAACGGATGCTGTCCACGAAGGATTGGTGGAATGCCAGACTTTTTGGCTCTGCTGCCCCGTACCCCTCCGCGAGCGCCATCTGCTTGAGCACATCCATCACTGGTGCAAGCGCGATCCCATTGGGGCAGCGCGTCCCGCACGTCTCGCAGCCCACGCACAACCAGATCGCCGCTGCGCTCAGAACCTGGTCCTTCCGGCCCAACTGCACCAGCTTGAGCAGTTGCGCGGGCTGCAGGTCCATTGCGTAGGCCGTGGGACACCCCAGCGAGCACTTCTGGCAGAAATAGCAACGCCGGATGTCTTGTCCGCTGCGGGATTGGATGGCGTGCTGGAACGGCTCGTTGGCGCTGCTCATAGCAGTTCCTCCACCATCGCCAGCACCTGTCGCGTCGTGAAGTTCCGTACGCGCGTCGCCTTGTTTGGGCAGGCGACTGCACAGGCGCCGCAGCCCTGGCACAATGCCGCGTTGACCGTCGCCCACGGCCTCCACGCATGCATGGTGCGCGCCTCGTACGGGCAGGTGGGCATACATAACCCGCAGCCGGAGCAGATTTCCTCGTCCACCTGAGCGATCGTCGGCTCCTGGACCATCTCGCGTTGCGCGAACAGCATGAGGACCTTCGCTGCTGCGCCGGAAGCCTGGGAGATCGTCTCCGGGATGTCTTTCGGGAACTGCGCGGCGCCGGCAAGGAATATGCCTGCAGTGATGCTCTCGACCGGTCGCAGCTTGGGGTGCGCTTCGCTGAAGAAGCCGTGCTCGTCCATCGCAACACGCAGCCGGCGCGCGAGGTCGTCGCTGCCGTTCGCGGGAACCGTCGCCGTCGCGAGGACGACCAGGTCGGTAGCGATCTCCACCTGACGGTCGCTCAACGTGTCTGCGCCGACCACAACCATCTTCCCGCGCTCCTCGTACACACGCGAGACCTTGCCCCGCAGGTACAGGACGCTGTGGTCGGCCATCGCCCGTTGCACGAACTCTTCGTAACCCTTGCCCTGCGAGCGGATATCGATGTAGAAGACGTATGCCTGCCCGTCCGGGTGCTGTCGTTTGTAGGCCGTGGCCTGTTTTGCGACGTACATGCAGCATACTTTGGAGCAATACGCTTTGTGCAGCTGCGGGTCGCGGGATCCAGCGCATTGGATCCAGACGACCTCGCGCGGCGTCGCACCGTCCGATGGCCTGATGATGTGCCCGCCGGTGGGACCGTCAGGGCGCAACATGTCTTCGAATTCGAGACCGTCGATCACGTCGGCGCAGCGCCCGCCGCCATATTCGCTCAACCGCTCTTTGTTGTACAGGTCGTAGCCTGTCGCCAGAACGAGCGCACCGGCGTTGATTTCCGTACGTATGCTATCCGCTCCGTCCGCAGCAGTGGAACGCAGCGTGATCGTGAAGTTGCCGACGTATCCACCGAGCTCGTCAACAGTGGTGCCGGTCCGCACCTCGATGCACGGGTGGGCGAGCACGGCGTGGACCGTCTCACCGAGGAGATTGGCTGCCGGCTGCAGGTTGAGGTACAGGTTCGAGAGACGCGCCATATTGCCGCCGAGCTGCGCCGCTCGCTCGATTAGCACCACTGGATAACCTGCGTTAGCGATGTCCAGTGCGGCGGTCATTCCTGCGATGCCCCCGCCGACGACCAGTACTCGCTTGACAATGGGCAGTGCCAGCGGGACCAACGCCTCGTTCAGCGTGATCTTGGCGACCATGCTGCGAATCAACTCGACTGCTTTCCGGGTGGCAGCGTCGCCGTCGGTTTGGTGCACCCAGGAGTCCTGCTCGCGGATGTTGGCGATTTCACAGAAGTACGGGTTCAGACCGGCGCGTGCGGCCGTCTTGCGAAAGGTAGATTCGTGCATTGTCGGCGAGCACGCGGCGACGATCACGGCATCCAGCTGTTCTCGCTCGACGGAGTCGGCGAGCAGCGCTTGCCCCGGGTCCGAGCACATGTACTGGTAGTCTGTGGCGTAGGCTACCTCTGCGAATGCGCTGGTTTCCGCCACGACCCGCTTGACATCTATCGTCCCGGCGATATTAACTCCGCAATGACAGACGAACACCCCCACGCGCTTCATTCGGCCTCCCGCTCCCATCGGGCAAACCAGCTCAGTGCCTTCCCCGCCGCTCCCGAGGCGTGAGCAGCAGTTTCGGCGATGTCTTTCGGCCCCGACACGACCCCGGCAAGGAACACGCCCATGCGCGAAGTCTCCACGGGGCGTCCATTGCCGTCGCGTTCAGTAAAGAACCCATCCCCATCGACGTCAATTCCCAACAGCGTGGCCAGTGCGGCGCTCTCTGGCTGCGCAACGACGGCGGGCGCGATTACGACCAGGTCCGCCGCTACCGCCACGGTCCGCCCGGTCAGCGTATCGACGCCTTGCACCGTGACCCGGTCGCCGTCGCGATAGATGCGTGCCACCTTGCCGCGCAGGTAGATCACGCGGTCCTTTTCCATCGCGCGCTGGACGAATTCCTCGTAGCGTTTCCCCGCCGCGCGGATATCGATGTAGAACACGTAAGCCTGCCCGCCGTGGACCTTGTGACTGTAGAGCATTGCCTGCTTCGTTGTGTACATGCAGCAGATCTTCGAGCAGTACGCTTTGTGCAGCTCCGGATCGCGCGACCCCGCACACTGCACGAACACGACCTCGCGCGGTTCCCTGCCATCCGACGGACGGCGCATCTTGCCCGCAGTGGGCCCGGAAGCCGAGAGCAGCCGCTCGAACGCCAGCCCATCGATCACGTCGGGAATCTCCCCCGCTCCGTA
>CAZPTF010000309.1:0-5047 GCA_964589015.1 uncultured Anaerolineae bacterium
TCTCCCATGATAGTCAGCCCTCCGTGCTATTCTCAATATACATAGGGCATTGTAAATCGAGATAAGATCCCTGTCAAGTGCCCCGTGGCCGCCCAGCAGTCGCAGCCGGCGTACAACCGACCGTCCTCTATTCCTTGACATGATCCCCTGTGTATGGTATAAGTAGTGAACATCGCTATGTCCACATACCGCCGCAGGCGGACAGCACGACACATTGGGGGAACATCATGCCACATATCTCACGTCGCACGTGGTTGTTGAGGCTTGCCGTGTTTCTCGGCCTGGCACTGATCTCCTGTGGCGGCCAGACGTCGGAAGTGCCGCCTCCACATGGACTCAACCCGTCGCTCGAAACGGTGACCAATCCGGATGACGTGTTGCGGATCACTCCGCAGGATCTGTACTCACGTCTCGAGGCGGGTGAAGGGATCATCGTCGTCGACGCCCGGGCCAGCGCCGCCTACCGGCAGCAACACATCGAAAACGCGCTGTCTATCCCGCTGGCTGAACTCGAAGCCCGTTACCAGGAGCTGCCCAAGGACAAGGAGATTGTGTTCTACTGTACCTGAGAGGCTGAAGCGACCAGCGCCCGTGCGGCGGCTGTGATGCTCGATCTCGGCTATGAACGTGTCGGCGCCTTACTGGGTGGCTTCGCTGCATGGGAAAAAGAGGGCTATCCCAGCGTAGCTGGAAAGCTGCATGACACTGCTGGAACCAAATGAGCCTTGCTGGCGTCTCTCATACGGAGCCGGAAAACACGGTGGCTCAGTAGAAAGCCTACGTGAAAGGCGAGCAGGAGGATACGATGTCTGAAATGAGACGAAAGAAAATTGTGTTTGGTTTCATCGTTCTGGTGTTCGTTATTTCATTGGCAGGATGTGGTCTTGGTGTGTCGCGTTCGGTGGAAGTGCTGGGTGAAGCATCCTCTGACACACCAGCGAGGCTGCCTGCCGAGCCCATGCCGACGATTGTCCTCGATGAGCGAATGGCGAAGGCCTGGAATAGCGCGGCGCCCGGCGAAGCTGCGCAAGGTGCGAGTGAGGCGCTGGCGGAGTCGCCGGCTGCTCCTGTTCCTGTGGGGTCAGCCCCGCTCAGCGTCCCGCGCTATGACCGGAAAATCATCAAGAGCGCGGAGATGACGTTGCAGGTCACAGACACCGACGTCGCGATCGACCAGCTCACCGGCATTGCCGCCGATTACGACGGTTATATCGTTAGCTCTCGCGCCTGGAGTGATGGTACGTACCGAATGGCTACGGTGACGATCAGTGTGCCGGTGGATAACTTTGAGCAGGTACTGCGCCGGTTGCGGGGCATGGCGATCAAAGTGCTCGACGAACGGGCCGATGGCCAGGATGTCACCGAGCAGTATGTCGATCTGGAATCCCGCCTGCGCAATCTGGAGGCGACCCAGACACGCATTCGTGCATTTCTCGACCAGGCAGTGACCGTGGAAGAAGCGCTGGAAGTCAACCGGCAGTTGAGCGACATCGAAGGACAAATCGAGGAAGTCAAGGGGAAGATGAACTACATCAAGGAGCGCGCCGCCTACTCGACGATCACGGTCCAGCTTCAGCCCGAGCGCCCTACACCCACTCCGTCCCCGACTCCGACGTTGCCCGCCTGGAAACCCGTCGAGACATTCAACGAGGCGAGCAGTGCGCTGACCGTGTTGCTGCGCTTTTTCGGAGACGTGGTCATCTGGCTGGCGGTGATTGTGCTGCCGTTCCTGATCCCGCTTGCGCTCATCGTTTGGGCGTTGATCGCCTGGTCGAAGCGGCGCGCGCAAAACAAGCGGGAGCGCAGCCAGTCGCAGTAGGGAGTGCCGCGCCTGCCCCCCCATCGTGTGGACATAATGACGCCGCCCCACCGCGTTTGAGGCGCGATGGCCGGGCGGCGTCGCTTGTTGCATGCTGCAGCCCACGGATGCAGGTGCGCTCGGCGGTGCGTGTCCGCAATGTTGCGGTGTTCTTCACCCCGTGACAGCACATCTGTGGGCGGTGGGCAAACGGACAGGGCAGGCGCTCGCACCTGCCCTGTCTCACGTGAACGGAGGATCAGTCCGTGGAGAAGCGATACTCCGTCGTGGAGTCGTACACTTCGCCGGGCCGGAGCACCGGAGAAGGGAACTGCGGACGATTAGGAGAGTCAGGATAGTGCTGTGTTTCCAGGGCGAGCGCGTCGCCTTGGCGGTAGGCGCGTCCTGAGGCTCCGCAGATCGTTCCATCGAGAAAATTGCCCGAGTAGAACTGGATGCCGGGCTCGGTGGTCCACACCTCCATCATGCGGCCTGACCGCGGTTCGTGGACCAGCGCCGCCATAATCAGTGCCCGATCAGTCGGAGCCGGCCGGTTGAGCACCCAACAGTGGTCGTAACCTCTGCCGATGACCATCTGCGGGTGGTTCGACCGCAGCTCCGCGCCGATGGCCCGCGGCGTTCGGAAGTCGAACGGCGTCCCCTCGACATCCGCGATCTCGCCGGTCGGGATCAAGTCGGCGTCGTCCGGCGTATACTGGTCGGCGTCGATGGTCAGGATGTGGTTATCGATCGAGCCGGCACCCTCGCCTGCCAGGTTGAAATAGCTGTGGTTGGTCATGTTGACGACGGTCGGCTTGTCGGTTGTCGCCCGGTAGCGGATGCGCAGGACGTTGTCATCGCTAAGCGTGTAGACGACCTTCGCGTCGAGGTTGCCGGGAAAACCCTCTTCGCCGTCGGCACTGTGGTAGGTCAGTTCCAGGCCGATCCCATCTGACTTGGTGATCTGGCGGGTCTTCCAGACACGCTTATCGAAACCCTTGCTACCGCCGTGCAGCGTGTTTGGACCGTTGTTGACAGGGAGCACATATTCCTCCCCGTCGAGAGAGAACCTCCCTTTGGCGATCCGGTTGGCGTAGCGCCCAACAATGCATCCAAAATAAGGACTCTTGGTCTCGTAGTCTCGGAGATTGTCGAAACCGAGGACCACGTTCGCCAGGATACCATCGCGGTCCGGTATTCTGAGCGAGGTGATGATGCCGCCGTAGGAGATGATCGTTGCTATCAGCCCATCGTTGTTGGTCAGTGTGTACTCGTCTACGGAGATTCCCTCCGCAGTGATTCCATACCGCTTCTTTTCGATTGGTGTTGTCGCTGCCATCGTTCCTCTCCCTTTCGCAGGGCCACTCGGACAGAGATGGTTCGCCTCCGGTGGCGCCTCGTTCCGAAACGTGCTCGTGCCCTGTCCTCCAACTGGTCAGGACGACATAGAGATATTGCTGACACGAAAGACCTTTACGACGCCTGTACCAGGATCTTACCACCGGTGCGTTCCGCGGTTTCTTCGATAGCTTGGAGCGCTCGGTCCAGCGGCCAGGTCCCCGTCGCCGCCACGGTCATATCGATCAGCCCGGCAGCCATAAGCTGGATAACGTTCGGGAAGTTCTGGTGACCGGAGTGGCCAATCGCACCGTACATGCTACCCCGCTTGGTCTGGAAGGTGAGCAGCTCGAGCGGAGTCGCTCCTGCAACCATGCCGATCTGAACGAACTTCCCGCCAACACCCAACGCCTGTTGGATCTGCGGTACGGTGGCCTTCGTCGCGCCCGCTGCCTCGACTGCCATCGCTACCCCTTCACCTTTGGTTACATCCATCACGACCTGTGCCGGGCTCATGCCCTGCTTGCTCAATTCGGCGGGGTCGTAGATGTGCGTCGCACCCGACCGCTGCGCCAGCTCACGGCGCTCGGGGCGCATCTCGAACGCGATCACGCGCGCCGCGCCGGCGGCACGCAGAATCTGGATCGCCGCACATCCAATCGGCCCGGTCCCGAAGACAGCGACGGACTGCCCCGGCAGAATCCCGCCCGATGCGCTGATCACCCCGTTGTACGCCACCGAGCTGGGTTCTACCAGCGCACCGGTGCGAAAGGTTCTATCGAGATCACCGGTCATTTCGGCGATATCGTTGAGCTTCCATGCGTACTTGGAATGGGCGACGACGTATTCGGCGAAAGCGCCGTTTAAGGTAAAGCCGAGTTCCTCCAACTGCCTGCACTGGTTAAGGTATCCGGCACGGCACGGGATACACTCGCCACACCACAACATCTCCTCCACAGTCACCAGGTCTCCAACCTTTACATTCTTGACCTCGGGGCCGGTTTCGACGACTTCGCCCGAGAATTCATGGCCGATCACCACTGGCAACTTGGTGTGTCCCGGGAATAGCATGTACCCATCGTTGTCGGTTTCAAAGAAGTGGACATCGGAACCGCATACGCCACAATACTTGACCTTGACCAGAACGTCTTTTGGGCCAACGGCCGGCATCGGAATGTCGTCTCTGAGTTCCAGTTTTGTGTCCTTCCAGATGGCATTCCCGTTCAATGCCCGGTGGTCACCATCCAGCTCCCGTCCACTAAGCACATAGCCCTCGCGCGGGATATAGTCTCCCGTCAACAAGAGTCCTTTCATCGATTGATCTCCTTTCTCTCATAGAACGTGTGTCGGCATTGAATCAAAAACCGCTCCTCGCGGGTATTCTACATCGAATCGCCGCTTTTGGGAAATCTGGCGCAAAGAGTGGCGATTCGAGGATTCTTTGGCGCATTGCATATCCCTCAACCTGACCAATCCGTCTTCTCGAACGCCGAAGGCACGGGGAAATAGACGTCCAGGAAGTGCTGGAAATGCTCCAGCACGAGCTCGGATTCCGCGGACTCGTCCAGGTCGTCGTTTACACAGAAGAAGCGCGGCCGCTGGAAGGCGATCTCGTCGAGCATATCGCGCATTGGCTCGATCTCCCGGCATAACATGAGCCACTCGTACTCGACGGAGCGCGGGTACAGCGGAATCGCACGGAAGCGCGCCCGGTGCGCCTTGGACGACAACAGGTAGTGGTAGTACAGCGCGCATAGCATCACGTTCGGGCCGGTGCGGAAGCGGCTCGCCGAGGTCGCTGCGATCTCCCGCGGCCACAGCGCTTCCACCTGCGCAACCCACTCGCGGTCGTAGATCTGGGGCACGTGGGCGATCGCACGAAACGGCGACTGGGTGGGGACGCGCTGCCAC
>CAZPTF010000310.1:0-5044 GCA_964589015.1 uncultured Anaerolineae bacterium
CTGGCGGACTTCTTCGTCGTGCACAACCGCGCGATCTACGCCCGTTACGACGACAGTGTGTGGTTTGTTCCCGAGCTACCGTCGAGTAAGCCGTGTGCCGGTCGCGGACTGTCACCACAGCCGCTGCGGCGCTCGCGAGGCTACGCACCCTTCCCAATCCGGCTGCCCGCGCCGCTGCCGAACGTGCTGGCTGCTGGTGCGGAGCTCAAGAACACATTCTGCCTGACCCGCGAACGGTATGCCTTCCTCAGCCAGCACATCGGCGACATGGAGAACCTCGAAACGTTGCAACACTTCGAGACAACTGTCGCACTGTACGAACGGTTGTTTATGACGCATCCGGAGATCATCGCCTACGATCTGCATCCCGATTACCTGGCAACCCAATACGCCCTCCAGCGTGTACTCAGAGATGAGTTGCGTGCGGTACCCGTCCAGCACCACCATGCACACATCGCCTCGTGCCTGGCTGACAACGACTGGGAGCCGGATGCCGGTCCGGTGATCGGCGTGTGTTTCGATGGTACCGGTTATGGCACGGACGGCCACATCTGGGGAGGTGAGTTCCTGGTCGCGGATTACCGGTATGCCACTCGCACGGCCCACTTGCAGTACCTGCCATTGGTGGGCGGCGATGCAGCCGTCCGGCATCCGTGCCGCCTGATCGCCGGCTACCTTTACGCACTGTTCGGCAAAGACTGGCAACAAACCGTCACCGGCGGGCTGAACCTGCTCAGCCTGGAGGCGCTTTCGCCGGTGGAAGTCGCGACGATCGAGCGGCAGATCGACCGCAACTTGAACGCGCCGCTCACGTCCTCGGCCGGCCGCCTGTTCGATGCCATCGCGGCACTGACCGGTATCCGCCAGCATGTAACGTACGAAGGGCAAGCGGCTATCGAGCTTGAAATGCAGGCGACCCTGGCGTTGGAAACAAGCCCGCCCATACAGCGGGAACCGTATCCATTTGCCTTGACAAAGCAAGATGGTCAGGGTATCCTTGAGCTACGGGCCCTGTTCGAAGCTGCGTTAGCCGATCTACGCGCCGGGCGACCGGCTGCCGAGGTGGGCTGGACTTTTCACCAGAGCATTGCGGCGATGATCGCTGAGACCTGCGTCGAGATTCGACAGGAGAGCGGGCTGGACACCGTCGCGCTGAGTGGCGGGTGTTTCCAAAACAGGTTACTGCTGCAATTGGCCTCTGGAACTCTGCAAGATGCAGGTTTTCAGGTCTTGACGCACCGGCAGGTCCCCTGCAATGACGGGGGCCTCGCGCTCGGGCAGGTCATCATCGCCGGTTTGGCTGTAGGAACGTGAGGTATCCGTTCACGCGTACTCGCCGGGCACCAACCCGATCGTGCTTCTGGTTCGTTCGAGACCAGCACAACCGAATGTCAACGAACAAGAAGACTCGCGCACGTTTCGATGCACGTCGATCACATCTGCCGCAGAACGCTGACATCCAGCGCCACCCCAGGCATAGGTGGTGAACGATCGGGCGTGCTTTTGGGAGGTCAATCAACCATGTGTTTAGCTGTTCCAACACGGATCAAGCATATCGATGGGGAAATGGCAGAGGTCGAGCTCGACGGGGTTTGCCGAATGGTCAGTCTGGCGATGGTTCCCGACGCACAGACTGGAAACTACGTGCTGGTACACGCCGGTTATGCCATCACGCTCGTCGATGAGGATGAGGCACTGGAAACGTTGCAGCTGTTCAGCGCGTTAGACCAGCTGCAGAGACAAGATGTGGGGCAGGCGGAGTGAAGTACATCCGGGAATTTCGTAACCCCCATCTGGCCAAGCCCCTGATCGAGCGCATCCAGGCATACGCCGGACCTGCGCTGCGGTTCATGGAGTTCTGCGGCGGACATACCCACGCCATCATGCGTTACGGTATCCGTTCGCTGGTCGCGCCGATGGTCGAACTGGTTTCCGGACCGGGCTGTCCGGTGTGCGTTTCGGCGACCGCAGATCTCGATCGCGCCATCGCACTGGCCGAAGTACCTGGCGTCATCCTGACCACGTTTGGCGACATGATCCGCGTGCCAGGCAGCCAGGAGAGCCTGCAAAACGCCAAAGCGCGCGGTGCGGATGTGCGCATCGTCTATTCCAGCCTGGACGCCGTGCAAATGGCGCGGGAGAACCCAGACCGTCCGGTTATCATGCTCGGCGTAGGCTTCGAGACCACTGCGCCGACCATCGCCGCGTCAGTCATGCACGCCGAGAGAGAAGGGATCGCCAACTTCTTCGTTCTGTCGCTCCACAAGTTGACCCCGCCGGCCACCCGTGCCATCCTCGATGCCGGTGAGGTCCATCTGGATGGCATCATCGGTCCCGGACACGTGACGACGATCATCGGTGAAGCCGGCTGGGGATTCCTGCCGCGCGATTACGGTTTGTCGTGTGCAGTGTCCGGATTCGAGCCGCTGGACATGCTCCAGGCGATTGCCGCCCTGATCGAGTTGGCAGTTGGTGGCCAACCCGGCGTACGCAACGTCTACGGAAGAAGTGTGACCATGCACGGGAATCCGGTCGCGCTGGACATGATGTACCGTGTGTTCCGGATCGAAGCGGCGGACTGGCGTGGCATGGGTGTGGTTCCCGGCAGCGGGTTGGGGTTTCGAGATGAGTATGCACGGTTCGACGCCATGCGGGCTTTTCCAGTCGAAGTGCCAACACCGGTCGAACATACCGGCTGCCGTTGCGGGGAGGTATTGCGTGGGGTGCTATTGCCTACTGACTGTCCGCTATTCGGCAAAGTCTGCGACCCGGCGCACCCCGTCGGCCCGTGTATGGTTTCGGCAGAGGGTGCGTGCGCGGCCCACTACCAGTATCGCGCCGAGCCCTTGTAGAGATGCGCTATCTCGCGCCTCTACCCCACCAAATACAATGAGAAGCGAGCTATGATGGACGACAAGATTCTGTTAGCTCACGGCAGCGGTGGCCAGACTGGTCACCGATTGGTGAGCGATTTCTTTGCACGCTATTTCGACAACGCGTGGCTGGCGAAACTGGACGATGCCGCGGTTTTCGTATTGCCGGCCACTGACGGCGAGACTCGGCTGGCACTGACCACCGACAGCTACGTGGTACAGCCGGTGTTCTTTCCAGGCGGGGACATTGGCAAGCTGGCAATATGCGGTACCGTGAACGACCTCGCGGTGATGGGCGCACACCCGTTGTACCTCACCGCCGGGTTCATCATCGAGGAGGGCTTCCCGCTCGCCGATCTGGAACGCATCGTCGAATCGATGGCACGGACAGCCCGAGAGGCCGGCGTCTACATCGTCACGGGCGACACCAAGGTCGTCGAACGCGGCAGCGCGGATGGTGTGTTCATCAATACTGCGGGTGTGGGTGCTCTTCCGGCAGGTGTGCATTTGTCCGGAACCGCAGTAAGACCGGGTGATGCGCTCATCCTCAGCGGTTCAATCGGCGATCACGGCATGGCGATCATGAGCCAGCGAGAAGGGCTGCGCTTCACCAGTCCACTGCAGAGCGATTGCGCGCCGCTGAACGGCCTCATCGCCGCGATGCTGGCAGCCTCCAGCAATATTCACTGCATGCGTGATCCCACGCGCGGTGGCCTCGCAACGACGTTGAATGAGATCGCTGCCAGCTCGGACATCGGTATTGAGATCGAGGAAGAGCACATTCCGATCAAAGGCGAAGTGAGCGGTGTGTGCGAAATGCTGGGGCTCGATCCGCTGTATGTCGCCAACGAAGGGAAACTGGTCGCGTTCGTCGCACCCGAGGACGCTGGCGCTGTGTTGCAAGCGATGCGCCTCCACCCATACGGGCGTGAAGCTCGGATCATCGGACGCGCCCACGATAGCCATCCGGGCCGCGTCGTGTTGAGGACAATCCTCGGTACGCACCGCATCGTCAACATGTTGACCGGCGATCAATTGCCGCGCATCTGTTGAACTTGTCAGCGGGACAGAGGACATACTGCCTTGACACGCGCACGGTTTTCACGTAAATTGATCTCAGTAAATGCGCCGGGGCTGGTGCCATCGCTCTGCGGTAAATCGAGAGCGGGTTTTCTCCAAGGCTTTGCGGTCGGTAGCACAAGAAGAAGGGAGTTCTTCAGATGTTTATTGCCAATACCCTGGGGGTCTTTGCGGTTTTGTTCTGGATCGTGTTGGGTGTCTACGTAATAGCCATTCTGCTGCGACGGTCGCGCGGGGACAACATCAAGATCTCGCTGGTGCTCGTCGCCATTCTGCTGGTACTCGCTGTCTTCTCCAGCACATTGAGCGCGGGATTGGTCGTCGTCGATGCCGGACAAGTCGGCGTCGTCTTCAACTCATTCACCGGCACCAAAGATACGCCGCTGTACCCAGGCATTCACTTCATCATGCCTTACATCGACACCGTCTACCGCTACAATTCGATGGAACAGGTCTACACGATGAGCATGATGCGCGATGAGGGGCAAATGACCGGCGACGATTCGTTGTGGTCGCCTACCGCCGAAGGACTCCAGGTCGGTATCGATTCGTCTACCCGTTACAAGATCGATCCAGCCAAAGCGGCGTTCATCCACAACAACCTGCGCGACTACAATAACATTCTGGTGCGGCCAGCCATCCGCTCCATCGTCCGTCTGCACGTCTCCCAGTATACGGTGACCGACGTATATGGCGCGAAGCGAGCGGAGATTCAGGCCAAAATCGAGCAGGTATTGCGTGAACGTTTCGAGAGTTCCGGCCTGTTGCTGCTCGCGTTCGATATCCGTAACGTCAACTTCACCGAAGAATACGCCCGCTCGATCGAGCAGAAGCAGATCGCTCAACAGCAGGCCGAGCAGATGCAATTCGTGCTGGACAAGCAGAAGAAAGAAGCCGAGCGCATGCGTGTCGAAGCTGCCGGCTTCAAGGATTCCGCCGTCATCCGTGCCGAGGGCGAGGCCCAGGCATTGAAACTGGTCAGCCAGGCTCTGGCGGACAATCCCAGCCTGTTGACTTACCGTTACATCGAGAAGCTCGCCCCAAATTTGCGGGTCATGATGCTGCCCAGCAATGCGCCATTCATGCTGGAC
>CAZPTF010000311.1:0-5039 GCA_964589015.1 uncultured Anaerolineae bacterium
GGGCGGGGTGACGCTCGAATTTCTCTCGCGAGGCCGCCGGGTCCACAGACGTCATGCGGCTGTCGATCCACACCAGACAGACGTCGTACTTATCCAATAACTCGGCTGTCTGGTCCAACCCAATGGACGGATCGAGGATATCCAGGCTATCCTGAAACCGTACCTCGAACCGCGGCCCGGTGGAAGGAGGTGTGTGTGTGTATGGGACAGCGATCACCGATCTCCCGGTCATTCCCCCCAGGTAATAGCTATATTCGGGATCGCTGGCAACCACCGTCCCCGGCAATGAATGTTCCATGAGGAACACATAGGGTGGTTGCGTGCTGAGGTGCATCTCGCTGCGGCTCCTGGCAAAGCTGTATTTGTGCGTCGACGAAGGGCTGTACAAATCTTCCAGACTATCGACACCCTGCTGAACGATCACGTACCCCATCAGCACCAGGGCGACCCCTGCGGCAATCAGGCCCAAGACGGATCTCCAAGTGCCACCGTAACTCCAGCGGGCAACAGCCGGCAGCGCAGCGATGGCTCGAAACCAACGTCCCGTGTATTCCCAGAAGAACCAGCCGAGTATAAGCCCATACGCCGGCAATAGGACCAGGCGCAGCAGGCCGATATCGGTCATCTTGCCCTGCAGGAAAGTGATGATGAACGGGTTAGGCAAAACGAAGGCCACAACCGCCACAGGTGTGAACAGAAACAGCGCGAAACGACGCAGCTTCAAGGCGGGTGGAATCAGAAACAGCGAGGTGAAATAGGCGAATAGCCAAAGCGCGAACCGCAGCGGGGCGAAATGCCAGCGGGGATCCACGCGATGCAATTGGAATGGACCAATCATCGTGAACCCTGCGCCCAACTGGACCGTCGAACTAAACGTCGGCCTTGATATTCCCAACCAGTTCTTCTTGGCGTATAAGATCCCCCCACCTGCCGCTTTGAACAGCACAAATGGGACGCCCACCAGCACAGCGGGCAGCAGCAGGTACAGCAAACGCCGGCTTTCCTGATCCAGGCTTATCCTGCGTCGCGTGACCAGTGTGGCGAGCCAGCGCAAACAGAGATAGGCTCCAATGCCGATGAGAAAGAATTCCGCCATCAACAAGTGCCAGGTCACGAGCACGACAACGAGACCTTCGATCAGCAGAAAAACGCGCAGGTTTGCTTCATCGAGATACGTGAACACCAAAACAAAGGCTACCCAGAGCAGGACAAAACCCACCTGGTTCGAGCGGGGCGAAATGCGAAAGTCGAGCTTGTCGTACAGCACGAACTGAATCAACGTGCCCAGCAGCGCAATCCAGGCATTCTTGAACAGCGCGTTTGCGAACGAATAGAATGAAACCACCAGCAGCGGCGCGAGCAACACGGGTAGGCGCAGCCATAACCAGGTGATGTCAACGCCGGACCACAACGAGAACAGCGTCAGGACAAGGTGCCAAGTCCCGGCAGTCACGTTCAATACGGTTGAGGGTTGTTCGTACACGTAGAACAACCCGTGCGGCAACGCGCTGCCGAGCTCGATTTGCCGCCGGATGGCCGCGAGATGGTAGAACGAGTCCGCAGTCTGGCTCAGCCAGGCGCCTCCATAGTACGCCAGCACAGCACAGCCCGCAGCGAAGAACAACACCAACAGACTGGGCCAGAAATTGGGATCAGTCAGTTGAAAACGAGGAATGAGGCCAAGCTTGCGGAATTTCGTATGGATCAACCACGCGATAGTGAGGGCGAGCCACCAGACCGCCACGCACCCCTGCACCGTGCTCAGAGACCCGCTCAGTGCAGAGACTACTGCACCAATCAGGGCGATGCTTCCGACGCTGAAGACGAACGGTAAGGAGAGGCGGGACAGCGGCGGAAGAGACTGCCTGCGTAGAAACAACGACTGTACGAACCAACCAGGCACCCACAACAGCGCGAGACCGACAACAATCACGCGCAGTGTCGATAGCGAATCGGCCGGGGCAAGTAACACGCGGTTCTTCTCCTCTCTCTGGTTTCAAAAAATCGGGTTATGGCACCCCATAGCCGGAGACGTGCAACAGCATTCATACCTCATACGACGAGTTGGCGACATTCTATAGCAGGCCGACGGTTTTGTCAAAACATTTCACAGAAGGTCTTGACATTGCCCCTCGTTTGTGATATTCTCGTTACAGTAAGACGTATTTTATACATTTATATGGAATACGGCAGCACAGAACCGTCTGAAAACTTGTCCGTGCGGTGGTCAGTTGGTTAGCTGTCAGGCAAGGTGACGCTACCGACGAGCAACCCCTGTCAAAGGATAGGCGCGGCCCGCCAAGCCTGCGCACGCACTAGCAGACTCCGGACAAGCGTCGAATCCAATCAACACACCATTTCCGACAGGTTGCTATGAGGGGACAGAGCTAGATGGCACGGGAACGAGTCAGCGAGGATATCTATGTTTTCACAAGTGAGCTGTACGCTCAGGTGACTGCCGGAGTAATCGTAACGGAAGAAGGGACAGTCGTGGTCGACACCCTTCCCTTTCCTTCAGAAACTGCCGAAATTGTCGATTTCGTAGAAGATCACACTCCAAACCAGGCGCAGTTTGTCATCAATACCCATTCGCACGCAGATCACATCTTCGGCGACTTCTTGTTCCCCAATGCCGACATCATCGCGCACAGGCTCTGCCGCCGGGCGATCACCAAATATGCCGAGAAAGGTCTGAGCGCAGCACAGGAACAGAACCCCGAGCTTAGCAGTGTCGTGATTCGTTTCCCGAATATTGTTTTCGAGAGCGAGCTGACTTTGCGGTTGGGCAGTAAGACCATCCAGTTGGTTTACATGCCCGGCCATACCGCAGACTCTATCGCAGTACTGGTGAAAGAAGATCGCGTCTTGTTCGCGGGGGACATCATGATGCCGGTGCCTTACATCGTGTGGGGCGATGTGGACCAAATGATGCAATCCCTGCAGATAATCCGCGACATGAACCTGGAGAACATCGTCCAGGGACACGGTGAAGTGCTGCTGCGCGGCGAAATCAACGAGACGATCGACTCCAGCATGGACTATCTCAAAAACATCACGCGCTGTGTCCGCGATGCGCTTCGCGAAGACACTCCGCTTCAAGAGCTCCTGGCCCTCGACATCGAGCAGTTCGGCAAATCCCGTATCCCCCTGAACGGATTGGTACAACAACTCCACCAGGGTAATTTGAGACGGCTCTATGAACGAATGAGCGCATCTGACACGACGAAAAGCAACTAGGTCGATAGGCTCCTGACAAAGGGGTGTTGCGATGTCTGAGTATTCCACAAATAGTGCCCGGCAATCCGTCCTGTTTGTGCCACCCGAACCCAAGACGATCGATGAAAGCGGGTTAGACATCGGGTTTCTGTCCGATCTGATCTTAAAAGTCCTGTATTTTCAAGGATACCGGAAGGGCTCCGACATCGCGGATGTAATCCGGTTGCCGTTTCAAGGTGTGATCGATACCGTCATCACTTTCCTGGTCCGCGAGCGTATGGTCGAGATCAAAGGGGGGACCGGCGTCAGCAGAGCAAGTTACGATTTTGCCATCACCGACCGCGGCAGCATGCGCGCCCGCGAGGTATTGGGCAGGAATCAATACATCGGTCCAGCGCCGGTCAATCTGCAGAGCTACAACAAAGCGATTCAACAACAAACAACCCAGCAGATACATGTCAATCCGCAGACCATCCGCGAGGCGCTATCCCATTTGGTCATCAGCAACAAGATCATCGACCAGGTGGGTCCGGCGATAAACTCCGGACGGTCCCTTTTTCTGTTTGGTCCACCGGGAAACGGCAAGACATCCATTGCAGAAAGCATCGGGCGGATCATCCTGCACAACGACATCCGTATTCCCTACGCAGTGTCCGTCGAAGGGCAGATCGTCAAAGTCTTCGACGAGTTGAATCACGTGCGCGTGGAAGAGACTGAGGCGCAACGCGAGCGCATCGACCAGCGCTGGGTGAAGATCCGCCGGCCGGTCGTCGTGGTCGGGGGCGAGCTGATGCTGGAATCACTCGAACTGATTTTCGATGACACCGCGATGTTCTACGAAGCCCCGTTCCAGATGAAAGCGAACGGCGGCATGTTCCTGATCGATGACTTTGGGCGGCAACAGGTTCGTCCGCGTGATTTGCTGAATCGCTGGATCGTGCCGCTGGAAAAGCGTCTCGATTTCTTGACCTTGCGCACCGGCCGCCAGATCGAAGTCCCGTTCGAAGTGCTCATCGTCTTCTCCACCAATCTCGAGCCGCGTGATCTCGTCGACGAGGCGTTTCTGCGCCGCATTCGCTACAAGGTGGAGATCGGAGATCCCTCGTTCGAGGAATTTCGCGAGATTTTCAGAAGGATGTGCCGCTCGCGGAAAATCGCGTACAGTGATGAAGGACTTGCTTATCTGTTGCAGGAGTATTATATCAAACCACAGGCGAATCTGCGGGCATGCCACCCGCGTGACATTATCGATGAGCTTGTCGACGTCGCCAACTACCGCGAAGTCGAACCGAAGCTCAGCCCGGAACTGCTCGACCTTGCCTGTACGAACTACTTCGTGAATCTTTAGCGGCCTTGCCGTTCCACCTGCAACGCATTGTATGATTCCAATCGTTGCTGAGGAGACCACGCATGACGATTGAAGAAACGCTCAGAAATTCTCTCAAGGATGGCAAATTACCCTGTGCCGTTGCCTTCAGAATCGCGCAGGAGCACAGTGTCGCGCCCGGAGAAGTCGGTGACCTGGCAACCGGCCTGGATATCCGTATTTCCCATTGCCAGCTGGGCTTGTTCGGCTACGGACCTAAGGCGCAAGGTCTGCATAAAATCGTCCGTCCCGCCGAAACAGTGAGTGAAGAGGTGGAGAAGGCTCTACGTAACCGAACTGCGGATGGTAACATCACGTGCTCCGACGCCTGGGCGATCGCGAAGAAACTGCGTATCCCCAAAATGGAGGTGTCTGCCGCTATCGAGGCATTGGGCCTGCGTCTCATCCAGTGCCAACTCCACTGCTTCTAACCCGGCAGGGTACCCGAAAGCTCACC
>CAZPTF010000312.1:0-5014 GCA_964589015.1 uncultured Anaerolineae bacterium
GCCGGCACGTGCCACGGTTGCTGCCGAAGTGTCGCCCCATCGACATGGCGGTGAGTGTGGACGTCTATTTGCCTGGGTGTCCACCGACGCCCAGGCTTTTCATGTCGGCACTGGGCACAGCACCTGGCTATCAGCCAGTCCGAACCGTGTGCCAGGAGTGCGGTCGCCGGAAAGTCAAAGAGATGCGTCCGAAACACTTGCTTGGCTTTCAGTACGGTGAGGTGCTTCCGGACGTTTGCCTGATCAATCAGGGCTATCTGTGTGTTGGAAGCTCGACGCGTGGTGGTTGTGGGGCGCTGTGCACCCGTCCGGGCCATCCGTGTGTGGGCTGCAGAGGGCCTTCCGATGCGTTGATCGAAAAAGAATCCGATGCCTGGTTTTCCAGCATTCGCCGTGTTTTCGAGAGCATGACCGATGTTTCGGGTGAGGAGATCGATCAGGCGTTGCGTTCGCCGCAGCTCGCGCTTTTCCTCTTTCAATTTGCGGATTATGCCGGCGTCGATCGTCCAGCGCGGCACAAGGAACAGATGATATGACTACACTGACCTTTCCACTCAGCCGGATCGAAGGACATGCTCAGGTCGTCGTGGAGGTGCGTGCGGGTGAGGTCGCGGCGGCATATTTTCAGGCGACTGAGATACGCGGATTCGAGTATCTGATGCAGGGTGTGCCGGCGGAACAGATGCCGGTTCTGGTACCGCGCATTTGTGGGGTGTGTTCTACCGCACACCACGTGGCGGCGGTGAAGGCATTGGAGAGCGCGTACGGTGTGACACCACCACTTCGGGCCCGCCGGTTGCGCGAGCTGCTGATGCTCGGACAACTCATCCAGAACCAGGCGACCTCGCTCTTTCTGTTCACCATGCCGGACCGTTTGGGTCTGGCGAGTCTTTTTCAGCTTGCCGCCGACGATGTCCCGGAACAGGTCGGAGCGAACATTGCGCGTAGTGCACTGCGCGTCAGAAAGGCGGGCACCGACCTGATCTCGCTGGTCGGCGGGCAGTTCATCCATCCAATCAAAGCGGTGGTAGGTGGAATGTCAAGCGGTATCGGGGAGGAACGTGCTGCGGCGGTACAGGACGAAATCGAGCAGATCCTACCGCTGGCCTGCGAGCTGGTCGAGTATTATATCGAGGTCTCGTTGGCGATGGGTGAGCGGCTGGGGACATTGGGGGACGACACGCCAGCGTACTATATCGCCGCGACGGGTTCATCCGCACCGAATTTCGATGGTGACCTGCTGCGTGTCATGAACGTCCACGGCGTCGAATGTGATTGTTTCCCCGCTGCCGCGTTTCACAATCACCTCATCTACCAGGACACGGATTACAGCTATGCCGGGCAGACGAGCTACCAGGGACAGGTCATGCGTGCCAACAGTCTGGCGAGGATCAATATGACACATACGATGGGAACACCACGAGCGGATGCATACCTCAGAGACTTTCGATCCGCATTTGGATGTCCGGCACACGCGATTCTGCTGTTCGATCTGGCGCGGGGTATTGAATTGGTGTACGCGTTGGAGCGAGCCGTGGCGATTCTCGCAGAACCGTTCGACACAACCGACGTTGCTGTATCCTACACACCGCGAGATGGTGATGGCTATGGTCTGGTCGAAGCACCACGCGGTCCGCTGGTTCACCATTACCGGATCGAAGATGGTCTGATCCGTGCGGCGGAATTCATCATTCCAACTGTACATAACATGCTGGCTATCGAGCAGGCCTTGCGTGTGGCTGCACGGAGGTATGTCACACCGGAGCGTGTGGACCTGGAACTGGAGCGTGCAGTTGGCCGGGTCGTGCGCGCGTTCGATCCCTGCATCGCCTGCGCGACGCACTGAGCTTCTCGTGTGCCGCCGCGTTGCCGGGTTTGAGTCGATTTGCCGCCAGGGGCATAGCTTGCCTTTCGGTTTTCTGCTATGCCCCCAGCATATTAACCATTTCGTGGTGTTCAGGATAATTCGGGGGATTGCACTTTCGATACCTTGACCTTCGTATCATAAAAGACCGCGCTGCCACCCACGAGGTCACGCAGACAGGTGTTGGGATTATGTGTATCGGTGCGCATGGCGGCATTGAGATGCAGGCCGGTGATACGGCGCGGGTCGCCTTTGATCGTCGCACCATCTACCATAATGTCCATTCCGCCATAAGCCCAGTGGCCGTGCCCTAAGGAGAAGGCCACCACCCCGGGGCGGATGCCTTCGACGACTTTGAGTTTGCCGGCCATCGGAAGAAGCACCCCGTTACCCAGGTTCCACACGCCATCCGGGTTAGTCTTCGAACTAACCCACACCTGCTCCCCATCGCCAATACCCAATCGAGCGGCATCCAGGCTGTTGATGATAACAAAATTCTCCGGCAACACCGCCTGTAGCCAATAGTTGCCGCTGGTGCGGCTCTTGGTCTGGGCGACCTCTCGATAGGTGATCAAACTCAAGTCGTATCCGTCCTGTTCGTCCTCCAGCAAGTTGCCCAGGGCATCGGTCGGGGCCAGGAAATAACGCGCCACACCCGACCAGTTTTGGCCGGTCATGGAGTCTTTGACCTCGTAGGTCTTTTCGCAGTACATGTTGATCTGTTTGCCATACTTATTGGAGACGATTTCGCCGCTGGTCGACTTGTTCCAATCCTGGAAGCGCCCACCCCGGTTGAGAACGTAAATGATCTTGCGCCACCATTCTTCCCCCACTGCCGCCTGCCATGCTTCAGGATCGAAGACCGTTGTGGGCAGGTGTTTGCGGGCTTCCAGGAAAATACGTACCTCTTCGTCGTCTGCATCGGGCGCGATTTCACCCTTTTCGCCCTTCGCAGGATCGGGTTTCTTGTCTCCAAAACTCAGATTAGCCACTTCTTTCAGGTACAGGTCTTCGCCTCGCAGGAACGGCTTGCCTTCCCCGAACCCATCGGGACCGAAACCGGATAGCCTCAACCTCTCGGCTATGCCGAGCAGCAGCGTTTCCAGGCTGGCCGGCTGCTCGACGCCGAAAACTGTCACCGTCTCGGTCAGAGGGGCAATGGCCGGTTGCCGCACTGGTGCGTTCTTCACGATCACAGAGGGGTGTGACTTGTGGAATTCCCATCGTTCAAGGTAGGACAGGTCAGGGAAGATGTAATCAGCGTACATGCTGGTCTCGCCGACGGTGATGTCCGAGCAAATGAAGAGCGGCAGTCTCTTGGGATCTCGCAAGATTTCTATGTTGGTATGGCCAGCTGGTAAGGAATAAACCGGCGATCCCATGTATAAAATGGCGGCTTTGATAGGGTACGGATAGGCGTCTCCGATGGAGGGGACAATCTCCTGGTAAATGTCTGAAGACAGGGGATACCAGGGGCGCTTGGCAGGATAACCGTCACGATCATATAGCGTGCAGTCCTGGTATTTGCTGGTACGGATGATGGTGACACCGAATTTGTCCATCTTGCCGGGGTGCATCTTGGCAATCGGGAAAGGTTGTCCGTCCTTGCCCCCAGATTGATCGTAGGCGCTGGTCTTGACCATTCCGCCGGCATAATCGTAGTTGCCGGCAAGCAGGTTGAAATCATACCATGCCTGGACATTGTAATAGCCATTGGTGTGTTGGCTGGCACCTCGATGGAGGTCGGCAGAAGCACGACGACCATATCTGATCCATTCCACGGCAATAGACCGAAGATCATCAGCGGATACCCCACAGATGGCAGCCCACTCTTCGGTCGTGTGCTCGTTTGCTGACTCGTACAACACTTGCAGTGCGCTTTTGACCCGTATCTGTCCGTCTTTGCCAGTTACCTCTCCGTCTACCAGCAAATCGCCTTCCACCGGATTTTCGGGGTCGTGGGGGTCAAAGGTAACGGGCTGACGGTCATTCAAAACGACGAAAGGATCAAAATCCCATTGGCCCGAACCGTCCGCTTTGTCTCGCTTTTCCGGTTCGATGCCCAGGTCAGAAGCTCGCAATAACTTGCCCGGTTTCCCCTTGTCATCTACTTTGACCAACCAGGTGGCATTGCACCAGGTCGGTTCCTGATCGGCCTTAGCGGCAGCCCGATTGGCGTTAGCGAGAAAAGTCTTGTTGTACCCTTCGCGTTCTATCACCTCACGGATGAGAGCCAGCGCCAATGCTCCCTCGGTACCGGGCAGGGCCGGCATCCATTTCCATGCTTTGGCAGCCGTCTTCGACAGGCGCGGATCGACCACGACGTATCGCAAGCGGTCAGAGATCAAGCCCTCGCTGATCTTGCCCGCGCGCAATGGAGGGCCGTAATTCCCTTCAAAGGGCGAGGCGCCGACGAAAATGACGAACTCGGCGTTAGCCAGGTCGGTCTGCCAATAGAACTTGTCGCCACCGGCCCATTTGCCCTCGTCGAACTGTTCGCTCATCGCTTTGCCTGTGAAATAGAGGCTACCCTGACAAACAGTGGTGTGCCCATGAGCGTTGACCGACCCGAAAGCATCACCGGTGAAGCGCTTGATTAAATCACCTCGCCCATCTTTCAAACGCCCCCAGATAAAACAGAACTGGTTGTTCTTTGGCCCCAGATCGGGATGATCGGGATCAATCAGCTTATCCAGATTGACGCTATGTTTAACCTTGAACTGCTTGACCAGAGCCTGGCGTTTTGCCGGGTCTTTTTCTTTAGCGATCTGGGCGATATCCCCGGACATGGCCTTGGCCACTTGTGGGTCGCGCAGAGCAAACAGGTCCTTCAATCCGTCCACGTGGCCCTCACCGAACAAGTCACCGCCATTGACGATTTCGTCCACGGCCTGATCGAAGGGGACAGACTCCCATCGATTGCCGCCGCGAGGTCCCTTGCGTTTCAGAACGGTGCGGATACGGTAGGGGTCGTAAGCGGTTTGTATGCCGGCCTGTCCTTTGGGACACAACCAACCTTCTGTCGCAGCCATTTCGTGGAGCGACGTTTGATATGGCACATGAGGCCACATCGACATGGGACTGTATGGGCTACCGTCGATTTTGACCGCTACCCCATCCAGAATTTTAACTTTGATGCCGCAACCGGTG
>CAZPTF010000313.1:0-5009 GCA_964589015.1 uncultured Anaerolineae bacterium
ACGGTGACCGCCACCAATTCGGTCAGCACGCAGTGGACGCAGACTGCTGTGCTCATCCAGGACGCGGTCAGCGGTCTTGCCGCGACGAACGGCAGCCCGACGCAATTAGGCGGCACGACCGCGCTGAGCGCGACGGTAACGGCGGGCACGGCTGTCGCGTACACCTGGCAGTTCGGAGACAGCCAGAACGGGGCGGGACAATACACTGCCCACACCTACGGCGCGGTGCGCAGCTACACGGCGACGGTCACCGCCCAGAACCTGGTCAGTACCAGGACAGCCAATACGTTGGTGACGATCGTCGACGTGCCCATAGCGGATTTGAGTGTAGACAGCGATAGCCCAACTGTCCTGGGCAGCGACACGGTGCTGATTGCGAATGTGAGTGCGGGAACCAATGTGGGGTACGCCTGGGCGTTCGGTGATGGCCAACAGGGTGCTGGGCCGGTTGTGAGCCACCCCTACACGGAAGCGGGAACCTACACCGCGACGGTGACGGCGACGAATTCGGTCAGCTCGGTCGCCGCGCAGACCGTCGTTCTCGTAGAGCAGGCGATTGCCGGGCTCAGCGCCCAGAGCGATGGCGCCACCGCGCTGGGTTCGCCGACCAGTCTCTCGGCGAGTGTGCTGCAGGGGACCGGAGTGTCTTACGCCTGGGCGTTCGGTGACGGAGCGGCAGGCAGTGGCCAGACGGTGCAGCACACCTACGGTGCGGTCGGGACGTACACGGCATCGGTTACGGCGACCAACCAGGTCAGTTACGCCGTCGCACAGACCGTCGTGCCGGTCGATTTGGCGCTCGTCGGCTTCGCCGCTGAAAACAGCGGCCCGACCATCGCCGGCAGCACGACGTATCTGACGGCGACGGCCACGGCGGGCAGCAATCTCGCATTCGTGTGGACTCTTGGGGATGGCGCGGATGCCGAGGGGCCGGCGGTCGCGCACGTTTATGCGCTCGCCGGGACGTACACCGCGACCGTCACTGCGACGAACAGCCTCGGCTTGGATTTCGCCGAGACGGTGGTCATGGTCGAGCCGGCGATTCACTATGTGTATGCACCTTGTGTCCTCAAAGACTTTGTCTGCGCTGCGGACCCCTACGAGCCGAACGATGACCCGCAGCACGCGTATCTGCTGACGGGCAACACGACGCTTTTGGCCAACTTCTGCGAAACCGGTCAGAAGGACGAGTACAAGTTCCACATCGCAACGACGGGCACACCTATCGAGATCGGTTTGCGACACATTCCCTCAGGCTGCGATTACGACGTGTATCTGTACCAGCTACCCGATACGACTGCACCCAAAGCCTGGTCCGACGCGACGGGCAATGTGGACGAGCACATTTCGTACCGGCCCACGCAGGCGGGCGACTATATGGTCTTCGTGTATGCGACCACGAAATGCACGGATGCGGGTTCGAGCAATTACCTGCTCCAGGTGGATTTTGAGTAGCCACACGGTTCCAGCACGTTCATGCGGGACACGCTCACGGTGATGGAAAGCCTTTCCCGCCGCCACCGCCACCGCTGCTTCCCCTTCCCCCACCGCCGCCCGAGACACGCAGCTCGCGTGGTTCTTCGGTGGAGCTCACGGTAATCCATTCATTGGAGGGCAATTGCATATTGACCCTGACCGTCCAGAAATACTGTCCTGCCGGCCCTGCCAGGATGTGCCGTGCATCGGTCACGTTGAATGACGCCTGTTTGTCTTTAGTGCACGCGATCGCACCCCAGAATGGCCCCTCCATGCTGCCGCTCATTACCAGCTCGAAGCATTCCGTGGGCTCCAGGGCGCGGAACCAATCCCACTGGAATTCCGCTCGCCCATCTCCTGTCGTGAATCCCGTCCCCGGATTGATCAGCATGGGTTGGGCGAGGAGTTCGGAATCGAGAGCTACGCTGTCTGGCGTCGAATCGTGCGTGCTGGACTCCGTTGGCTCGGTTTCGGTGGGGCTGAGCAGTGTGACTGGTGCCAGCGCTTGTGGCGCTACATTCGTAGCTGCTGCCTGGCTCGGTGCTGTGACGAGGGGTGTGGTGCGCGCCGTTGCGGTGGGTGTGCGGGTGACTGCGCTGGTGTGCGTCGGCGTGGCACTGTGTCTCGCAGTCACGATGGCTGTACCAGTCGCGGTCGAACTCGCCGTGGGCGTCGGCGTCACAGACGCTGTCGCGGTGTGCGTCGGGATTGCAGTCGCCGTCGACGTGTTTGCCGGCGAAGGAGTCAGCGTTGCGGTGGCTGTGGGTTGGGCGGTTAGCGTCGCCGCTACTGCAAACGCCACGCGCTGCGCTTCATCCGTTAATAGGGCTTCGTAGTCGATGGTGGGCGGTACAGATGTCGCAGTCTGCGTTGAGGCAATCGTCGGTGTCTGTGTTGGTGCTACACTCGTCGGCGTGGCGCTGGCGCGGGTTGTCGCAGTCAGCACTACAGTGGATGTGGTCGTCGCGATCTCCAAGATCGTCGGCGGATGTGTTGGTGCTGCGTTTGTCGGCGTGACACTGGCGCGGGTTGTCGCAGTCGGCGCCACAGTGGCTGTGGTCGTCGCGATCTCCAACGTCGTCGGAGATGCGCTAGCGCGCGGGGGCGGTGTTGCTGTGGGCGACCCGCTCGTGGACCCACGTGGCGCAACTTCCACGGCTGGGTGGAATGCCATGTCGCGCGGAGCCGGGACAGCGGACGGCGTGGACAGCACAACATGCCCGCGCGGCAGCGTAGCCAGCAGGGTGCCGCTGGTTGCGGTCACAAGCGGCGTTGGCTGGTTGGCAGTTTGCTCTCGCCCGAGCCGCGTGCTGCCATAGAGCAGCACGCTCAGCACGAGCAGGACGGTGATGGCGGCGCCGATCGCTACCAGCGGGAGACGGCCTCGCTGTGGCGATGCGTCGGACCGTCGCAGGGGAGATTTGCTTTCACTGGGGATGTGCCGCTGGTGGCCCTCCATTCCGGCGGCACGGCTCTCCTCGCGCGGGGAGTGCGTCGCCACTTCTAGCGCTTTCCGGAGCGCAACGGCGAGCTCTCCGGCCGAGTGATACCGGTCTGCGGGATCTTTCGCCAGAGCCTTCATGATCACCCGCTCGACCGCTTCCCGCACGTTCGGATTGAAGCTCGAAGGGCGTGGCACGGGGACGGTGATGTGTTTGACGATCAGTCCCATCGGGGTCTCTGCCTCGTAAGGTAGAGATCCGGTGATCATTTCGAAGAGAATCACTCCAAGGCTGTACACGTCGCTGCGGGCGTCCACCGCCATACCTTGCCCCTGTTCCGGAGACATGTAGGCAGGAGTCCCGATCGTTACCCCCGAATGTGTGAGCCTGACGCTGGTCTTGAGCATGCGCGCCAGCCCGAAATCCGACAGGAGCATCCAATCGGGTCTGGCGAGCAGGATGTTGCTCGGTTTGACATCTCTGTGGATAATGCCCTGGCTGTGTGCTTCGTCGAGTGCCGCTGCGACCTGTGCGATGACGTTGGCACACGTTTCGAGGGGCAGCGGTTTCCCCAACAGATCCTTGAGGCTGCCACCTTCGACGTACTGCATGACAATATACGCCAGTTCGCCTTCCTGCCCGACATCGTACACCTGGAGAATATTCGGATGCCGCAGCCGGGCGATGGCCTGAGCCTCACGCGCGAAACGTGCAGCGAACAGGGAGTCCCGGCTGAAGTAGGTCGGCAGGACCTTGACGGCAACGTAGCGATCCAGGCCAGGCTGGTATGCCTTGTACACCGATGACATGCCGCCCTGCCCGATCCGTTCAAGCAGCTGGTAGCGTCCGAGTGTCTGTCCCGCCAGTATCCCCTCGATGGACTGCCCTCCACTGACTTCACCCAGGATGTCGTTGATCTCCCGTACCAGTTCGAGCGGCAGGTAGCGTTCATCCGGATTCTCGGCGAGGCAACGCTGAATAATCGCGTCGATCGCCTCGGATGCTTCGGCGTTGAAAGCGCTGACCGATGGTTTACTGCCGTTACCCCGCCTGGTACAGGACCCCGTGCTGTTGTCGTCCGGATAAGGCACCTGACCGGCCAACATCTCGAAGAACATCACACCGAGCGAGTAGATGTCGCTCTTGCTCGTCGGCGTCTGTTGCCGCCGGACCTCGGGCGCGAGATAATGCCGGACCGGTGTGTATCCGAGCGACAACAGGTCGTTCGCGTCGATTTCCGGCCCGATGCGAAAGTCCGCTACGCGCAACGTCCCTTTTCCCGTAATGACGATGTTGTCCGGATGCAGGTCTCCAAAGACGATGCCATACGGCGCCACGTCCGCCAGACACTGGGCAAGCTGGCGAATCAGACCCATCGCCGCTTCGAGACTGAAGCGCTGTTCCTGCCGCATGAGCTCGGTCAGCGAGTTTCCTTCGACGTGTTCGAAAACGATGAAGGTACCGTCGTTGGTCGTGCCGTAATCCAGAATGGGCACGAGGTGAAGCGATTCGATGCGTGTGAGCGTCTTGATCTCTTCCTGGAAAACACGTGGGAAATCCTCCGGTGATCGCATCCCGGGCTTGAACATCTTCAGGTTGGCAATCCGATTGTTCTGCAGGTCACGGACCAGATAGGTGACCGTTGTGCTGCCTGAAGTGGTCTGTTCGAGAATACGGTATCTACCCTGAACGATATCCAGAACCATGTCTCCGTCTCCTGAATTCCAGCATGCACCCCATTATACGATATCTCGCGCGAATGCGAAAAAAACCGCTTCGCACCGTGCCGCTGCACCGTAGTTCGATGACGTGAGCGCGCATAGCAGGATGCACAACGGTGTCCGGCGACGCAGCCAGCCGGTGGTGTGATCGCCCGTTCCCTGCGGAACCTGTGCCGTACGTCGCCGTCGAGGGCAGTGCCGGTGTGATCAATATCGAGGGAATGTGGCCTATTGTGTGGAGACCCACGGGAACGGGCCACCAGACCCTCGCATGGCCTGCGCGGAGATTGGCCCAGTCTGCTCCAGTGGACGTGTTCTCCAGCGCATTGGTCGTGTCAAAGGCGCTACACTTGTCGCCAAAAATCCTGGC
>CAZPTF010000314.1:0-5004 GCA_964589015.1 uncultured Anaerolineae bacterium
CGGTAAAACAAGCGCGAAATGGCGATTTGAGGGAACACGGCGTCACGGATTCAGGCATCTGCGAAAAGAGGTCTTCCGTTGGCTTGTTATAAACCCAATTGCGTGCACGCGTGCGTAAACGCTCAAGGAGAAGCTGGGAAAGGCCAGCAGCCGTTGGATGAGGACATGACTTGAAATAGTCGATAAAGTCTTGCCGCTTTAGAAGAAAATTCGTAACAATGGCATCGTATTGCGCAGGTAGGCTCTCGGTATCGTATCGTGGGCGCAGTTGCTCGCGAGCGTAATTGAACGCCCGCCGGTTCAAAAGTAGCGTCCCGAACCACTCGCACGCCGATTGCGCAGGCAACTCAAGAATCGGGGACCCACATGCTGTTAGGAACGAGGAGAGGAACATGTATGACTTCCACAAACAAAACGCTGGCATCAAACGAGTGAAAGACCATTAGTGTGCGATGCACTATGCGGTAACCACTGAATAAACGCAGGCGCGCTGTGCGCGGCAGCGAGGAGATTGTAGGCAATTATGCACATTCGCCTCCAAGGTGTGTCATATTTGCCACGGTTTTCCAACCGGCACAAGCCAGTTTCCGGGAAATTCTCATGGCTTTGATTGGGCTTCAAGATCGATGGCCACAATCCGCGCTGCTTGTCGCTCGCTTGAGCGGGTTTACTCTGGCCGCTCGCCTCAAGCGGGGAGGCGTGTCGCCGTTTCGCCGCCGAGAGCTTCATAGGGATCTTCGACTGTCGGAAGCAGTTGGAGCCCTCGCGAGGATGCTTGCTACGGGTGGCCGTGACGCAAGCCTTGGCGTGGTCCGCCGCCGCATCGTTTTCGGGGTCGTTTGGCGGCTCCCGTGAAGCAGCGCCGCCAAGTTGCTGGCGCCAGCAGTCGTGCGAGTGAGAGCAGTGCGCTGGGCGATTGTGTACGCACTGCTCAGCCACGTTGCTGTGCCCCTTGATGATCAGGAGATCATCGGCGATAGGCCCGTCGGCAGCATTCGTAAGGTCGAATGAGCCAGTGATAATCGTCCCGACGTCGAGCGGGATAACATTATTGTGGGCGATGGCATGAGCCGCCTCGATGAAGGCATGGATGCTCTGAGTAAAGAAGAAGTTGAACTCGAAATCGTCGGGCGTCTGCAGCGGCAAGCCCAAGACCAGCTCACACGCCGCGACGTGCCTCTTCGCCTGGAGACTGGCCTTGGCGACGCGCACTAAGGTGAACAAGTACGTTTGCCCCCGGGCGTTTTCCCGAGCCTGTTGGTTCTCCGCAACCACTCGAGTGGTACAGCCGCCGTTGCCGTACAAGAGTACGTGGACGCTCTGGCTGTGCTTTGGAGACTCACCGTCAACAAGGCGCACAGCTAGCAAGGTGAGGAGCCATATGACAACCAGCCTGTTGGCAGACATGGCGTGGCCTCCGTTTCCATGAACCGCGTGACGTGCGGCAACAGCATATCAAGCCGGTAGTGCGATAGCCAGCCCGAATCCCGGTTGGCGATTCGGCATACCAGGCCGAATCTGTGCCCACACCGCTCGGACATACGGGAGACTACGCGCCTCCTGAAGCCCGTGGCCTGAATGTCGAGTTCACCCCCGCTTAGGGCGGAGCAGGCATGACCAGGGCATTGCAGTCCCCGCACCTCCCGAGCCTCAAGGCACCGGAACCAGAAGACCTGGACGGATTCGCGCCGGGTGGCGCACGGCGATTCAGGTGCCGCAGCCGCCACCGTGGCGGGGGTCGCGGGCGGAAGGGCGCTGGCGGGAGTCGGGGATTGTGCTGGGCAGAGCGAGGAGGATCGTGCTGGCCGTGGTGTAGGCCAGGGCGGTGGGGAGAAGGGCTGGCCACCAGGCGGGGGGCGGGGTGGTCAGGAGGAAGATGGCCAGGGCCGTCCAGAATGACTGGCACATGGGGCATTCCAGGAAATAGGACAGGGCGCGGCGCCAGACGGTGCGGTCGAACTCGACGTTGACCCGCTTTCTGCGGTCGACAAGCTCGGCATCGGACAGTGGTACTTTAGCGGACATCTCGTCGCCGCGGGCGAGAGCGGGGTTCCACTTGAAGCCAGTGCGGAGCTCGAAGAGAGCCTTGTTGACCCCGGTTGCGGTCTCGTTGGCCGCGCGGAGCTTCGCTAGGCCGTGGGGCCGTGCTTCTGCTCCAGTGCATCTGCGAAATGCTGCAAACGCTCTCGTATCTCGGATTGCCCTCCACCTCCATCGCCGACATCGCGTACGACTACGTCTATCAGGCTGCGGAATGGCATAACGTAATCAGCTCGGATCCGAGTCTCCGGTTTCATCGCGCGGAACAACGACACGGGTATCATCTGCTTGGAGTCGCGCGAATACGGCACGGTGTTGCCGGTTACTCCGAAGCCGAGGGGCCCCTGCCAAACCATGCAGTTGGCCGGTACGAATCGCTCACGAGTTCGATTCCGCCAAACACCCGGCGCATCCCCTCGAAGGATTTCCTCAAATGCGCAGAGTGCCATCCCCTCATGCGCTACTTGTTCCCACGTATCGAGCAGCTGTTCAAGCGAGCTCTGACCTGAGCACCGCCACCAGCCAGTCACGGAGGCGATCCGCCCGATCTCACGAGACAGAGTGGTGGCATCGTGGAGGCGCCACAGCCAAGGTACTCGCGCGACCGCAAGCCGGGACGCGAGCTCAAACCGTATCCTCATCGCTGGCGGGATTTTCCGAGGGCACGACTGCCGCCATATGATCAGAGCAGCCGCGAGACCAGGTTTTGCCACTGACGCAGCGAATCCTGCTGGATCTGCTGCGCGATCGTGCAACCAGTCAATCCAACCACGTTGTTCGCGATCTGATTCGGTGGCTCGGCCGCCATCGAAGAACAGCGCCGTCCAACACTTGTAGGTGTTCTGGAGATACTCGTCATCCTCAAGCCATCCTTCCGCAAAGCCCGCGACCATCAAGGTTGCCGCGATAGTCAGGTCGGTCCCTAGCATCGACGCCGGGCGATTCTCCAGGAAATCAGGCGAGGTAAGGCGTCTTATGACGTCCGCCGCCAATCGCTTGGCTCGACGACGTTCTGTTTGGGTCGGTTCACGGCGCGACACTTTCCGTCGTGAGCTCTCATCTTTCAGTCGTATGCGCTCCTGGCGATCGACAATCTCAGAATCACCATCCGAGTCGGTCTCGTCAACATCGACATCAGTCCCGGCTTCTTCCGCAAGATCGACGCCGAAGTATTCAAGCAAGAGCCCCCGCAGACCATCGAGGCGACCGAGATCCGACGAGCCAGCCGGATCGATGTGATCACGAGGCAGCCGGTATCCCGACGCGAAGAAATCCTCAACCCGGAGCGTAGGACGCTCTGAGGTAGTCGAACGCGTCCCGCGCTTGCTGAGAAGGGCGGAGTGCTTCGGTGTGTATTGCAGATGGTCTCCAAGCAGGCGCAGCACCTCACACCAAGCGGCAAGTCCCCACGTGCCCGACGAAACGTTAGTCTCGATGGCACGCGCGACCCGCCGCTGGCGACTGCTTGCGCCCAACATAAACTCCTGATCCACCCAGTGCTCGGGCGATTCAAACCGGTCCGCCGGGCCCTCTCCTGCTATCTGCACGCGCGAGACTATCGCCGAGAGACGCGCCTCAAGCCGGCCTGCATCCGCGTCGATCGATTCCGTATTACATTCGTGCCCATCGCAGATGAGTCGATCAACTTGCATGTCGGTATCGATACGGAAGCGCACGTGAAGGCGCCCCGTATCAAACGAGGCACTGGTTATGACCGCCGACGGATCAGAAGGCGCTTCCGGCTCATGCGGTGACGCTTCAATGAGAACAGGCGGCTCATCATGTCGCACGAGTTCGCCGCAGATCAATTCCTCAAACTCGCGTTGGGACATCCCGATGCTTGCGAGCAATTCACCGTTTCCGCGCGTACCAGCCGTAGTCAAAGCAGCGACGCTGCAGTTCGCGCTGCCCAAGAAAACCTGCACACGATCGGCCGATTCGAAGGCGTAGAATTTGGCATGAAAGAATGCCGGTTGTTCGTTCGGATTCTTGCTGCTCACCGATTGCAGGGTGAGCCGAGTTCCGAGCCTTACGGCTGCGCGGCGATCCAGAGTGGACCGACCGGATTGCACGAACACGCGCAGCTTCGCGTCAGGCCAGCGCGATGCGATCTGGTTCAGCGCAACGGCCTCGAAATCAAAGAACGGACACGCCACAGTGATCTGTGTAATGTCAGAATCACTTACGACATCCGCGACTTGATCCAACAAGGACCGACCACTCGCGATCCGCCATAGCAGGTCCGTGGGCTCAGCCAGTCCGGCGACCCACCGGTGGGTTTCTGCGTCGTAGGCCTCCTGCAGGTCACGCCGAGCGCCGGCCGGATCTCCCGCGCGTGCAATACAGGCATTCAAGAACCGTTGCGTTGCCGCGAAAGGCCCTGCGGTACCATCCGATGTGTCGTACCGCACCCAGACTTCAGCATTCTGTCGCAGGCCGCCAAATGTAACGTTACCGCTACCGACGAACAAGCTGGCTTGCTCGGGTGCCGAAACAAGCACGGCCTTGGGGTGAAACCGAAACCCCGTCTCCATCTCCACTGGCACTATCCGGTATCGTCGCCCAATCCGTCCAACCCAACGCCGTTGGGCATCAAAAGTCCGCCGAACTTCCTTGGCGTCCGCAAAGATGGTCAAGGAGGGATCACCACACCGTCGCAGCGCGCGGAGGACGAGATTCTCAACAAAGAGCAGGTCGATGTTAAACGTTGTGATGAGGACGTTGGTCACGTCATTCTGCCGGCTCAGAAACTGCAGCAAGTCCTCACGCACGCTCTGGCCCCCCCAATTGCTCCAACAGGTTACGACCTCGCTCTGTCACTTCGTAAACCGATCGCCGAAGAGCTGGTCCTTCTGTGCGCTGGGGAGCGGCCGGTTAATCAGCGCCCGAATTCGATCGCCCGGCGGTAGGCATTCGTCGTGTACTGCTCCCCTGGAGACCTTTCCGGAATCTCCACGACGTTCA
>CAZPTF010000315.1:0-4990 GCA_964589015.1 uncultured Anaerolineae bacterium
CTTGCTGGGAGTGGTTGACTTAAACCGCTATCTGTGTTAAAAAGACAAGGGCACCGGCAGCAGGCGAAAATGTGCATAAGAGTTGATCTGGCGACTGGCTATGTGCATGGTTACCGGCAAGCGCAGGGGCCTCGGACAGGGTTGGAGGCCCGGTGGCAGTTCTCGTGTTACACGAACGGCACACTTGTGCAACTATGTGGGGCGGTGCCAGTGATACGCTGCTGCAAGGGTAGGTAGACTATCTGGCATTGGGGAGTTACTCGCGTGATTGTGAAACGGTTGCGAGATGACTTCTGGCTGATTCCTCTGACCCTCGCTAACCTGTTGGTTCGCGCCTACGGTATCGCGGATCCGTGGCTGCGCGGCCATCGCGGGTTCAACAGCGCGCTGGGGGGTCTCGTGGCGCGCAACTATCTGCGCTATGGCCTGGAGACGCGCGTGGCGCCGGTCTGGGCGTCCGGGCCGCTCACTCCGTCCGAAATGGTGGAGCACTTCCACCTGCGCCACCCCTCGTTGCGCTACCTCTGCACGACGCTGTTCACCGCGCTATTGGGTCCGCACGAATGGGCGATCACGCTGCTGCCCGTGCTCTTCTCGACCGCCACCGCTGTAGTGCTCTACTTCTTCGTCAAGCGTTTCTGGGGGAAATGGACCGCTCTGCTGGCGGTCGGATTCATCACCTTCGTCCCGATGGATGCGTATTATGGCGGCATGTCCGGGTACGAGTCGATGGGCATGTTCTTCGCGCTCCTCGCGCTGCTCCTGTACGCACGCTGGTTCGAGCAGCGCAGCACGCGCATTCCCAGCGGTGTGGTCGTCTCCCTGGGTCTCGCGGCGTTCACCGATTACCCCGGCTTCTACATGATCGGACTGATCGGCCTGCATTATCTGTGCTTCGGCCCGCGCGAGCGCCGGACGGTGCTGTTTGCAGTGGGCCTGTGGGCCTATGCCATGCTGCTGTTCGGCACGTGGGTGGTATACGTCGGTATCGTATCGGGTTCGGTGTTGACGTTCGGCAAAGGCATTTTGCTGCGTACCGGTGCTGGCGCCAATGCGCAGTTCACCTGGGCGGACTACTACACGCTCCAATACGAGCGTATCCGCCTGTTCTTCACCCCCACATTACGGCTGCTTTCTATCGTGTGGGGCATTTTTCTGCTGTTCGACCTGCGGCAGCGCAAGCGCTGGCTGGTGCACAGTTGGATCATTCTGTTGCTTCTCTATGGTCTGGCGAATCTGCTTGTTTTCCGGCAGGGAGCCTGGGTGCATGATTTCTGGTTGTTTTTCCTGAGCCCATTCTTCGCTGTCGCGTCCGCTGTGGCCGTGCGCGAGCTGAGCATCCGTGTACTGCGGAAACGTGTCGTATGGGTGGGCCTCCTGATCGCGGTGATCTGGGCCTGGTACCTTCCAGCGGCATTCGCCGGACTGCAGATGCAATATGCCCCACGGGACCGCGCTGAGACCGCGCTGGCTCGCTGGCTCAATGCGCATTCGGAGTTCGCGGATGGGGTGTTGTTTGGGTTCGAGACACTGCAGCCGCAGGTGGATTACTACCTGGATCGCCGGCGGGCCGAATTCCTGGATCCTGCCGATTTCGAGCGTTTGAACGGTACCGGCCTGTACAAACGCTGCGTTCTGCGTTCCCCACGTACACTCGACGAACAGTTTGTCCAGTACATGGTCCGTACCTATCCGGCGGAAACGTTCCAGGATTACGTGATCTTCGACCTGACCGGTAGTGGTGCGTCGTTGGTGCCACCCGTCGCCAGCCCTGCGTACGACGTCGGCCGCGAACTCGCGCCGGGCGTGACATTATTGGGTTATAGCGGTCCGGAGCGGGTACGGTTGCCTGCTGCCAGCAAGAGAGATTGGCTGTGGCATTACCTGCACTCGACATCCGCTGAGCCTGAACCGGTCGAGCGGCAGATCGCCTATACCCTCTATTGGCGCGCGGACGCCAACATCGAATCCGACCTGCGTCCCGTATTGCGCCTGGTCGGTGACGACGGAGCGAAGCGGTATATCATCGACGCCAGATACGCACCCGTTACCGATCTGTATTCCACTGCGCTCTGGCAGAGCGGAGAGAACGTCGTTGCGACTTACGTCCTCGAATTGGGGGTGGATGATCCGGACGGCGTCTATCGTCTGGAAGTCACCGCTGGGGACCAATCCCTCCCGCTTGGCGATGTCGTGATCGAGCGAGGAGACGCAGCACCTGCGCTGGACGCCTGCCCGGCGCCCCTGGTGGTGCTGGATCAGCAGGCCGGCGAACAGCTCACCCTGGCCGGCTACGAAGTAGACCGTGCGGCGTACCTGGCTGGCGAAACGATCCACCTGGCGACCTGTTGGCAGAGTGCCTCCACGGCTGTTCCCCGGAGTGTCAGCGCCTGCCTGCAGAGCGGGAGCTACGAAATGTGCCGGGCGTTGGGTGTAACAGGAGGGGCGGACTGGCAGACCCCGGCATTCCGCGAGTTGGACGTCGCCTTACCGCTCCATCCGGCGTTGCTGCCAGGACAGTACGACTTGGTGCTGAAGCTCGGCCCGGAACCCTGGGAACAGTTCCCGTTGGATACGCTCACGATCGCGGGCAGCGAGCGGAGCTGGCCGCTGCTGCGTGAGGGATTTGCCGATTGGGAGGGCGATGCCCTCCTGTCGCCAGATGAAAGCTTGAACGTTGCGGCCACGCTGGATGAACCCGCACCGCTGCGTGTGCTCGTCGATTGGACGGGGCGTGCCGAACTGCTGCGCACGCGCGTTGACGCGTACCTGCTGCGCGATGGCGAACCGGACGAATACCTGGGTACGCGCGAAGTCCGCAGCGGGCGGCCATCCCGCTCGGAATGGACGGTCGCCGAAGAACTGACGGGTCCTGGCACGTATGGCATCAGGCTGTGCGTTTCTCCCGAACCGGCGAGGCTTCACCGGCTGGGCTGGCGGGGTTTCCTCGATCGCTGGGTCCCTGATTTGCTCAACGAAGTGACTGCACCGTGGAGCGGGAGTATTCAGATCGATCTGCTCCGTATCGAGAGGGACCGTGCGCAAGGGTGGGGTGCGTATCGTGACGTGATGCGCCGCTACATCGAGTGCGCGATGTGGACGGAGGCTGCCGGTGTGTACCGGGAGGCCATCTCCCACGGCGTGCAACCAACCGCAGCAGAGGACCTGGATCTGTTGTCAGCGGTGGCACGCGAGACCGGTTTGGACTGGCTGCAAGAGCGACTGCGCGTGGAAGAGGACCACCTGCTCCCGAACCGGACGCATATCGATTTTGGCGGCAGAATCCGTCTCGAAGGGTACTCATTCCAGCGACAAGGTGGGGAACTGCAGGTGCGGTTCTATTTTCGCGCCCTGCAAGCACTGGAGCAAGATTGGACCCTGTGGGTACATGGCATGGTCGAAGACTGGAGCGTCCTGTCCGGCGATGACCTCGAAGCCGGTTACGCGATCATGGATACATTGCTGCCTGCTACGGGTTGGGAAGCCGGGCGGCTGTACGAAGTCTCCATCAGTAAGGAGTTGCCCGTGGGGCGCTATGAACTACACGTGGGGCTGTGGCGCTGGGAAGACGGCAGCCGTTTGTGGCGCGAGGATCTTCCGGATGAACACGAATTGAACCTGGGTTGGGTAGAGTGATGAGCGCTAGAGCGCGCGCAAAAATCCCCCATTTGGGTACTGGATAATCCGCATTTCTTCCCGTATAATGTTGGCTGGTCTGTGGGGAGGAATGAGGTGCCGGTGCGGTAAACTGGGCAAAAACAGTCCGGCGTTGCTCTTGATTTTATCGCAATCTTGTGATATAATGCTGATATATCAGCATAAGCCTTCCGGTTTAGAGAACCGAGGGATAACCATCGGTAGTATGAAAGGGATATGACAACCACACCGCGAGGGGAATCGGGTCAGAATTGGCCCTGGCATGGTATGTCGGAGTGCTGTGGAGTGCTATTGATGAATTGCGGCTGATTCCCTCCAATGAGAACCTGTTCTGATCTTCTTGAATTCAACGTTGTATTGAAAGGAGGACGTGGGAGCCAGCTCCGCAGATTGTTGACAAGTTTCTGCCGGTGTGCTAAAATTTACTGCAGATATCCTCATACGTTCTGCACCTGGTTCAGCGTGTTCATTCTAATCGTTCAGGACGTGTTTTCTCTTACGATTGCTTCTCAATCCAAGTCTCTGCCGCGTTTTGCAGGCAGTTCCGGTCCATGAATTCGGATCTCAGTGCGGAGATCGGAATTCTCGGTTTGTGATGGCTTCTCAGTCTCCTGGTACAACCCAACACTTATCTTCGCCAGGCTGAGGCTAAAATTTCTTCTGTGGCAAGTGAGCTTGAAAAACGAATATCACCTGTTTTGGGCGAAACCGCATTCTGCCAGACATGTGCGTTGCATGGGTTTTGTCGCATTCGGCTTTATTGTCGAAATTGGGTTACCTTAGACGAGCTATCGTTTGCTTGTTGCTGTGAGGGGGTGATGCGCTAGATCAAACGAAAGAAGCATGCGTTGCAGGTTTGTTTGGTTATGTTGGGGTTTCCCATCAAAATTCCGGAGGTCAAAAACGATGAAAACCAAGTGGTCTGTCTTGCTGGCTGTACTGATGGTTATTACCATGTTGGTGATGATGGTCCCGGGCATGGCTCTTGCCGAAGACCCGCGAGACCTCAAAATCGGTGTGCTCTGTCCGTTGACGGGGAAGATTGCGGCCTATGGACAGGAGCAAAAGAATGCTGTCGAGATGGCGGTCGAAGAGATCAACGCTGCCGGTGGGATTCTGGGACATAAACTGGTGATACAGCTCGAGGACGACGAGATGAAGCCTGAATTGGCGGCCAGTATGACCCAGAAACTGATCAACGACAACGTGGATGTGATCATCGGCGGCATGTCGAGCTCCTCGACGATGGCGGGTGGTCCGATTGCGAACAGCAAAGAAGTGTTGATGATTTCGCCGTGGTCGACGAACCCGTTGGCGGCGGAAGGGGATTGGG
>CAZPTF010000316.1:0-4990 GCA_964589015.1 uncultured Anaerolineae bacterium
TCAACATCGAACCGGTGGAGCACCCCGCCGAGAGTGCGATACCGGCATGTACCGATACGCCGGTAAGCGCAACACCAGCGCCATCTGCTTCGCCACCGGCAACGGTGCCGCCGGTGGCCGAGGAGACGGCCGCGGCAACCCTGCAACCGGGTTCACAGCGCGTGCCTGCCCGTACCGTCGAAAAACCCACTGGCGAGACGCTCTCGTCCGTTACTGCGACCGCGCCGCTGCCGATTCCGGCGGCAGCGACAGCAGTTCGCACGACCACGATGTCTACCACAGTGCCGGAACCTGCCGCGATTCCCACGGTGACGGCCACTGTCACCCGGACTCTCCGCGTCGAGATCCTTTCCCCGGGCCTGAACGTGAGGGAAGGACCGGGGATCACCTATCCCACGGTCGGCTATCTGAACCGGGGGGAACAGACCGACGTGATTGACCGTGATGAAAGTACCGGATGGTTTCAGATTTTATTCCCTTCCGGCCCGGACGGCAAAGGCTGGATTACTGACAAAACGGACTATGTTCAGATGGTGCCGGCCGAACCCTAGAGGCTTTGACTTTTGACCTGGAATGTGATAATATAATAAGAGACAATGTTGTCCCGTGCTCAGTCATCATCATTTTGTTCATTTTATATATCTTAGCGAGTTGGTTCCATTCTGAGCACCAAGCTGTCCACATCATTTGCGGTCCTTGAAGAATGCCTGGGATGGCATTCGATCATAATCATATAACATTTATCTTGTTTCGTTCCATAAGTACTTATCAGACATAATCGGCAAACAAAGACAATAGGTCGGTTAGGAGCTCGTTCCCCCCGACGGTTCGGGTGTCTCGGTGCTGCTGAGTGTACTTTTGGGTACGCTCATTTTTTGTTTTCGAGTCGTATCATTATTGTTCCGGTCGATTGACAGAACTATTATGCGCGGTCCACAGTTTTGTTTCTCTGTCGTTGCGGCGATCGGGAGTTTTATTGGCCAAAGGCGAGAGCTTACAAATTGAATACCGGAGGGAACTCAAATGAGCCTGGAATTCCTGCTTCGTCTTGTTGGGATGGCTGTCTTCGCTGTTGGAGGTTGGCAGGTAGGCGTGTTGCTGGCAGGCCGGACCGATACCCCTTACATTCGTTATGTGCTGGTCCTGAGTCTTGCAGGAGCTGCTCTCGGGTTGCTGCTTACACCTTTTCTGACGGTCAGGCCATTGGCATGGACACGTCGGAAGATCCGTCAGCTTCCTGCTCATCAATTATTTTCCGGAATTATCGGATTGGTTATCGGTCTTATCATCGCTGCGCTTCTGGCACTGCCGCTGTCACTGCTGCCGCCGCCGTTCGGAGAAGTACTCCCCTTCTTGGGTGCGATTCTGTTTGGTTATTTCGGGGCGGCAATCATGGTCATGCGCCAGAGAGATCTGTTCACCCTGGTTGGCGGGCAGTTTTCGCGAGACGGTGGCACCCGTGAAGGTGGAATCGTACTTCTGGATACGAGCGTTATCATCGATGGGCGGATTGCCGACATCAGCCAGACCGGATTCATCCGTGAGACGATGGTCATCCCACGGTTCGTATTGAACGAATTGCAGCACATTGCTGATTCTGCTGACCCCTTGCGGCGTAACCGCGGACGGCGTGGCCTGGACATGCTCAACAAGCTCCAGAAAGACTCCGCCGTCCCCATCCGCATCACTGACATGGATGTCGAAGAGTTTCGTGAGGTGGACGACAAACTGGTCCGGCTGGCCCGCAACCAGCACTGCCCAATCATCACCAATGATTTCAATCTGAATCGGGTTGCGGAACTGCAGGGTGTGGTCGTTTTGAATGTGAACGAGTTGGCAAATGCGGTCAAAGCTGTCGTGCTCCCAGGCGAGACCCTGCATGTCCGTGTTATCCAGGAGGGTAAGGAAGCGGGACAGGGCGTTGGCTACCTGGATGACGGCACGATGGTCGTGGTCGAAAACGGCCGTCGCTATATCGGAAATGGTGTCGACGTGATCGTGAGCAAAGTTCTGCAGACTTCCGCTGGACGCATGATCTTTGCCCAGTTGGAAACGAACAGAAACTAGCACAAGCCGCCGTATTTCTGACGGGGAGGCGTGCTCGAAGCCGACCGATCTGGGGTATGGATAGTCCGAATTGCGTTAACCGACAAGACATAAAACAGTGTTCGCTGGCCCAGCTGGGTGAGCTCGTTGCCCCCTATCTGCTGGATGTCTTTGGCACGACGGTGCGCGCGAATGGGACGATCTTCAGTCCGGTGGAATGGCAGGATGTGTTCCTGACAGCCGCCAGAGAAGAGATGCACACATTGGACGATGTCGTGAGTCTGGGCGCTCCCATTTTCCAGGACGAGCTCTCCCAGGTTACGCCGGAAGCCAGACGTGCTTTGGAAGACGCCATCACCAAAGATGTGCTGTTGACGGTTGTGCAGGAATTGCCGGCAGTCGAGCCATTCGACTATGATGCGGTGAATAGTTACTTGCACGACCTTAGAGGACGATTCAAGACGGAACGTGGCGTGTCCGGACGACAAGTGATGTTTACCATCCGGTCCGTACTGACCGGAACGCTGACGGGGCCCTGTTTGGTGATCGTGATGATTCTGCTAGGAAAAGCAAGGTGTCTGCAAAGAATTCGGGGTTGGTTAGCCTCATGCAGCCAGTGAGTCGTGGCGATTTTCTTCGCTTTGCAGTGGTGTCTGCGCAGGAGCAGGCGCTGTACGCGGCGACGCATGTCGTGCTCGTCAAATCGCGGGCTCAGCTGCTGCAGAACCCGAAGTGTATCTGTATTGGGGGATGCCGGCTTGTGACGGCATCCCGTCCTCGCATCTAGGTCCCGTTCCTGGTTTCGCATGCCAACGTCGTCCAGTTTCGCACCGGGACGAGCTTCCTGTGTTTGTTCCTGTCCCAGCACTTTCAAGATAATTCCCTTCCGGGGGCATCGTCCGGCGAACCGGGAGAGAGAGGTACGATCATGACACTGCAAATCTATAACTCGCTGACGCGTAAAAAAGAGGAATTCCAGCCCATGCACGAGGGAGTCGTGGGTATGTACGTGTGTGGTCCGACAGTCTACGACAACGCGCATATCGGGCACGCCAAGGTGTATGTCACGTTCGACGTGGTCAATCGCTACTTGCGTTACCTGGGCTATCGCGTGCGCTACGTCCAGAACATCACCGATGTCGGGCACCTGACCGACGACGCCGATTCCGGCGAAGACAAAATCCTGAAGCGAGCGACGATCGAGCGTGTGGAACCAATGGAGTTGGTCGAGAGGTATATGCGCAGCTACTTCGAAGACATGGATGCGCTGCATGTGATCCGTCCCGACATTTCCCCACGTGCCAGCGCTCACGTGCCCGAGCAGATCGAGCTGGTGAAGACGCTGATCGATAAGGGCCATGCCTATGAGGCCAACGGCTCGGTTTATTTCGACGTCTCCAGCTTTCCGGAATACGGCAAGTTGTCGGGTCGCCGGGTCGAAGAGCTACAGGAGGGGGCCCGCGTTGAAGTCAACCCGGAGAAGACCGATCCGTCGGACTTTGCGCTCTGGAAGAAAGCGGAGTCGCAGCATATCCTCAAGTGGAATAGCCCATGGGGCTGGGGCTACCCCGGCTGGCACGCGGAGTGCTCCGCGATGTCGGGCAAGTATCTGGGCGAGACGTTCGATATCCACGGGGGTGGTCTGGAGAACATCTTCCCGCACAACGAGTGCGAGGTGGCCCAGAGTGAGGCGGCGAACGGCAAGCCGTTCGCGCGCTATTGGATGCACAATAACATGGTCACCGTCGATGGCGTGAAGATGGGCAAGTCCCTGGGGAATGCGATCTTCTTGAAGGACCTGTTCAAGCGTTATCCCCCGTTGGTCATTCGTTTCTTCATCCTGTCCAGCCACTACCGCTCGCCGACAGACTTCAGCACCGAGGCGCTCGATGCGGCGCAGAAGGGCCTGGACCGGCTGCTTGCGACGGTTGCTCTGCTCCGCGAGCGGCTGGACAAGGCGCAGCCGGGTGAGCTCGACGCGTCGTTCGTCGAGAAGTTGGAGCAACACAAGGTGCGCTTCCTGGAACGCATGGATGACGATTTCAATACGGCCGGGGCCATCGGAACGCTGTTCGACATGTCGAAAGACGTCAACACGCTGCTCAACAGCGGCGAGCCGGTAAGCAGGGTCACGCTGCAGGCGATTGACGATCTCTACCGTGAGATGGGGGAGAAGATTCTGGGCATCATCCCGGACGCGTTGGCGGAAGAGGCGGCCGCGGGCCTGGATGAGGCGTTGATTGAGTTGTTGCTGGAGCTGCGTGCACAGGCGCGTGTGGCGAAGCAGTGGGCGCAATCCGACTGGATTCGTGATCGGTTGGCCGCTCTCAACATCGTCATCGAGGACCGCGCTGAAGGGACCACCTGGCACATCGCCCGCTAACCCCATCCGCGGCGGCTGTCGCGGCGCACAGCACGCGCGTGCTGGAGTGGCGCGAGTACCGCGCCGCTGCGACTGGCCTGATCCGGCCTATATTGCGATCGGCAACGAAAAGGCGACACCCCAATTTCGGGATGTCGCCTTCCGCATTTGTGGTGATGGGTTTGGCTACGCTTCCGAAGAACTGTGCGCCGTCTGCCCGGCAGGCGTGGCGGGTGGCGTCCGCTCCTCTCCCGCGGGCTTCGGTGCGAAGCGCGGCCGTCCGCGCAAGATCTTGACCCTGACGAACGTCTCCAGACCATCGAGGTATGAGTAGGCTGTTGGGATGACCACCAGCGATAGCAACGTGGAGGTCAACATCCCACCGATTACCACCGCAGCCAGCGGCGCGCGTGACTCTGCGCCCGCTTCCAGCTTGAGGACCAGCGGGATCATCGCGAAGATGATGGCCGCCGAGGTCATCAAGATAGGGCGCATACGCTGTTTCCCGGCTTGGATCAGCGCTTCCGTGCGGGACACACCCTGCTGTCGCAGGATATCTGCGAAGTCGACGATCAGGATACC
>CAZPTF010000317.1:0-4978 GCA_964589015.1 uncultured Anaerolineae bacterium
TCTCGGCGACACGTTCGCCCAGCAGGCCGGTGGGCCGCACGATCAGGATCACGATCAGGATCACGTAGGCGATGACGTCCTTCCACTGTGGCGAGACGTAGCCAGCGCCGAGCGTCTCGATGATGCCGAGCAGAAAGCCGCCGAGCATCGCTCCCGGAATGTTGCCGATACCCCCCATGATCGCGGCGATGAACGCCTTGAGCCCGAACACCCAGCCCAGCGTGAAATCGAACGAACCGTAATACATGCCCACCATCATACCGGCGATGCCGCCCAGTGCCGGTCCGATCAGGAAAACGATGCTGATGATGCGGTCGACGTTGATACCCATCAGGCGCGAAGTGTCGTGGTCCAGAGACACGGCGCGCATGGCGGTGCCTGCGCGCGTGAATTGCACGAACGCATAGATGGCGGCCATCAGCAGAACCGATGCGAGCAACAAGGCCAGCTGCACGTAGTTGATGCGGACATCACCGACTATCCCCACACCACCACTGGGCAGCAGTTCGGGCGGATAGACTTTGTAGCTGGCGCCGAACACGTTGCGCGCGATACTCTCCAGGATGAAGGCGACGCCCAACGCCGAAATCACCGGAGCAAGCCGCCCGGCGTTGCGCAAGGGCCGGTAGGCGACCCGTTCGATGACGATTCCAAGGAGGCCCACCGTAAACATAACGAAAATGAAGGCTGGAACGACAACGAAGACGCTGTTCTCGAACAATGAGGCGATCGCGAAGGTCAAAGCGACCCATCCCAGATAAGCGCCCCACATGAACAGGTCACCGTGCGCGAAGTTGATGAGTTTGAGGACACCGTAAACCATCGTGTAGCCCAGCGCGACGAGCGCGTAGAAGGCGCCAATGGTCAGGCCGTTGATAAGCTGCTGAACGAATAGTTCCATTATTATTATCTCGCACCCACTGTGGCGGGGAGTTTGAAGTCCCTGACTCCAAACTCCCCGTTGTCTGCGTACTGCACCTCAGTTACGAAGTCGATTCGCCATACACGACGAAGTTGCCCTGGTCATCGATGACGTAGGCTTTGTGGATAGTGCCGAGGCGGTCGCCTTTTTCGTCGAAGCCGATGATGGAACCGGTGATGCCCGGGTAATCCTTGAACTCGTTGTGGAGATAGGTCGCGAGCGTTTCGGAATCGGTGGAGCCGGTGGTTTCGATAGCGTTCTTGATGACGTTGTAGGCATCTGCGGCCATGACCCACCACACGCTGGCGGGCGGGTTACCGTAGGCGGTGGAGAAGGCTTCGATGAAGGCTTTGGCTTCGGGATAGGGCAGGTCGCTGGGCAGCGGTTCGGTGGTGACGATGGTGCCCTTGGCTTTGTCGAGGCCGGCGATGGTGATGAGTTCGGGGTTATTGCTGGCGTTGCCCATCAGCCACTGGACGTCGAGGCCGACATCGGCGGATTGTTTGAGCAGGAGGCCCCCCTGCGCGTGGTAGCCGGTGAAGTAGATGGCTTCGAGGCCAGCGCCCTTGATTTTGGTGAGGGTGGGGGTGAAGTCCTGGTCGTCGGGATTGATGGCGTCGAAGAAGGCGGGTTCTATGCCGGCTTCTTCGAGGTAGGTTTTGGTCCAGTCGGCGAGGCCCTTGGCATAGGTCGAGTTGTCGTGGAGGATGCCGATTTTCTTGACGCCGAGGACATCCTTCATGAAGTCGACGGCGAAGAGAGCCTGGCGGTCGTCGAGGAAGCAGGTACGGAAGAAGCGCTGGAAGCCTTTGGTGGTCAGTCTGGTAGCGGTGGACGAGGGCGTGATGTGCAGCAGACCGGCTTCGTCGTAGATTTCGGAAGCGGGTTCGGTGGCGGTGGAGTTGTACCCGCCGATGACTGCGACGACACCGGCGGTGGTGAGCCGGTCGGCGACGAGCGAGGCTTCTTTGGGATCGCCCTTGTCGTCGTCGATGACCAGCTCGACGGGCCGTCCGAGCAACCCGCCGGCGGCGTTGGTTTGATCGACGAGCAGTTGGATGCTTTGCTCGAAGCCTTTGCCTTCGTAGGCATAATCACCGGTGAGCGGGGCCTGCAACCCGATCTTGATCGGCTCTCCCGACGGCTCTTCCGCAAATGCTGCCGTGCCAAACAGCGAGGCAAGCATGACCACGAGCACTACCATTGACATGATATGAAAACTTGTCGAGGTCTGTCTCTTTCCGGAAAACATCTAGCTCCTCCTTTGCTGTTAATGATCAGTGCGAAACTACGGTCCGATTTGTCTGTTCCCCTTTGGTCTGGGTGACGTACGTGACGATTCCAGGTCCCCCTTTCTTGCCGGATACGTATGACAAATGTACACTCTTTCTCGATTCAACATGTCCATCGTCCATACAAGAAAAAAAGAAAAGCGCCTCCAGATAGAACATGGCCGGTGTATCGATATACCATGAGCATTCTCACGTTGACTGTGGGCTGGAAAGTCTTTTCTGCGAAACGGCATCACCGCATTGAGAAGCGAGATGATGATTATCTAACTCTGCTGCTAACCACAAGCCGCGTTGCTGGGTGAGCATTGTTCTCAGGGGGAATATACAATCGTCGCCCGGATTTCAACACATCGGGCTGATTCAGTTGCGGAATTATATCATCAAAGGGACAGGTTGTCAAAGTAATTTGACCGGTCCTCGATGCTGTGAGTTGACCGTAAGGAGCAGCACCCCTATAATCGACCACATAGGGAGTGTCACAGACGATGGATGGAGCGACAGCCAACACCTGGAGCCGCCAACCGGGCACGTACGTGCTGGTGATGTGGTTGTCCGGGCCGTGCTCTCTGGAAATTGGCCGGCTGGGCACGTTTGCATTTCGCCCCGGTCGCTATGCATACGTAGGGAGCGCGCTGGGGCCGGGTGGGCTAGGGGCGCGCTTGGAGCGTCACGCCCGGCGTGAAAAGTGGCCGCACTGGCACATCGATTATCTGCTCGACAGGGCGGTCCTGTGCGAAGTCTGGTATCTGAAGACAGCCACACGCTGGGAATGTGCCTGGGCTGGCGTGCTCGGCAAACTGCCGGAGGTACAGGCGCCCGTGCCGGGTTTCGGAGCGAGTGATTGCGCATGCCGCTCACATCTGTTTTTCGCGCGGGATGTATCTCACCTCATGCCGTTTCTACGTAACGCCACATCGTTGTGCGGGACACAAATCGAGCGGACGGTGTTATATCCCGTGTGAACTCACTTGAGTGGCAGTCGGGGCAGGTTGCGTCGGTGCAGAGCGAGCCATTGCAGAGCGATGACGGTCTTGGCGTCCACGATGGTGCCGGACTCGACCATCTTCACGGCTTGCTGGAAAGGCACGAGTGAGACAGCGATGTCCTCATTTTCACTGGCAAGCCCGCCACCGGGCGCAACGTGGTTTTCAGCGGTGATATACGCCAGATAGAGGTAGATACGTTCGGAGGAGCCGCCAGGCGAAAGATAGAAATTCATGATCGGGACCAGTGTCTCGACCTGATAGCCCGACTCTTCCATCAGCTCAGCGTGGGCGACGGCCACGCGATCGCGGTCGCGGTCCTGAACTCCGGCGACGATCTCCCACAACCAGCCCGGCCCGTTCCGTATGTACGCCGGATAGCGGAACTGGTTGATCAACAGCACGGCGTCTTTCAGCGGGTCGTAGGGCAGCACGCAAACGGAATCGCCGCGCTCGAAAACCAAGCGAGTGACCGGATCGCTGAGCGTCCCATCGAATTGCTCGAAACGGTAGCGGACCCGATCGAGTTTGTAGACCCCATCGTATTCACGGCGCTGCTCCAGGACCTCGACGCGGCGCTCGGCTTTGGATGATACCTTCTGATTCTCGCGCATGACGCTGATCTTCCTTCCCGGTTCCTTGAGAAACGCCTGGTACATGGCCATGTGGAACAGGAACATCGCCAGCCCAGCGGCAACCAAGGCGCCCCAGTAGAAAATCGTCCACACCGTTCCGTGGGAGAGCTCGTAGGCCTGTAAGTCGAGCAACATGCTTCCGAACAGGAAACAGAGGCTGTTCAGGAATGCGATCAGTGCTGCTGAGAAGAAGAAGATGTTCCATTTCTTCTCCGGACGGGGCAAGGACCTGGTCTTCCACAGGAACGCCTGGGCAAGCTGCCCGTGTTCGAATTCGGTGGAGTGTTTCAGATAGAAGTCCTTGATGCAGTTCATGGCTTGCGCGCTTTGATGCCAGGCCCGTCGTAGATGGATGACTTGCAGGAAGAAGTTCCAGCCCACGACAACCAGTGCCCATAAAACGACGGTGCCTACCAGGTGGTAGGCCGGCAGTTCGTTCAGGCCCGGGCCCTCTACGATGATCAGTGCGATAGCGGCAGGGAACGCCCCGGCAATCGCCAGGTAGAAATTGACGACCGATTGGCGGTCCCGCATCGCTTCTGATGCAGTCGTGCGTGCGTACTCGAACTCCCAGCTCATAATGTCGGCGGCGCGAAGATGCCGGCCGCCGGCAGCGGGATCCAGCTCGTCGGGCGGCGGTCGAAAACGTGGGGGCGCTGTGACCAGTCTGCTTCTGTTGAGAATCCAGAGGATGATCATAACAGTAACCAGCAAGTAGCACAGCGGAACGATCAGCGCCACAAAAGAGGGTTCCAGGGTGCAGAGGAAGCAACTGACAGCCACTATCGCGATCAGCGTCAGGACAATCCTCAGATTCATGTATCTCCCCTTCCGCTCTGCCTGTGAACTACTCCCAATGGCTCTTATCATAACACAAGGTAAAAGCAATGTCAACACGCATGGATGCCACGCGATGTGTTCAGGATTCCGGGTGCCAGTTGCAGCGCCTGTAACGCGACAAACTCGCTGGAAAGACATTCGCTGCACCCGGATGGTGCCCAATCGACTACGGTGCAGACCGGCGCGTGGTTGGTGCAGTCTTGGACGCGTTCCGTTTGCGCGGAGGTCCACGGGAACGGGCCACCAGACCCCCGCATGGCCTGTGCGGAGATTGGCACAGTCTGCTCCAGTGGGCGTGCTCTCCAG
>CAZPTF010000318.1:0-4934 GCA_964589015.1 uncultured Anaerolineae bacterium
TGATATCGCAGAGGAATTGGGCGGCTTACCGCTGGAGAAGCTGCATTGCTCGAACCTCGCGGCGACCGTGCTGCACCGCGCGATCGCCGACTATCGCCAACGACAGCGTGTCAACTTGCACGATTGGCGTGCGATGTATCAGAAAGGCTAGGGGAGTGGGTGGCCCTCCGGCGGGTGTGATTCTTGGAGAGAAGGAAGGGGTGTTTTTGCATGGTTGATGAGCGTGATGGAACACGGGATGGCGAAGTGATCGCCGTATCGACGAGCGAGAGCTGTACGGAACCGAAGCAGAACCGCGGCACAGGGCGGCTGATTGCCGGATACGGAGTGGACGGTGATTCACATGCGGGGCTCAGCGAGCGCGAAGTGAGCATGCTGGGGGTTGAAGCGATCAGGAAACTGAATCTCGAACACGATGCGGGCGCAGTGCCGGGAAGTTTCGCAGAGAATATCACGACGATAGGAATCGACCTGCCCGATTTGCCCATCGGGCAGCGGCTCAGGGTTGGTCAGGCGCTGCTGGAGGTGGTGCAGATTGGGAAGCCATTGGACGAAGCGCATACCTACAGCTTCAAAGGATTCTCTCTACTGCCGACACAGGGGATATTCTGCCGAATTGTGGAGAGCGGTGACGTCGCACAAGGCGATGGAATATACCTGGTGCCCGCGGGGCAGTGATGGTTAAGGCCACCGCGGCTGTGCCGTGCCCGGCACGAACCATGCCAGGCCGGGCAGTCTACCACCGTGCGTGCTCTCGGGTTCCATGCTTTGTGCTCAAGTCCGACTTGTGGTGTGTGGGCTGGGTCCGTGTATGGCTGTGTCGCACCGGGATATTCACGCTGACTGACGTTTTCGCTGGAATTATGTGCATAGCGCGAATCAAGAAAGGAAAAGGCTTCGTATGTTGAAATTTAAGTTGTTGCACCCGGATATCCTGGAGGTCCTTGGACGGTCCGGACATAGTTCGAGGGTGTTGATCGCTGATGGCAATTATCCGTTTGTGAGCAAGCTGGGGTCCAATGCGACGCTCGTCAATTTGAATCTGATGCCCGGTCTCATCTCATGCACGCAGGCCCTGGAGGCATTGTTGTCGGCGATTGTCATCGAGCGCGCACAGGTGATGGAGCCGATGAGAGAGGGTCCCTACGCGATGGCCGGTGACCCGCCGGTTTGGGCCGAATACCGGCGGATTATCGAGACCGCCGGTATGCACGTTGCACTGGAACCGGTGGAACGGTTCAAGTTCTACGAAGAGGCTTCGACCGATGACGTCTCGCTGATCGTCGCAACTGCGGATCAACAACCGTATGCGAACCTGCTGCTGACCATCGGTGTGGTCTTGTAGGGTCAATGGTTTGGAGAACCGGTCAATAGTTGGGGGACGGGAGGCGGGGATGAAAATTCTGGTCACAGAATCCTTTTCGCAGGAAGGAAAGGACCTGTTGGCACAGTGCGCTGTGGTGGACGTTCAGCTTGGTCTGGACGAGGACGCGTTGTGCCAGGTGATCGGCGAATATGACGCGCTTGTGGTCCGCAGTGCCACGCGGGTCAGCGCGCGCGTGATCGAGGCCGGACAGCGTCTGCAGGTGATCGGTCGAGCAGGTACCGGTGTCGACAATATCGATGTGGATGCGGCGACACGTCACGGGATCATGGTGGTCAACGCGCCGACCGGCAATGCGATTGCCGTCGCGGAGCATACCATTGCGCTGATGATGGCGTTAGCGCGTAACGTGCCGCAAGCAGACCGGTCTTTGCGTGCTGGGCATTGGGACAAGAAGTCACTGGGCGGGGTCGAGGTCCGCGACAAAACGCTCGGGATCGTCGGACTGGGGCGTGCGGGCAGCGCCGTAGCGAAACGGGCGATCGGTCTGGAAATGGTCGTCATCGCCTACGATCCGTTTGTCACTCAGGACTATGCGAGCCGTCTGAACGTGCGGCTGGTCTCGTTCGATGAATTGATCTCCAGAGCGGATTTCGTCTCTCTGCACGCACCCGCCACCGATCAAAATCGCGGTATGATCGGCGCGCGCGAGTTGCAGATGATGAAACCGACGGCCCGGTTGGTCAACTGCGCGCGTGGCGAGCTGGTGGACGAAGACGCGCTGCTGCAGGCTTTGAATTCGGGGGAGATAGCGGGTGCTGCGCTGGATGTTTTCGCGGCCGAGCCGCCCGAAGGATCGCCTCTGCTGGAACATCCGCGAGTCATCGTTACGCCGCACCTGGGGGCGAGCACTCAGGAGGCGCAACGTAATGTGGCGCTGGAGACGGCGGAGCAGGTCGTGGCAGTGCTCAGTGGCAAATTGCCGCGCTACCCTGTCAATGTGCCATCGTTGTCCAGCGAAGAATTGCTGGAAATGAGCCCCTACCTGGAGTTGGGCGACCGGCTGGGCGCGTTTTATGGAACGGTGGCGGCGGACAACCTGCGCGCGCTCGAGATTGCCTATAGCGGCGATGTGGCGGAGAAGGATACGACGCTGATTACCGCGTCGATCCTCACCGGGTTGCTATCTCCGGTGGCGGAGGGCCCGGTGAATCGCATCAACGCCATGTTGATTGCCCGTGAGCGTGGTTGGGTGATCAGCGAGCGCAAGAGTGTCGCACCGGAAAACTTCACTAACCTGGTCACGATGAGTGTAGAGACCAGTGCAGGCCAGCGGTTGGTCGCCGGAACCGTGATGCGTGGTGAGCCGCACATCGTACGTGTGGATGACTATTGGCTTGACTTCGTGCCACGAGGGCATCTGCTGATCAGCGAACACGTGGAAGGGCCAGGGATCATCGGACGCGTTGGCATGGCCGTCGGCGATGCCGGGATAAACATCTCGTTCATCCAACTGGGGCGACAGGCGCGCGGCGGTACCGGTCTGATGGTGTTGGGACTGGATGACCCGGTGACACCCGAATTGCTCAAGGCCATGTCGGAATTACCGAGCATTACCTACACGCGGGCGGTGAGTTTCCATTGATATGCAGCGCATTATCCGGCGTACAGTGCGTGTCGGCGGATGGCCGCTAAACGAAAGGCGTGCAAGGGATCGGTTAGGAGCCTTGCACGCCTTTTTGCTGTCTGGTGATGAGCCGCAGATTCAGTCTTCGGTGATGTCGGTGACCTTCCCCTGCGTGAGCGCGAGCAGCTCAGTGTAGCGAATGGGGAAGATGGCCCGAGGCGAGCCGGCGGCAGCATAGACCGTCTCGAAGCGGCTCAATGATTGATCGATGACAGTGGTGAGTGGCTCTGTATGAGCTACCGGAGGAACTCCGCCGATGGCGTAGCCTGTCTGCTCCCTGACTTCGTCGGCGTTGGCGATACGGACGCCGTCCGCCCCTAGAGCGTCTGTCAGTTTCTCCGTACTGGCACGTCTGTCGCCGGCTACCAGGGCAAGAACAACCTTGCCGTCCGCCACAAAAATGAGCGATTTGACGATACTCCCCAATGTGGTGCCGATGGCCTCAGCCGCCATAGGGGCGGTGCGCGTGCTTTTGTCCAGTTCGATCACTGTGCTGTCTATGCTGTGCTCAGTAAGAAATTGCTGGACGCGGTCTGTCGATTTCATGGTTCCTCCTTGGAGTTGTAAGAAACTGCTATCTGGTGTTGCTTTCCTGTGCGGTTTGCCGTTGTCGTTCCGACGTGGGCGTTGCAGCACTGGGATGGCAGGCGCAATCTCACTGGCGTCAGTGCGTCACAGCGGTTCCGGTATGACTTGTACGCTACCGTAGCCCAGTAACTGCTGGATGGCCTGTTCCAGGTCCGGACAAACTCGTGTCCTGGTGTCGGGAAAATCGAGATGAACTTCCTTGCCGTTACCCACGACGGCGAACGTGCAGCGGTCCTCGCCGGGATATTTCCTGAGCAAGTCGTAAACACGTTCCAGGCGGCGTAAGTCCGCTGTCGCATCGTTGCTGCGTTGAATCAGCACGCGCAATTTGTGAGGCACATTCTCCTTAACCGGCAACGTGGTGTTATTCGGCTCTTCCTCATCAGTGATCACCATTGCTTTATCAATAGTGTCGCGTACCGCATCTGCCAGGATTTTCGCAGTGCCATCCTTGCAGTCCACCGTACCATTGATAACCAGGATCTTGTCTGTCTCCCACTTGTCGCGCGTTTCTTCGTAGAGCTTCGGAAATACGACGACTTCGATTGTGCCCTGCAGATCTTCCACCTGCACGAAGGCCATCTGCTTCTCGGTGCGCGTGATGATCGTCCTGACCGCCGTGACGATGCCGCCAATGGCGACCTTCTGCCCGGCGCGCTCTTCGCCCAGCTCGTTGCAGAACGCGGTCGCCACCTGCGCGATTGCCGACGATGCGTGTTGTAGCGGATGATCGGACACATACAGCCCGATCAGTTCCTTTTCCCAGAAGAGCAACTGTTTCTTGGGTATCTCCGGGACCTGGGGCAAAGAGTCAGCGAGCTTGAAATTGGCTCCGGAATCGAGGAAAGCGTCCATCTCGAACATGCTCGTCTGCTGGGTGTTCGTGTGCTTTTCGGAGCTCTTCTCCAGCATACGATCGATGACCTCGAGGAGTTGTTCCCGTCGCCCGAAGCTATCCAATGCGCCGGCCTTGATGAGACTCTCGAGAACGCGGCGGTTCAGTTGGCGCAGGTCCACGCGTTCGCAGAAATCGTCCAGGGTCACGAAAGGACCAGCCGCATTGCGTGCCTGCAGAATGGTTTCGATGGGGCCTTCACCGATGTTTTTGATCGCACCCAGCCCGAAGCGAATGGACAGGTTGTGCGACTCGATTTTGGTGGAGTCGACCGGTTTCACGTGACAGGCGGCTTCTTGTGGCTCGATGGTGAAATCCAGTCCACTGCAGTTGATATCCGGAGGCAAGACTTTGATGCCCAGCCGGCGGCATTCCGCGATGTAGAACGCAACCTTTTCGCTGTTGTTGCGTTCCACACTGAGCATTGCGGCCATGTACTC
>CAZPTF010000319.1:0-4930 GCA_964589015.1 uncultured Anaerolineae bacterium
TGCCCGAGACGGTGATCCCACTCGTTCGCCGCAAGAGAGAGAGCAACGGCCAGCGCCGCCTGAGCACGCTCGGGAGCCTGCGCACGCATGTGTACGTTCGAGTGAAGGATAGATAACCAACCCAACAACGCCCGGTTGGATGCAGTGAGTTGAGTCTGTCCAAGCCCCGCAAGGTCCTCAGCGACTCGAAGAATCTCATTGGCTTTGCTGTGGTCTCCACGAGAGAGCGCTATATGCGCAGCGAACAGCAGCGCGTAGGCGCGCGTTCGTAACTGAGCGTACGGTGCGTCAAGCACCGCCTCGTCATTGATTTGGGCCGCCTTCTCATAATGACCGGCTGCTCGCAGGTAGTCGGAGTAGAACGCGTACGCATTGACACGGATCTGAGGATCCAGGTCCCCATCGATTAGCGCCTCGAGCGGCATCAACATGCCTAGCGCGCGCCCCACGTTCCCCGCCATCGCCTGTGTGTGCGCGATCCTCTGGCAGACCGCGACGTGTGTTTTGAGGGCATCTGGTCGTCGTCCAGGATTGGTGAGCGCTCGAAGCAACGGGTCAAGGTAGGATCCTCCGGTTGCCCGCCGGAGCATAGCGGCACCTTCATTGAGGTTTCCCGCGTAGGAGCGGCGCCCCACCTGCTGTCTGAGGTCGCCGTTGACAATAGGTTCAGCAAGGAGAATTCGGAGGGCTCGAGCATTGTGGTTCTGGGCGCTCGCGTTGCGGGCAAGCGCCTTTCGTAGAATGCCCTGATTCAAGCTGGGATGCTGAGCCCGGATGGCATCAAGATAGCTGGCTGCGAGCCGTGCGTAACCAAGCGAGGTGACGGTTTGGTAGATCGCCAGCACTCGGGTTGTTGCGGACAAAGGAACGTCGCGCATCGATGGTTTGCTGAAGTACGGCTCACGAAGGCGCCGTTCTGCATCCGCCTGTCTCGCCACTAGTTCCCCGGTGCCGATATGCAGCCCTGCCTTCTCCGCCCACTTCTCAATAGAGGACACCTCGAGCTGAAACTCAATTCCGGCCGCTCTGCAACGCGCAGCGAGCCTGCCTACCTCGAAACTGGGCCCTCTCTCTCTGGAGTGGTGCAGCCAAGTAATCCTGCTCGGGTTGCAGCGAAGTAGATAGGGAGTAACGTCCCGATCCCGCCCGCTGTAACCGGCCACAAGAACGTTCTTGCCTCGGAGTGCTGCGTCTAAGCTGGGCAGGATGCTCGCGTTGAGACCGCTGAGGTAATGCTTAGCTGTGGTTCGAATGCTGTGCGGATCGCGATACGTGCCGTGAAGATGTACGACGTTCTGGGCGCCCGCTGCCTCAAGAAGAAGATCCATGTTCAATGTGAGCTGAGATGCTCCCAACTCACAAAGATAGAAGTGGCGCTTTGCAGGCACCCCGCCAGCCAGTGCCGAATAGTAGAAGGCGCTGGCCCAATCCTCGGCACGTGACGCAGTTGAGGCCTCGACGCCGCCCTCATTCGCGCCGGCCTCTCTCAGGAGAGCTGTGTCGACTGCGTCGAAGATGACCTGCATCAGATACTCCAGGCGCACTCCATACAGATCCTTAAAGCGCTCTTCACTTTCGTTTGCGTTGTCCTTGTACCCGGATCGAAAAGCCGCGTCTTCAAACCCAGTGAGGATCTCGTGATGCAGATCCGGCTCTGCCGTTCCCACACCTCGAACGAGCCTGTGCCAGGCCTGCCGTGCGAGTTCATCCCCGAGAGGCACAACCCGACCTGAGCCAATCTCCACGCCAACCGATGCACCTGCACCGCTTATGATGGTGTCATACCGAAAACCCGCTTTGCCAACCATGCCAGCACGCCCTTCACACGCGCAGCCCCCGGAGACGACCCGATAGGCGCGCGCGGCACATTCGGGTTCAATGGCAATCTTGGCACATGATGTCCCGCGTTACGCGCCAGGAGTCAGCAAGAGGCGAATTGTGGCCAAGCAAACGGTCTCGCCCGGTGGCGTGGAGCCGCCTCGGAGAAACATCACCACAACCAGAGAAGTCACGCCCGCGTGGTGCCTCATTGTCAAATCCCGCGAAACGGGGGGTCGTGCCTCACATTGTTTTCCTCGCGAAGGGGTTCAGCTGGCGGTTAGCCGGATGCCGGTGGGGTTGGGTAGTTGTGGTCGTGTTTGTTCTTCTAGACGGCGGGTTTTCAGGCCGGCGTGGCGGGTGAGGTCTTGCCGGATCAGGCCGATCTGTCGGGCCATCGCAGCGGGCTGCAGGGTGGTCTTGTATGCGGCCAGTTCGGCGTGCTGGGCTCGGCTGAGGACCCCGGCGTCGACGAGCCGCTGGCAGGGCGTTTTGGGCTGGTCGTAGACGCGTTTGCGGCGACCGACGGCATCGGTGGCCCAGCCGATTGGTTTGTTCGTGGGGGTGAAGAAGTTCAACCGGTCGTTGACTAGTGGCCACAGCCGGTTGAGTAGTTCCAGCTCCAGTGGGGTGTCATAGCGGTGGCAGAAGCCGTAGCGGCGTACGTGATGACCGTTCTTCGACTCGATGGTGGCTTGGTCGTTCTTCTTGTAGGGCCTTGATCGGGTGAAGAACACATCACGCTGCCCGGCCCAGCCGATCAGGTCATAGTTGATGAACTCCGAGCCGTTGTCACAGTCGATCCCGGTGACCATGAACGGCACCTGGTTGATGAACTCGTAGAACGCGGACCGGATGTGCAGGTGGGCGTTGTTGCGGATCGCCTTGGTGAACACCCAGCCGGTATGCATGTCGGTGAAGTTCACGGTGCGCGCGAACTCGCCCTTCAACGTCAGGCCGCAGTGAGCCACCGTGTCGACCTCGAAGAACCCGGGCTCGGCGTCGACCTCGTCACCGGCCTTGCGGATACTGATCGAGTTGCGCAACAAGCTCCCCGGTTTCGTTGCCGATTTGCCTCGGATCGGGTCCTTGGCCCGCGCTGTGTTCAGGTACCGGTCGATCATGGCCGCCGACATGGACTCCAGCTCGGCACGCACCTCCACGCTGTAGCGGTCCTGCCCGGCCACCAGTGAACCCTCGGCTTCCATCGCATCCAGCCAGTCGCTGATCGACACGACGAGGTACTTCCCGCAACTGCCGCCAGCAGTCGCCCAAACCCGCTGCAGCACCACCAGCGCATCGTAGGAGTACTTGCGTGGTTTCGTGCGTCGCCGGTCAATCACCGCGACCGTCGCAACAGCGCGGCCCTTCGGCTGCCGTAGTCGCGCCTTCAGTGTCTGACGAGCATGATCCCGATTCCAGCCCGTCACGTCCACGACCTGATCCAAGATCAGACCCTTGTCCTTCTTCGACGCGGCCGCGTACGCCGTGGCGTACCGCTTCGTGACCTCAACCCTGGCTGCCATCGACAAACCCTCATCACTCACACCCCATCGTGGCCGACCCAAGCTTCGCGGGGAAAACTGTATGAGGCACGGCCCCTCGCTCGCGGGGACTATGTATGAGTCTCGTCGCTCGCTTGTGGTAGGCGAGCCACGGGCGCTATACTTTGTATGTGGTCCTTCGGATCTACATGCCAACGCACAATCGGAATCGCACCCACAGTCGAATAAGCACGCCATGTCCGAGTCGTACGCGATAGCAGAGTCGCACTCCACGACACATAATCCCATGTTGAGACTCACGCCCAGTCCCAAATAGATCCTACAGAAAAGGACTAGATGATGGACAGGGAAACCATCGTTCTCATTTGGTGCATCTGCATGCTGTTCACCGCGGCAGCGATGAAGCTTTGGCCAGACGGGACCCTCGCGGTCCTGATCGGAATGCTTTCAAACGCTCTGGTGAACATGGCGATGCGCACCAACTCGCGAGTGTAAGGTATATCCTGCTCGCCAAAAGGACTCTCTGGGGCACCCGACTGGGTCGGGTGCCCCAGGCTTGCGCTTAAGGACAAACGATGTGGTTGGTAGATCTTACACGTGCATACAGCGGAAGTGAACGTTCCGTCATTGAGCGGATCGAGGCTCTGGACGGTTACCCGGATGACGGGTCGGTAACGCTTCTCGCCTTGTCCAATCAAGTTGCTGTGCTCGGCACGACGCGACAGACCGTGCACCGCATTAATCGCACCCCTACGGACGAAACAGGTATTCTCCGGGATTGCATGCAAATGGTGAACGAGTGCCTCCAGCAAGCTGGGCCGAACGGCACCGTCAATCTGCGGACCTTTCGGCCGCAACTCATGAATGCTGCGTCGGCGTTGGCCCTAGGGGATTCCCGGCTCACTGTAGAGCGAATGCCGACACACGATCAGATCAGCGGGACATGGCCAAAGAACTATATTCGGCTGGAAGAAGCGTTGAATCATCTTACCCAGGCGATCGGATCGGCCACCGTTGCGGTTAACCAGACGTCCTTGCGGCAGGAGCTGGAGCGGATATCTCCGCGATGGGCAAAGAAAAGCGAGCCAGGCGCCCAAACCCCTGGCCTAATATCGCTATTGGTGAATGAGGGAATCAAACGACAACTGATCCGCGAGGAAACGGTTCCCGATCGCCCCGGACGTCCAAATTTCGTGCTGGGACAGGCAGCGGCACCGCCTTCGGAGCCCGCGACATCTGCGGCGGAAAACGGTGCCACACGGGTGACTGATACTCTCTCGACCAAGTACATCGAAGCTCTTCGTGGCGCCGGTATGGGTCCGTTCCAAGAGGTACGCTGGGATGTTTACGATGCTCTCGAGGCCCATCTAGGCGACGGGCTGTCTGCGCGTGACCTGCTTCGAACTGCAGTCGCTGATGTTAGGGATGAAAAGGACGTTCTCTTGTCTCGTCGCAAGCCGTTTCCATGGTCTCGAGTGCGTGTCTTCTTGGTTCAACTCTCCAATAGGGCGGGCGCCTTCCTGCATAATCAGGAGGTTGTGCGGCATTCACTGCACGACTCAGAAATCACTGTCAACGGCCTAGTTTCGGACTGGCGCTTCGTTCTG
>CAZPTF010000320.1:0-4929 GCA_964589015.1 uncultured Anaerolineae bacterium
GTACGCAACATGATTTTGAAGTCTAAACTGAGCGACCAATTCTCGATGTACCAGAGGTCATACTTGGTTCGCTCGATAATGGACGTGTCTCCGCGCAAGCCATTGACCTGCGCCCAGCCGGTGAGCCCTGCCTTTTCGCGGTGCCTGTCCATGTAGCGCGGAATCTGTTGTTTGAACTGCTCCACGAATACTGGGCGTTCCGGGCGAGGACCGACCAGACTCATCTCTCCCCACAACACGTTGATCAATTGGGGGACTTCATCGATGGAGAACCGGCGGATGAGCGCACCCAGCCGCGTGCGGCGGGGGTCGTCGGGCGTCGCCCACACCGGCCCCGTGGTCACTTCGGCGTCGTTACGCATCGAGCGGAACTTCAGCATCCAAAATGGTCTGGCGTCCAGGCCCATACGCTGCTGGCAGTAGAATACCGCTCCCGGTGAGTCCAGTTTGATGAGGAGGGCAATGAACAGCAGCAGCGGTGACAGGATGATCAGGGCGACTGCCGAAACTACGATATCAACCGCTCGTTTTAGCGTGAGCTTCCAGCCACGCAGCGCGACGTCCCGGATGGTCAACAGCGGCAGCCCATTCAGGTCGTCGATGCTGACCTCAGAAGCCATGATCTGAAACACATCGGGGAAGACCTTGATGCTGACTCTGCCGCGCTCCGCGCGCACGATGATATCGACGAGTTCTCGCTGGTTCGCCTCAGGAAGGGCGATGATAACTTCATCGACTTCAAAGGCGCCGACGATGTCGTGAAGATCGTCCAGGGTACCGAGCACGGGCACTCCGCAAATGATCGCAGAATCTTGCACCGCATCAGGCCCCGTCTGTTCGCGCACGTGATCGTGTCCGTTGTGCCCTTCGCCACTCTCAATGTAGCCGATGACCTTGTAGCCGAGGCCGGGTGATTGCAGAATCTTCTGGTGAATCATCCTGCCCAATTCGCCGGTGCCGACGAGCAAAACGCGATCTTGTCCCACCTGGTATTCCTGAAGCGTCCAGCGGACGCGCGCGTAAACCAGTCTGCCGACGGCTACGAACAAGAACGTCAGTATCCAGGAGTAGACCATCATCAGCCGTGGGTAGTTTACGTCCTGTCTGTACAGGAAGGAAATTGCGGCGATTGCCACGATGGTCCCCATCGTCACTGCGGAGAAAACCGCATAGAGTTCATCCACGTGGGAAATCGCTCGCTGCCGGTGATACATCTTGGCGGTGAAAAGGACCAGGAGCACGCTGATGACGTTGACCATCATCATCCCCAGGTAATCATGGAATGGGCCAATGTTGACGTGCTCGGTCCTCAGCCGCAGGTGATAGCTGGCATAGAAGGCCAGAGCCACCATTACAGCGTCAGTCAATGCCAACGCGATGCCCAGAATCGCCTTGTCTTTCCGTCTCATAACTCGCCTCCACACTTCAGTTACGTGTGAATGTACGCCTGATACTGTCGTTTAGCAGTGCCAGTCCCGCAGATGCATAGACCCCTCCGATGACAACCCAGTGTACCACAAATGGAGTGGTGTCCGCATAATGCTTCTCGTAGAAGAGAATCATCGCCCGGTAGAACTCGTGCAATGCCTTGCGGCTGTGGCGACTCGACGCCTTCTTATAATGGAGGACTGTACAGTCCGGATTGTACAGGACCTGCCAGCCGGCTTGTTTAATGCGATAACACCAGTCCAGATCTTCACCATACATGAAGAACGTGTCGTCCAGCAGACCCACATCGCGAATCGCCTGCGAGCGGATCATCATGAAGGCACCTACCACGGCATCGACCTCCGCTTCCAGATTCTCGTCGAGGAAGGTGAGGTTGTAGGCGCCGAACCGGCGGTGTTTGGCGAACAGCTTGCTGAGGCCGGACAGCCGGTAAAATGAGATCTCCGGCGAAGGGAAACTCCGCCGGCAAGCTTTGTCGAGCTCGCCCGTTGGTAGAAGCAGACGCGGACCTGCGACGCCGGCCGTGGAGCGCGCGTTCATGAACTCCAACATGCCAGTGAGGGCCTTGGGAGTCAGGATGGTATCGGGATTGAGCAACAACGCATAAGAGGGGGCGGTATTCGGCGTCGCGTCCTGTGCCGCTCCAAAGCCCAGGGCTTGCAACCCCAGGTTGTTGGCGTAGGCATATCCCTTGTTCTCCGCACTGGCAATCACGTGAACCTGGGGGAACTGCTGTTTGACCATCTCGACACTGCCATCCGCGGATGCATTATCAACGACACAGACCTGAGCAGAAAATTCGCCCCAGCTCTCGTAGATAGAAGCCAGGCAATCTCGCAACAAATCACGCGTATTGTAGTTGACGATGACGATACCTAAATCGGTCACAACATCCTTTCCGGGTATACCAAGACGAAGGTCACGTCATTCTAGCATAATCCGGATGGGGGGTCAACGTCTCCCTTTCGTGGGGACTGTGCTACAGGACCGCTCACGTCAAGCCAGGGTCTCGGTCAATTTCCCCATCATGATGTTCTTGATCTCTTCCAGGCGGGCTGGCGTCTTCGCCTCGAAACGCACCACCAGCACGGGCTGTGTATTGGACGCGCGGACTAATCCCCACCCACCATCAAACAATACACGCACTCCGTCGACGTCGATGATCTCGTAGTTCGCTCGGAAGAACTCACTGAGCTCCTGGACGACCGCAAACTTCTTCTCGTCAGGGCAATCGATTCTCGTCTCTGGCGTGGAGTAGAACTTGGGGACATCGGCCAACAGCTCACTGAGTCTCCGCCCCGAATTCGCGGCGAGCCGTACGATGCGGCACGACGCATAGATGGCATCATCGTAGCCGTAGTATTCGTCGGCGAAGAAGAAGTGACCGCTCATCTCACCCGCCAAGGGCGACCCTTCCACCTTCATCTTCTCTTTGATCAACGAATGGCCCGTGCGCCACATGATCGGGTTACCACCGTGTCTTGCGATATCATCCACCAGCGTCTGCGAGCACTTCACCTCGAAAATGACGTTGGCGCCCGGCCGTTTCCCGAGAATCTCGCGAGAGAACAGGATCAGCAACTGGTCACCCCATAAGATCTGTCCCTGGTCGTCGACAACGCCCAAACGGTCGGCGTCCCCATCGTATGCCACGCCGAGATCGGCATTTTCCTGCAAAACCCGCGCGCTGAGTGCTTCCATGTTCTTGGGGAGAGTCGGATCTGGATGATGATTGGGAAATGTCCCGTCCAGTTCCGTGAACAACTCGATGACTTCTGCACCCAGAGAGCGCAGCACAGGGGGAGCGAACGGACCGCCCATCCCATTGCCGGCATCAACGACGATCTTCAGTTTGTGGGAGAAAGGCCCAATGCGTTGCTCCACATCGCGTGTGTAAGCGGCTCCGATATCCATCTGAGACAGTGTGCCTCGTCCGGTTGCGTAATTGCCTGTTTCGATGATCTGGCGAATCCGTTGTATCTCTTCGCCGTAAATCGTTGCATGTCCCACGGCCAGTTTGAACCCATTGAATTCCGGCGGGTTGTGACTGCCGGTGATCATGATGCCACCACCTACGTCCAGATTGAACAACGCGAAATAGACCAGCGGGGTTGGAACACACCCAATTGTGATTACATCTACACCTGTGGAAAGGACCCCACGACTAATGGCTTCGGAGAATGGTGCGGAGCTGGGGCGCATGTCGTACCCCAAAACGATTTTGTTGATTCCCATAGACGCCACATAGCTACCGAACCCCTGACCGAGTTGCTCAACGACGGCATCGGTCAGGTCTTCACCGACCAGGCCCCTGATGTCGTATTCTCTGAAGATCCGAGGATTCACAATCGCCTCCATGTACGCTTTTCTTTCCTTTCAGGTGGTTCCTGGAGTTAGCCGCAAATCCGCTTGCGGCCATTACCATGCGCATTCAATGACCGAAAGCGGATCTCTTCACTCATACCGAACTGCTGCCTGTCCCGCGCTGATTGACCGGAACCTGGCACCGGGAGCGATCACTCCCTAATCGTGCTTCTTGACCTGGGTCTGGGCCATGTCCTCGATCAGGGTGACGATGCCCGAATGATCCAGTTCGCCCCTTCCCGACAGCTTCAGTTGTTTGAACATCTCGTGAACGAGCGCTGTCACCGGCAAGGGTACGTCGTAGGCTTTCGCTGCGGCCATGGCGATGCCGAGATCCTTGTAATGCAGGCGAACGCGGAATCCGGGCTCGAAGTCACGGTTGACGATACGCATGCCACGATTTTCCAGCACACCACACCGCGCCAGACCACCGCCCAGAACCTCCACAATCTTGGCCGGGTCCACGCCCGCTTTGGTGCCCAGAACGAGCGCCTCTGCAACGGCTTCCAGAGTGAGGCCAACGAGTATCTGGTTGCATGCTTTGACGACTTGACCGGCGGCGTCGTTTCCGACGAGAACGATCTTCTTCCCAAAGACCTCGAATATCTCCAGGATGTCATCGAATGTTTCCTGGTCGCCTCCAACCATGATCGACAATGTGCCATTGATCGCGCCGACGTCTCCGCCACTCACCGGTGCGTCCAGCACTTTTACCCCCTTGGGTTTCGCCTCCTTTGCGATCCGTTCCGAGACCGTCGGAGAGATTGTGCTCATGTCGACGTAAGTACAACCCGGCCGGGTGTTGGCGATCACCCCGTCAGGTCCGAACGCGACGGCTTCCACATCCGGAGAATCCGGCAACATCGTAATCACTACATCGGCCTGCTGTGCTACATCTTTGACCGATGCGCCACGTTTAGCGCCCGCTGCGACAATCTCGTCGACCGAAGTCTGTACGATATCGTAGACGATCAGCGGATATCCCGCCTGGAGTAACCTCTTCGTCATAGGACGCCCCATAATGCCCAGACCGATGAATCCAATTGTGCGTTTCACTTCAACTCTCCTTTCCAATGAGAATATCATTCTATCATGCGGAAAGCAACATGGGAAACT
>CAZPTF010000321.1:0-4904 GCA_964589015.1 uncultured Anaerolineae bacterium
GCTACACTTGTCGCCAAAAACCCTGGATGCCTCCCCTGCCGTCCATCGTATTGCATTCGCCAGTGCATTTTGTTATAATTTCACCCATGACCACAGCCCATTGATCCGGGCAAGGAGCTACCTGTCAAATGCCAAAGCATTCCCGACAACCCATTGTCTGGCTAATCGCCTTGGTGACATTGCTCATCTGCCTGATGAGCACCGGCGGCCGTGCAGAAGGAACGTCCCCAGACGGTGGCGCCGAAACGGTAGACACTGCGTGGGTGGGCAGTGTGGACGAAGAAGCCCTGCGCAAGATCGAGCCGGCTCTGCTCCAGAGCATCTCCGCCTCGCCCGAAGGATCACATCAATTCATTGTGCACATGCAGGAAGATGCCAAACCGCCGGAGGAAAGCGTGCTCTCCGCGCTGGACCGCCTGTCGCGCCGGCGCGCGGTGGTAGAGACTCTGCGCGGTGTTGCAGAACGCTCCCAGTCGGACCTCATTCGCTTCCTTTCCGGCGAACAGGCCGCGCAACGGGCACAGGCGGTCCAGCCATTCTGGGTCTTCAACGGCCTGGCTGTCACTGCGCAGCCGGAAACCATCCTGCAGATCGCAGCGAGGAAAGATGTGCGCGCCGTGTATGCGGACCATATTCGCTATCTCTCCGATCCACCGATCGCGCCTGCGGATGTGTCCGAAACGAGCGCCCCGGCCGGCCCCGTCGAATGGAACATCGCGTCGATCCGGGCGGATCAGGTCTGGAATGCGCTCAACCTGACCGGCGAGGGTATCGTGGTAGCCAACATGGACACGGGAGTGGACTGGCTGCATCCTGCGCTGTACGCAAACTACCGCGGTAACGTCGGACATGGAGTTTTCGACCACGCCACGAGCTGGTTCTGTGCCACGAATGAAGGCTACAGCGCGCCCTTCGACAGCTATGGCCACGGCACGCACACCATGGGAACGATAGCCGGGTACAGTGCCGATCACACGGCCATCGGCGTCGCACCGCGGGCGAAATGGATTGCAGTCAAGATATTCTCCGACAAGGGTCTGACCTATGATAGCTGGATTCATGCCGGGTTCCAGTGGGTCCTGAATCCCGGCGATTCGAACGATCCAGCGTTGGTCCCGGACGTCGTCAACAATTCCTGGGGCAGTTCCATCGGTGACGATGTGCGCTTCCGCCCCGATGTCCAGGCGTGGCGTGCTGCCGGCATCCCACCCATCTTCTCCGCGGGGAATGATGGGCCTCTGTATGATACTGTCGGCGCTCCCGGTAGTTACCCGGAAAGTATCACGTCGGGCGCAACGACGATGTATGGCTACGTTGCCTATTTCAGCAGCCGGGGACCTTCGGTATGGGGAATCAAGCCGGACCTCACCGCCCCCGGAGTGGACATCGTGTCGAGTTTTCCGGAAGGGCGCTATGCGACGGCCAGTGGGACATCTATGGCGGCACCTCACGTCGCGGGCGCCTATGCCCTGGCGCTCCAGGCCGCCCCATCACTATCCGTCGACGAAACGGAAGACATTCTCACATCCACGGCCGTCCGCAGAGGATATCCCGTCCCGAACAACGAATTCGGTTGGGGCGAGTTGGATGCCTACCAGACCGTGGCGACGGCCCTTGGACCGGGCTCGCTCCAGGGGAGCGTGAGGCGTAGCACTGACAACAGGCCCATCGCAAACGCAGAGATTCTGGCGCAGAGATTCTTGCCCGAACAGGGGTCCGGGCAGACCGTCTCTGACAGCCAGGGTGCCTACCACCTCCCGCTGGCCGCATGGATGTATGATGTCTCGGTCTGCGCGTTTGGGTACCAACCGGCAAGCATTTCTTACGTCGAAATTGTGACCGGCACCACGCAAACACGGGATTTTTCCCTCATACCACTTGCGACAGGCCAGGTCACCGGCCGGGTGCTCGAACTTGGGAGCGGGGCCCCGCTTTCGGCGACACTGGTCATCTCCGGCACTCCGGTTACGGCGATGACCGTACCGGCAACCGGTCAGTATAGCGTAGACCTGCCTGCAGGCCACTACACCATTCGAGTAGAGAGCGCGCGGTATCAGATCGCCTGGGCTTACGACGTGACGGTCAATACAGGCGAGACCACCGAGCAAGATTTCACTCTGGCGGAGGCCCCCAGAATCCTGCTGGTAGACAGCGGCGCATGGCATCAGGGCAGTCAGGCGATCTACTTCCAGCAGGCTCTGGATGACCTGAACTACCTCTACGACAGACGCACCATCTACCAGATCTACGGCCAGGAACGGAGCGTGCCGACGGCTGACGAGCTGTCGCCGTATGACATCGTAATCTGGTCCTGTCCCGCTGATTCTCCAGGTTACGTTGGTGCCTGGGAGGCGCTGGCTGAGTACCTGGATAGCGGGGGGAAGCTGTTCCTCACCGGACAGAACGTCGGTTTCTGGGATCAGCCCAGCGGTTGGTTTTCCTCTCCTGAATACGGCCAATATCTACAGGCGCGTTTCGTGCGCGACGATTCCGGCTCAGAGAGCATCACAGGTATTGATGGGGGCCTGCTCGAAGGCTTGACGATCACGTTGAACGGAGAGGACAGCGCAGACAACCAGGATTCACCGGATGAAATCACCCGCCGCGACGAAACCAAAGCTGCTGTGGTGGCGCGATATGAAGGAGACGGTTACGCTGCTCTGCAGGTCGAGGCATGTGTTCCCTATCAGGCGGTCTACTTCGGTTTCGGCTTCGAGGGCATCAGCCAGCGGGAGACGCGCCGCGAAGTCATGCAGCGGATCATCGATGTGTTTACCGCTGTGCCTGAACCAGTCACCAGTTACCTGGCTCCCAGTTGGCAGAATGCCATTCGGCCCGCAGGCGACAGCATCACCTATACCCTGCAGGTACATAACCTCAACCCAAACGGCCTTCCGGATACCTACAGCCTGACAGGGGAAGGGAACAACTGGCCGAGTACGCTGCTTTCCAACACAGTCAGCGTTGCCGCGTGTGACCTCGCGACCGTAAGCGTTCGGATCGATATCCCCCCGGGTACAGTGTGGGGCGCCACCGACGTGTTCACCGTCTATGCGCACTCAGCTATCTCGCCCACCATCCGCTCCTCGGCAGTCATCAGTACGAACACCCCGGCGCCCATTCTCCTGGTGGACGACGACCGCTGGTACGACATGGAAGCGTATTACACGACGGCCCTCGAACAGAATGGTTTGCCCTACGATTACTGGCGGGTGGGCTGGCGGGTAGGAGAGACAGCGCAGGGTAGTCCCACTGCCCAGACACTGCAGATGTACCCGATGGTCGTCTGGTTCACTGGCTACGATTGGGCATTTCCCCTGACCGCGCAGGACGAACAGCGTCTGGCGGCGAGCCTGGATACGGGGACCAACCTGCTGTTGATCTCGCAGGATTATCTTTCCGTGCGTCACGTGAACTCATTCGGCCAGAATTATCTCGGAATCGCAGCGTATGAGGAAATCACCACGACGCAGGTGAGCGGCGTGAAGGACAATGCGATAACCAATCAGCTCGCGAGCTATCCCCTGGTCTGCACCCACGGCAACCGCAGCCACATCGTTACGCCTACGGAGGCACAGGGTATGGCATTCGAAGGCGATCACGAGCAAGCGGTCGGCCTCACCCATACAGAAAGCCCATTCCGCAGTGCATTTTTGCCCTTCCTGTTCGAGGGGATCACGCCCGAGGCGGGCCGCCGCGCGACGCTGCGCCAGTTGGCCGGATGGATGAGCTGGCTCGGGGCGTCGACGTTCGATACACCTCCTACAGCCCCGTCCGGAGCGACGATCACGTGTACGTTGACTCTGAACAACAGCGGATGGCAGCCCATCAGCGCGCACGCAATCAACGCCCTGCCGCCCGCCCTCGATTTCGAGCCCGGCAGCCTGTCACCACCGGAGGCGATCTACGAGAGCGGGACCCGCACCATCACGTGGGATCGCACGCTGGACGTCGGAGAACACGCGCAATTGCGCTATCGCGCGGTGATCAGCAGCGCGATCAGCGTGGCCACACCGATCACCAACGTGTTCGAGGTTGGGTACGCCGAGCATCAGATCGAGTACGCCCTGGCCCACGTCACTGACGTGGATGCGCCGGACTTGTCGGCATCCTCTCTCTCCGTGGATCAGGTGGAGATCGAGCGTGGGGATACGCTGACCTACACCATCGTCGCCCGCAACGATGGTCTATCCGCCGCCGCATCGGTCACACTGACCAATCCGGTCCCGGCCTACACGGACTACGTGACCGGCTCTCTGCGGCAGGAAGGGACCCACTCCGCTACCGACAGCGGTGGGACCATCGCGTGGGAGGGAGCGCTTGCTGCCGGTGAGAGCATCACCCTGACGTATCAGGCAACGGCCAGCATCACGCGGACCGGCATCACGATCCACAACGTCGCATACGTGTGGGACCATTATCATGCCAGACAAAAGTTGACGGCCGACACCTACATTTCGCCTGGCCAGATATGGCTCCCACTCATCTTCAAGGATTATGGGGGATGACCGGTTCGCTCTGAAAAGAACCTGGCACTTCACCCGACCATAAACTCAAGCCTCACAGGCGGTCTGTTGCTAACTGCCAGCATCAGCGGATTGCGGTCACTCGTTGCCCTCACGAGCAGCGGCACGCTACTGACCCACGTCAAATGCCGGCCCCCTCGAATCTCTCAATGTCCAGCCAGGCCAGCCATAGCAATCGTCCGGTCACAGATGCGGCCAAGCAGAGCGGCCTCGTGGCTGATGGCCAGCAAGCCCACCTTCTGCCGGCGGACGAAGTCGAGGATGACGTGCCAAATCTGCGCCTGCGTGACCGCATCGAGCATGGAGGTCATCTCGTCGGCGATCAGATAGCGTGTCTGTGGCCGAAGGGCACGGGCCACAGCGATACGCTGCAGCTCG
>CAZPTF010000322.1:0-4876 GCA_964589015.1 uncultured Anaerolineae bacterium
CCTGCCCATTGCTCGCGAGCCGCAAGATTTCCGGACGCACTCGCCGCGGTGCGCCTATTCGAGCAACCGTGCTCGATTCGTGGACGTCACCCCGCCCGTAGAGGTAGTTGTCGCTTCCTCAGTCACAGCCGCAGCCAGAGCGTGGCCCTCCTATACCGGTCCGGCGAGAAATGCGGTATAATCAGCGAAACCGAGATACTTGTCCTGCAAGGAAGGAGACCTCTGCTATGAAATCTGCGGAACGCGCGACGGCGGAAGGCATTCTGTTCACCGATCAATACCAGCTCTCGATGGCTCAGCTCTATTACCGCATGGGGTTGCACGAGCGCCTGGTGCAATTCGACCACTTCTTTCGTAGTTATCCCGATTATGGTGTCCATCAGGCCGGCTACTGCGTCAACGCCGGGCTCGAGTGGCTGCTGGACTGGATGCGCGACGCGCACTTCACGGACAGGGACATTGCCTATCTGCGTGGGCAACGTGACCGGGTGGGCAAGCCGATTTTTCGGGATGATTTCCTCGCCTGGCTGCGCAAAGCAGGTGATTTCAACGGTATCAGTTTGCGCGCGATCCCTGAGGGGCGGGTGGTCCACCCGGACGTCCCGCTGACGGTCGTGTGCGGTCCCTTCGCCATGGCGCAGATTCTGGAGACGCCGCTGCTCAACCACCTGAACTTTCAGACTCTGATTGCGACCAAGGCATCGCGTATCCGCGAAAGTACGCACGGCCGGACGGTCCTCGAATTCGGTTTGCGCCGCGCCCAGGGCAAGGCGGCGAATGCCGGCGTGCGCGCCGCGTTGATCGGCGGCGCCGATTTCTCGTCGAATGTCGGCATCTCGCACGTGCTCGGCTATCCGCCGAAGGGGACGCACGCACACAGCATGGTGCAGGCGTTCGTCGCTCTGGGGGAAGGTGAGCTCACCGCGTTTCGCGCGTACGCCGAAGTCTACCCGGATGACTGCCTGCTCCTGGTCGATACGATCGACACACTCGCAAGCGGGATACCGCACGCGATCCGCGTCTTCGAGGAGTTGAAGCGGAAAGGTCACCACCCCGTCGGCATCCGCCTCGATTCCGGCGACCTGGCCTACCTCGCCATTCGTGCTGCCAGGATGTTGGACGACGCTGGCTTCCCTGATACGGTCATCGTGCTCTCCAACGAACTGGACGAGCTGGTCATCTGGCAGATTCTCACGCAGATTCAGCGCCAGGCCCACGAGTTCGGCGTCGAGCCAGACAGCGTGATCAACCGGCTCGTCTATGGTGTCGGAACGCGGCTGATCACCTCGGCTGGAGATGCGGCGCTGAGCGGCGTCTACAAGCTCGTCGCGGTCCACGACGGCGACGAGTGGAAGCCGGCGCTGAAGGTCTCGGATTCACCGGGCAAGACGTTGAATCCCGGCTACAAGCATGCCTGGCGGCTGTACGACAGAGAAGGCAAGGCGACCGCCGATCTGCTCGGCCTCGCGGATGAGCATCCCGCTGCGCTGGACGAGATCGTGCTGCGCCATCCCTTCGACCCCACGTTGCAGCGCACGCTGCGCCGCAGCGACATGTCGGAGATCGAGCCGCTGCACGTCGATGTACTCAGTGAGGGACAGCTGGTCTACGACCTGCCCACCATCGAGGACATGCGTACGCGTCGCCTCGCCGATCTCGACCGGCTCGACTTCGGCGTGAAGCGGCTTGTGCACCCGCACGTCTATCATGTGTCGCTCACCCAGAAGCTCTGGGATCTGAAGCAGGAGCTGATTGCGAAGGCGCGCGCCAGCCGGTGAGTCACGCGAATTCTGGGCGGGTATGCGCGGTTCTTCAGAACATATCAAGATGTAAGACTACGAATTCCCGTTGACCCAGCGGCGGGCCACTTCCGGCAGGTTCGCCGAAGACCCTCTGCGCACCGTGCACGCGGGCAGTGAATCCAGGAAGGCCTGGCCATACGGCTTGTTCAGCACGCGGTTGTCGAGAATGACCACCACGCCGCGATCGGTCTTGTTTCGGATCAGCCGTCCAAAGCCCTGGCGGAAGCGCAGAATCGCATCTGGCAAGGAGTACTCCTGGAAGGGGTCCTCGAATGTCTCGCTGCGCGCGGCGATGATCGGGTCGGACGGGACGGCGAAGGGCAGCTTCATGATGAACACGCAGCTCAGCGCATCCCCGGTGACGTCGATGCCCTCCCAGAAGCTGCGCGTCCCCAGCAGCACAGCGCGCGACGTCTTCTTGAAGCTCTCGAGCAGTTGGTTGCGCGATGTGCCGTCCCCTTGCTCCAGGACGACGATCTCGTGCGCCTCCAGCTCCGGTATGATGGCCCGCGCGGTCGCGCGCAACTGTGTATACGCGGTGAACAGCGCCAGCGTCCTGCCCTCCAGGGCGAGACTTACCTCGCGCAAGGTGTCCTCTACAGCCTTCTGGTGGTACGGCTGGCGTGGCTCGGGGATGTCGGTTGGGATCCACACGAGTGTGGACGATTCGTAGTCGAACGGCGAGCCCACGGAGACCGTCTTCATGTCCCACGCGCCCAGCCGCTCCTGCATGTAGTCGAACTGGTTGTCGGCAGTGAGCGTTGCCGACGTCATGACGACACAGTCCTTGGCGCTCAGCAGGTGCTCCTGCACCAGCTCGCCGACGTGCAGCGGGGCGGCGTGCATCGACACGGCGCCACCGCCGGGCGGCGTCTCCAGCCAGTAAATCAGGTTGTTGCGTGGTTCGTTGACCATCGCCACGAGCATGGACACGAGATCTTTCCAGCGGCGCACCTGGACTTTGACGTCCTCGACGACCGCCTCGAGATCGGCGACGTCGCGGTCGTCCAGTACGCTGTTCAGGCCGCTCCGCAGTTGCTCCAGGCTCCGGTACAGCCGGTTGGCCGTGATCGACAGGTTCTCGGCGTCCACCTCGACGCTCGACCAACTGGGCTGCATCCGCCCGGCCATCGTGATGCGGAACTTCTGCCCGTAGGGCGAGTGGTTTTCATTGTCCTCGCTGTGTTCCTCCAGATAGCCGCGCAGTGCCTCGAAGAACACCTGTGAAGACGACAGGACCTCCTCGCCTTCGCCGCGGAGGCGCTCGAGCAGGGTCTCGATCTCCGCGGCCACGGATTTCGGGATGCCCGTCTTCGCGCGCACGCCGACCTCGGCGATCAGCCCGAACGCTTTGCGCTGGTGCGGCCGCACGCCGAGCTCTTCGACCAGCTCGGCGATCAACTCGCCGGTCAGGTGCAGGGTGAGTTGGCGCGTCGTGTTTTCCTCGAGGTGATGGGCCTCGTCGATGACTAGATAGCGGTACTCGGGCAGCGCCCGGTTCTCCACGGCGATGTCGGACAGCAGCAGCGCGTGGTTGACGATGATCACGTGCGAACACTCGGCACGGTAACGTGCTTGATAGAAGAAGCAGCGCCCGTTGGCGCGATACTCACACTGCTCCGCGCTGCACTTGTCGGCGCTCGCATTGATCTGCGACCAGCGCATCCGCTGCTGAGCGTTCGGCAGGAACAGCTCGCTCTGATCTCCCGTGGCCGTCGTCGGCAGCCACGCCAGCACCTTCGCGAGCATCGTGACGTCGTCCGTGGACAGATCCGGGCGATTGCGGAATGAGTTCAACCGGCGCAAACATAGATAGTTGCTGCGTCCCTTCAGCAGCGCGACCTTGACTTCGAACGGCAGGAGCTGCTGCAGGTCCGGGATGTCCTTGCCATACAATTGGTCCTGCAAGTTGATCGTGTTGGTCGAGACGACGACGTGCTCGCCATTACGGACGGCGAAATAGATCGCCGGCAGCAGATATGCGACCGATTTACCCGTTCCGGTACCCGCTTCGATCATGTAGTGGGTCTTCTCGTTGAAGCCCTTCGCGACGGCCTGCAACATATCCACTTGCTGTGGGCGGTATTCGTAGTTGGGGAAGTGTTGGGCGAGGGTGCCACCTTCCGCTACCATAGCGGACAACTCGTCCACATCGATAGCCTGGCGCGTGTCGACTCGTTGCAGTGGCCGACGTTCCTCTCCGGATGAGAACAACATCGTGGACCCTGCTCCGTCGAGCAACCCCTTCTCACGCAGTTGCTGGCCAATGCTGCCGGTAAAAGCATTGCGGCTCAGGGATCGTTCGATATCCCGGAACACCGTTTTGAGCTGCCAGTTCGACTTGCCGGCCAACCGGTTGATGTCCTGGACGGTGCGCAGGTCCATCTCGTAAGCATGTTCCAGCAGCGCGAGAAACAGGTCTTTCGTCGCGCGTGCGTCCGCCAGCGCGCGATGGGCGTTGTCCAGCTCGATGCCCAGCTCCGTCGAGAGCATCGACAGGCTATAGCGGCTCGCGTGCGGCATGAGAATGCTCGCCAGCTCGAACGTGTCGATGTGCGGGTTGCCGACGAACAAGCCGGCGTTGTTGAGGAAGGCCAGGTCGAAGCTGACGTTGTGCCCGATGATGGGCAGGTCACGCACGAAGTCCTGCAACGAGCGCGCCACCTTGCGCAACGGTGGCGCATTGTCCACATCACTCTGTGTAATGCCTGTCAGTTGCTGGATCTTGTAGGGAAGCGGTCGAAACGGATTGATCAAACTGGACCACTCGCCGATGACGTGCCCTTGCTGGAATTTGACGGCCCCGATCTCGGTGATCGCATCGCGCTCCGGGTTGAGTCCTGTGGTTTCGATATCCAATGCGACATAGGTTCTGCTCATGACAACTCATTTCTAGGGGATATATGGAGGGAATAAAAATCTTATCCAATTCGCCCACGGGAATTGTACTACAGATTGGCAATCTCTCCAATTGCCTGGCACGGTGAGAGCAGGCCGGCAGTACGGAACACGCGTGTCAGGACGCAGAGATGTCGAGGCATCGAGAATGCTCTCGATGCCTCCGGCAATCAGGC
>CAZPTF010000323.1:0-4787 GCA_964589015.1 uncultured Anaerolineae bacterium
TTACAATGCCCTATGTATATTGAGAATAGCACGGAGGGCTGACTATCATGGGAGAAACCGATCCGAGAATACTGAGCAAGCAACGGGTAGGAATTGAAGCCGCCAGCATGGTACAAGACGGGGCAATCGTCGGGCTTGGGTCCGGCTCAACGGCGGCTTTTGCAACGCGCGAGTTGGGACGACGCGTGCGCGAGGAGGGATTATCCATCGTCGGCGTGCCGACTTCCTTCTCGGCGTCGATGCTGGCGCGCGAGCTGGGCATCCCCATCCGTACGTTGGACGATGTGGAGCACATCGACATCGCGATCGATGGCGCGGATGAGGTCGATCCGGACCTGAATCTGATCAAAGGCGGCGGGGCAGCTCACACTCGCGAGAAGGTCATCGATTACCTGGCAGAGCTGTTCATCGTCGTCGTCGATGAAACCAAGCTGGTGCAACATCTCGGCGAGACCTTCCCAGTGCCAGTAGAGGTCATTCCGATGGCGGTTGCTCCTGTGATACGCCAGTTACGGGCCTTGGGTGGCAGCCCTGAAGTACGCAGGGCAGTGAAAAAGGACGGTCCGGTGATCAGCGACCAGGGCAATTTCATTGTCGACGTGCGTTTCGACGCGATTGGGGATCCGCAAGCCATGGAAATCGCTATGAACAGAATTCCCGGCGTCGTAGAGAATGGAATCTTCACCGGCGTCACCGACATCGTCTTGGTCGGCATGGCCGACGGCAGTGTACGCAGAATAGAATAACGCGCAAAGGGCCCGGATCGTAAGCAAATCCGGTGGTATAAAACATCGATTATGGCATCCCATTGGCTCAAAGAGTTCTGGCGACAGGCATACAGCAAACGCGTTCCGGCGCTTCCTTTGGTAGCGTTGCGCATCATCATGGGCGTCTTCTGGTTTACACAACTACAATCCAGCCCGCGCCTGTCGTTGATCTGGTTCATGTGTCTACTGGCTGGCGTGCTTCTCTCGATCGGGCTGCTCACTAAACTCGGGGCGTTTCTGGGTATTGTGCTCACAGGCTATTACCTGTGGGAAACCATCGCGCCCGCCGGGGATGCGTTGTGGCCTTATGGGCTGCTGCTACTGATCCACATCATCATTATGACGACCGGCTGCGGGCGGAGTATGGGGATCGACCAGTTGATCGTCGAGAAGCTGGCGAATTGGCATGGGAATCGCAACACCTGGGTAAAATTGATCCGGGCAACGCTGTAGCCGGCCCTGCAGAATTGCGCGACAAGCGGTTCCTTCGGGCATTTGTCTTCGGTTGTGGTGCCGCCAAGCAGAGCTCAATTGTCTTGCTGCAGAGCATGGTCCATAGCAATGTTCAGTGCGTGAAGACGGAGCATCAACGCCTGATCCAGTGTGGTTCTGGCGCGAGGACAAGACGGCAAGCCAATTGACGTCAGTTCTCTGCTATTCGGCTCAACCCTTCTTCGTCCAGGATTTCGATGTGCTTGCGGCTGATGGCGATCAGGCCCTGCGCGCGGAAATCGTTCAGCGTCTGCGTCGTCGTCTCGCGGTATGTGCCCACGATTTCGGATATCTCCTGGTGCGTGTAACCGTGGATTTCCATTCGACCTTCCCCCGCCAAGCGTAACAAGAGCGTGGCGATGCGCGCGGGCACACTCTTAAAAGCGATATCCTTGAGCCGTGATTCGGTTTCCGCAAGCCGCTGCCCGATGACGTTGACCAGGCGCAGGGCGATCTGCGGACACTCCATAATCAGCCACTCCATCTCCGCTCGTCCCAAGACGCACACGACACTGTCATCCACCGCCTCGGCAAACGTCTGGTATTCTCCATCGCCAACCATGGACATCTCGCCGAACAATCCACCCGGCCCCAATATCGTCAATACGAGCTTACGTCCATCAGTCGAAAGCCGGTAGAGCTGGACGCGTCCCTGCTTGAGGATATACAGGTTCTCGCCGGCATCATTGGGCATGTATATGATCCGCCCCTTGCTCACTTCCCGCAAGCTCATGACCCGGTTTATCCGTTCGATTTCCTCTTCACGAAGATCGAAGAATACGTCCACAGCGGACATCACACAGCAAGCGATGTCACTGGCAGTTGCGGGCTGTGAAGGGAAAGCACGCTCGCTCATCTCAGCCTACGCCCCATTCGTCAGCCTCCTGCAATGTTCAGCACCTTCTGCCAAGGAAGATCATTATGGCTCTCGAAGGTGCCGATGTCGGGTGCGATCACGTCGAATTGGACGGTGTAGTAGCCCGGTTCCGCCGACACGACCAGACTCAGCGGTACGGTCACCGTCCCGCCCGGCGGAACAGACTTCGACAGGGCCGCCCGCACCGGATAGGCGTTGGGGTCCTGCAGCAACATGCGCGGCAGGATTGCGCCCGGCCGGATATCGACGCCAAGCTGATACCCTGCTCCTTCGGGCCACGTATCCCAGCCATCGTTGCGGATCGTCACATCGAAAGCGATGGTTTGCCCCGGCGATACGGTGCCGGGCATCGTGTCGCTCAGATAGGTCGCACGGTATTCGATCTCGCCGCCCATGAACACTTTAAGCAGATAGAAGAACGTGTACGGGTCGACCACCTCGTACTGCGCCTCCGGCTTTTCAGCCTTCGCCCGCTGGGTCAGATCCCAATATTCGCTCCGCGAGCAGCACGTCAGCCGTCCAACGAGGAACGCGGGTTCCGCGCCATGCTGCTCCTGGTACGCATCGTGGGCATTGTGCAGGAAAGGGACAGCCTCATCGGTCGTCCAGGGGATACCTGGGATAGCCATCGCCACCACCGGAATGTCCCGCTCCATCCGCGGCCAGCTCCCCTGGAGATCGGACGGGTAGAAGCACACACCGTTTCCACCCATGTCCAGGAACATGGCGGCTTTCTTAGGAGCCAGCAGTCCACCTTTTCCGTTGAGCGTCCAGCCTTGAATCGTGTAACCCAACCGCCGGTACGCCTGCAGGGAGTGTGCCACCCACGCAGGAATCAGCGTGTCCGGCACGGCCCCCGGATTCAGGTAGCCCGCCCCACTGTTCGGCCCGACGAAAAAGTCCTTGTCTGACCGCTCAGTGACGAAGTAGTTGAAAATGCCCGGCATCACGTTGACCAGCGCAGGGTTCAGTGGCCAGGCCAGGGGGATGTCCTGTCCGGTCTGCGCATGCAGCGAGCTGTCTATCTCGTGAGTACGCCCGTAGACGTTGTGCGCCAAGTCGTAGTCGCCCGCATAGTACATGATGTAGGTTTTCGCGACGACCTGGCCATCCGGCGTCAGATAGCCGCGTGTGACGAGCTGTTCGCGGGTAGGTGGCGGATTCTGCGGCACACGTTCCGGGAACGGGGCGTGCATGTGGAAGGACATGTTGGCGAGGGCGATGCCGTTCACATCACCGCCGCCACCCTCCTGGTAGGCACCGTAAGACGAGAACATCCACGAGCTTTCCCATTCGCTCTCGACGTCGGTGTGCGTCCCGCCAGCTTCGTAGGCCTGCGTGTACTTCTGATACCAGGGGACGAATCCCCACACGCGAATCATCCGCTTGCCTGCGCCGCTGCGCGCCGATTCCAGGATAGCCTTGAAGGTACTCAGGTCGGCTCCGGGCGGCTGGTTCGGGTCGTCGATCGGCATCTCGGGCTGTGACGAACCCGCCTCGGTGGCAAAGGGCGATAGATCGAACACGAAGGCGCGGTTCTGCACTGCATAATCCCGCTCGAAGGAATAGGTACCCTTGCGCGTCATTTGTTCTCGCTGGTAAAGTATCACGGGCCACCCATCCTCGAAATAGGCGAGTAACGTCGGGTCGGCTTTGCCGGTGTCGAGATACTGCTCCTTGGCCCACACATACGCATCGTTCTTGGTCGAGCCGGTAGAAGGGGTGGTGGAATTGGGAATGGTAACTGCCCCTTCGACAAACTTGTCGACGAGAGATTGCTGCACCGGAATGCGCGCGGTGATCTGTTCCTGGAGATCACTACCGTCCCGCACGACCACGAGGTCTTCGACACCCGCAATGGTGGTCGCGACATTGAGTGTAGCCGGCACGTCGGTATCCCATACCACCGCACCCGCAACTTGATCGGCAAAAGTGTCGAGCAGACCATCCACTCCGTTGATCTCGATTACTTCACGGCCCGCCAACCAGCCATACGGCTTATCCGGATCACGAAAACGCTCCAACCAGAACCGGTCGATGCTACCCCCGTTCACGTGTTCCCCATCGTGGATGAAATATAACCGTGGCCCTTCCTTGTTCACGATGCCCTGCAGAGTCGCCGCGAAATTGAGCACATCGTAGTCGTAGATCAGGTCGTTCCAGTCCTTATTCTCCGGATGAGGACCAAAACGGACACACCATTCGCCGGGATTGCTGAACACACGACAGTACTCGTTGTGATCCAGGTAATGGTCGTGCAGATCGCACACGTAGAGCGGCCCCGCATCGCCGGAGGCCTCGGCCTGCGCCATCCCGGCCGGCTTCCCGCCGATCGTCTCGTCACCAGGCTGAAGCAGCGAGCGGCGGTCCGCGTCGGTCCAACGTGCGGTGAGCGCGTCCAATGCATCGGCAGCATCGCTCAGCGATTCAGATGTTGGTGTTACCACCACGTTGGATACCACCTGTGGTTGTCTCCGCAACATCAGCATATGTCCCCACAGCAAGGCCACCCCTGCGCACAAAAAACTGGCAAAGAAGGTCCCAAACAGCAAGGTCAGTATCATTCGCTGCGAAATCCTCATAACTCCCCCACGCAATTGATTTCAAGCAGAGGCAGTATACCAACCGCCAGTGGCGCTGTCAAGTCATCT
>CAZPTF010000324.1:0-4781 GCA_964589015.1 uncultured Anaerolineae bacterium
CTCCGCGGGTGAGCAGAAGACGCGGGCCATCGAAGGAAGTTTCAATCCCACCATCATGTTCCTGTACAACGATGCAGAGGTGTGCGATGCCAGCCCGTTCATGTGCAAGTTGTACGACGTGTTCACTGGTGCTGTTGCCCGACCTTCAACTGCGACGGCACCCAAGTACAACGAAGTGTCAACCGCGTTCTTCCAGGCAGTGCATTCCGTGTTGACTGGCGATAACGATGGGCAGACGGCATTAGAGGAGCTGGAACTCGATCTCGCAGGGATTACCGGTTTTGAAACCGGTGCCCCCACGATGGAGTAAAGGAGTAGACACGACACTCGTTTGCGTGTTCAGGGGTCGGATGGGTTGGACTCATCCGACCCAACCCTACAGCTAAGAAAGGAGTTCTTGGCTCATGGCCAGAGCAAAGAAGCGCGGCATGTCCGAAGTTGCCAAGAAAGAGGAAAGACTGGCACTCCTGATGCTTCTCCCTTCTTTCTTTGTAATTGTTGTCATCGCCATCTACCCGCTGTTTACGGTATTCAAAGACAGCCTTACGAACAAGATCTTCGCCAGCAATCAACCCGTGGAGTTCGTCGGGCTCAGCAACTACGCTCAATTGCTCAGTGTGACGATCAAAGAATTGCCGCCGGTGATCGATGAAACGACCGGCCAACAGGCCATAGATGATAAGAGCGGTGAGCCGGTCTACGAGCGTGCCATCACCGTGCTTCCACGGGAACCGCAGCGCTTTCGCGAGGTTTCTCAATTCAGCCTCTTGGGGAAGCGCTATGTGATCGGTGCTACCGAGCGTGATTTTATTCGGGCCATTGTTGATACACTCATCTTTACCGTTGTCTCTGTCGTCCTGGAAACTTTGCTTGGATTGATTATCGCCCTGGTGGTCAACAGCAACTTCAGGGGACGCGGGTTTATGCGCGCGTCGATGCTTGTACCCTGGGCAATCATTACCGTGGTTTCAGCGCGGATGTGGCAATGGATGTTAGGACCCACGCGCACCGGTCTGGTCAATGTGGTTCTCCAGATCGTCGGCATTGGAGACGGGCAGATCGCATTCCTGCGCATGTCCGAGTATCAGTTACCGGCGATCATCGCTGTTGATGTCTGGAAGACGACACCGTTCATGGCATTGCTCCTCCTTGCCGGGCTGCAGCTCATCCCGAACGATCTGTACAAGGCGGCTGCGGTGGATGGTGCTAATAAGGTACGGCAATTCTTCGCCATCACATTGCCCCTGTTGCGACCGGCTATCGCCGTGGCGCTTGTTTTCAGAACGCTGGATGCGCTGCGCGTTTTTGACGTCTTTCAAGTCATGCTGAGCCGTACCCGCTACTCAATGGCCAGCTTCGCCCAGGATCAGTTGATCCAGTATCAAAATGCTGGAATTTCATCGGCTGCAAGCGTGTTTATTTTCTTGCTGATCTTCGTATTCGCGCTATTGTACATCAGAATGTTGGGGGTGGAGACAGAATGAACAAAGGCTTGCAGTATACGGTTGGCCGGGTTCTGTTCTGGCTTTTAATCATCTTGATTTTTGTCTATCTGGTGTTCCCGTTTTATTGGGCGCTCAATTCATCGTTCAAAACGGAATCCGAACTCCAGAGAACACCGGCGACGTTTGTGCCCGATAATCCGACACTTCAGAACTACCGCGCTGTCTTCCACAACGTCAATTTCATGCGCGGGCTGCTCAACAGCGTGATCGTGGCCACATGTACCACCTTACTGGCGCTGGTCATTGGCTCTTTCGGAGCGTTCGCCCTGGGCAAGCTCCGCTTTCGCGGCAAAACGCTGTCGCTCTATCTCATTCTGGCAATGACCATGTTCCCTTCCATTGCGGTGCTTTCCGGGCTATATGCGGTGATCACAAAATTCCATGTTCACCCCATTCTCGCGATGATTCTGTCGTACATGATTTTCACCCTGCCGTTTACCGTATGGGTGCTGACCAGTTTCTTCAAGGATCTGCCGATGGAGATTATGCGCTCGGCCCAGGTTGACGGGGCAACCCCTTTCCAGACTTTCTATCGAATTCTGTTGCCTCTGACCTTACCCGCTCTGGTGACAACCGGTCTATTGGCCTTTATCGCAGCCTGGAACGAATACCTGTTCGCCCTGACGTTCACTACCATCGACCCATCGTCTCGAACCGTTCCGGTGGCGATTGCGCTGTTCACTGGCCAGGTTTCTCACCAGGAGCCATTCGGCGAAATCATGGCTGCCGCTGTGATCGTCACAATCCCGCTGGTCATCCTTGTGTTCATCTTCCAGCAGAAGATTGTGGCGGGTCTGACCGCGGGCGCGGTGAAAGGATGAATTGGATTCAGATGCACGCCGCCTGTACGTGTTCAGGCATCATCTGGTGAGTGGTCGAGCTGCGGTGATCGCCTGACCACAAGCGATATCTTCTGACGGGAAAGGAGTGCACAGACCAGCATGGCAGAACGTAAGATTCCCTGGTGGCAGAAAGGGATCATTTACCAGATCTACCCACGCAGTTTCAAAGACTCCAATGGCGATGGGATTGGCGATTTGCACGGGATCATCGAGAAGTTGGAGTACGTCAAGTGGCTGGGAATGGATGCGATCTGGATTTCGCCCATCTATCCCTCACCGATGGCCGATTTCGGCTACGATGTATCCGATTACGTTGGCATCCATCCCATGTTTGGGACGATGGAGGATTTCGAGCGGCTCCTGGGTACAGCGCACAGCCTCGATCTCAAAGTGATTCTGGATTTCGTGCCCAACCATTCGTCCGACCAACACCCGTGGTTCCAGGAATCGAAATCCTCTCGTGACAATCCCAAAAGAGACTGGTATGTGTGGCGTGACCCAAAACCGGATGGCGGGCCACCCAACAATTGGCTGAGCGTGTTTGGCGGAATTGCGTGGGAATGGGACGGGACGACGGAGCAGTACTATCTTCATTCTTTCTTGAAGGAGCAGCCTGATCTGAACTGGCGCAATCCTGAAGTCCAGCAGGCCATGCTCGATGTGTTGCGTTTCTGGCTCGATAAGGGTGTGGATGGCGTCCGCATCGACGTGATTTTCAAGATTTTCAAGGACCTGCAATTGCGCGACAATCCGCCGCGGACCGATGGCCACGGGCACGGAAAGAATCTTGGCGAATACGATAGCCAATATCACATTTACGACCAACTCCAGCCGGAAGCGCACGAGGTGCTCCGTGCGTTCCGTCGCCTGTTCGACAGCTACGGCGACAGGGTCCTGATTGGTGAGACGCATCTATTCAATTGGGCGGATTTGGTGGCGTTCTACGGTGACCGTGACGAACTGCACGTTCCCTTCAATTTCGCGCTGATCTATCTTGATTGGGATGCCGCATCCTTCCGGCGCGTAGTGGATGAATATGAGGCGGTGCTGCCCTTGGGCGCGTGGCCCAATTACGTGCTGGGCTGTCACGACGATCACCGCATCGCGACACGTTACGGTGGGATGGCGCAAGCACGGACTGCCGCTATGCTATTACTTACGTTACGTGGTACTCCGACGGTGTATTACGGTGAGGAAATCGGCATGGCCGATGTTGCAATCCCCCCGGAGCAAGTGCAGGATCCGTGGGGATTGCAGGTCAAGGGCATCGGAGCGGGACGTGACCCGGAAAGAACTCCCATGCAGTGGGATGGTAGCCCCAATGCCGGTTTCACGGCGGAAGGTGTGGTGCCCTGGCTGCCGCTTGCTCCTGATTTTGCGACGGTAAATGTCGCTGCAGAGAAGGATGATGTTTCTTCGATGCTGACCCTGTACCGCCGGCTCATCCAATTGCGTCGCGATATGCCGGCCCTGCATATCGGCCAGTATCGTCCAGTGGATGGTGTGCCTGCTGACTGTTTCGTCTACTTGCGTGAAGAAGGCGACCAACGATTGCTGGTTGCATTGAACTTCTGCGCGGACGAACGGGAGCTCGCATTGAGTTATCTGGGCGGCGGCACGGTAATGCTCTCCACGTATCCGGATGAGCGAGGCCATGTCGATTTGTCCGCGCTGCTTCTCCGCCCGCATGAAAGCGTGCTGATCGAGTTGACGGCGGGCGGGTGACCTGCACCAACATGACCAGTGGGCGAAGGGAACGAACTGGAATCATAGTCGTGTCGTCTTGTACGAAGAGAGGAGCGTTCAATGGCAAGCGTAACCTACGATCACGTTACCAAACGGTTCGGCGATGTCGTGGCCGTCAATGATCTGGACATTCAGATAGCAGACAAGGAATTTCTGGTGTTGGTCGGTCCTTCCGGTTGCGGCAAATCGACAGCGCTGTATTGTCTGGCTGGCCTGGAGGAAATTTCCGATGGACGGATTCTGATCGGTGATCGTGTCGTGAACGATGTTCCTCCGAAAGACCGGGACATCGCCATGGTTTTCCAGAGTTATGCGCTCTACCCGCACATGTCCGTGTATGAGAACATGGCTTTTGGACTCACGTTGCGTAAAACCCCGACGGCTGAGATCAAGCGCCGCGTGCAGCATGCGGCGGAAGCTCTGGGAATCGAACACTTGCTGAATCGCAAGCCGCGAGAGCTGTCCGGTGGGCAACGACAGCGTGTGGCCGTGGGGCGGGCAATCGTGCGTGAACCGCAGGTTTTTCTGATGGATGAGCCGCTCTCCAATCTGGACGCGAAGCTGCGCGTCGAAGCACGGACCATGATCTCGAAACTTCATCAGAAGCTCGAGACGACGTTTGTATACGTGACACACGACCAGGTCGAGGCCATGACGATGGGGACGCGCATTGCCGTGCTCCGTGCCG
>CAZPTF010000325.1:0-4772 GCA_964589015.1 uncultured Anaerolineae bacterium
AGCAGGGGTGACCGCCGTCTCGTCGATGTCAACCGACAGGCATCCTTCGACGGCTTCGTAGATGTTCTGAAGTAGTTCTACCATCGTGTCGCCCTGAGTGGCGCAGCCTGGGATGGCTGGAACTTCCGCCCAGTACCCACCTTCATCAGCATCATGCATGATGACTTTCAGTTTCATCTGCAACCCTCCTTGACATACCTGGACATGAACGCAATTCTGCCCGCATTATAGCACACGAACGAAGCGGGAGAAAAGGTGACGCTCACGATGAGGGGCCGCCCAGAAGGCACTAAGTGGCTTCTGCACGCTGCGCTAGGACTGGACACGGAATCTTGGTTTGTCCCGGCCAACGGCGGTCGCTCCGGCGCGGCGGGACGCACGCCGTCCACGAATCCGACTCGAATACTCGAATTGCGTTCCGCCGCGCTTCGCCGCCTCCAACCGAGTCGGATTGGAGCCGCGTCGAAAGCGCGCACCGTGGCGAATCAGCGTCAGTTAGGGTATCTGCAAACCCATCCGAGTATTCGAGTGTTATTCGAGGACGGCTGGAGCTCACCACATGCTTACGTGGCTGCGCGCCGGAGCGAGCCGCCATTGTCTTCTGGACGGCGTCGGTACGCGACTGCACTCTCGGCACCAGCGACAATTCGGCACTCGTTTAGAGCGGAACAGAGACGTATTCAGCGCAGGATTGTGGTTCCGGAACGGGCAAGTTGTCCTCCATATTTCGAACTCTCTGGCAATCTACAAGAATTGTGTCGATGCCGGCACGACCGGCGCAGAATATGAGCGGGAACGGCGCAGATAACAATAGCGGCTCTCATACCTGGAGAACCCGGAGATCAAGACCGTTCTGGATGCCGGTCAGCTTCTCGAAACGCTGGCGCCGGCCTGGGAGAAAGCGACGGTTGCGGAAATGCGTGACATTCTCCGGCTCATCTTCGATGCGGTCTATGTGGACCTGGAACGGGCTACGATCGTGGGGCTTGTCCCGAAGCCTGCTTTTCGGCTGTTCTTCGATGGTCAGGACAAAGAAAGAGACCTTGCACGACTATGCAAGGTCAACGAAGAATGTTACTTACAGCGGAAGCGACGGGATTCGAACCCGCGATCTTCGGCTTGACAGGCCGACGTGTTAGGCCACTACACCACGCCTCCATATTCGACTGTGTCGCTAATATACCACAGATCGTGGCATTAGTCAAATCGCTTTCAGCCAGCGCGCGATATCCGGCACGACGAGCGGCATGAAAAACACGATCAGGTTGACCGTCGCGTGGCAGGCGATCGCCGCGCCGAGACCGTAGCGCTCGTTGACGTACCCGTAGATGAAGCCGAACAACGCACCGGCCAGGCACACTGCCAGCCCGACCAGCGCGAAATCGACCACCCCCGGCAGGAAGAACAGCAGCAGGTACACGCCGTATAGCAACGCGCCGGCGACCAGCCCGTGCTGCTTCTGCAGCAATCCGCGGAAGAACAGTTCCTCCGCCAGCGGCGCGATCAGCACCAGGCCCTGGAAGGCGGCGGCATCGCTCTGGCCGGGCAGCAGCCGCGCGATGATCGCGGTCAGCTCGGGTTGCAGCAACAGCAGGATCGGCAGCGCCAGAATCAGCCCGGCGGCGGCGCCGCGCCCCAGATCGGCTGGCGGGTGCGCCGGCTCCCCGCGCAGTGCCTGCCCGTAGACCAGGCTCAGCACGAGCAAGACGCACCACAACACCACCTGGCGCGATTCGGCGTCGATGGTGAACGTCGCCGCGGCTACACCGGCGTAGAGCAGGAATGCGACCCAGGTGTCGAGCGGGTAGTTCGATTTGCGCGACTGCCGTTTGCCCATGTTTCCCCTCGCCGGCCGTGTCGTTCTCCGCCCGCCTAGTATTTCCGGACAACCGTCCGGTAGGACTGCGGCTGGCGGCATTGGAAGAGCTGTGATTCCTCGCGGGTCTTGCGCACCTCGTCCAGGTCGATCTTGACCAGACAGTACCCTTCGGTTTGATCATCTTCGACGACGGCGTGGACCCCGCCACGCGGTCCGACGACCATACTATGACCGCAAAAGGTGTAGGTATACTCCTCGCCGATGCGATTGGCCGAAACCATGAAGATCGAATTCTCCCTGGCGCGCGCCAGGTTATACGTCGTCCATTCCTCGGCGTTGGGATTCTCCCAATTCGCCGCCACGCACAGCAGCTCGGCGCCATCCAGTGCCAGGCTACGCGCCACTTCCGGGAACGCCAGGTCCCAGCCGAGCAGCAGCCCGACCAACCCAAAATCGGTCTCGGCGACGACGTAGCGGTAACCGGGCCGGAACGCCAGCCGTTCTTCGCCCTTGGGGTGGACCTTGCGGTACTCGGCCAGCATCTCGCCGTCCGGCCCGACGATGACCGCCGTGTTGTAGACGATGCTCTCGACCTTCTCCTTGCCCACCATTCCGAACACGACGTGCGTGTTGAACTCGCGCGCCAGCTCGGCGATCACGTTGGTGCTGTGCCCCGGGATCCGTTCCGCCAGGTTGGTGAAGCGCACGCCGCATTCGTAGCCGGTCGTCACCAGCTCGGGGAACACGATGAGATCGACCGGCTCCTTCTGGCAAATCTCCTTGATGAAGTCTCCCATGCGGACCAGGTTGGCCTCGATCTCGTTGAGCTGCGGGTGCATTTGTACCGCAGCGACAGTAATTTCGCGCATAGTGGCTGTAATCTCTCCTTCCGATACACACTTTCTGTAGCGTGCCGAGTTAGAACGTTAGTTCTAGCGATATTTTACCATAATTCCCGGCGATTGTCCAGCGGGGGAAACATCAGGATGGCAGGGGCACCGCGTTTGCGCCTGTGTCGTTCTGAACGAAGTGGAGCATCTCGACGTGCTCCGCCTGAGACCCTTCGCCTGTGGCTCAGGGTGACACACAACGAACGCCACACAACCTGGCCCGGCCGGGACGGGGAGCTCACACGAGTGCCATCCCGCAGATCGAGACCCACGAGGCGTCGCGCTCGTCTGCGGGACATTGCTGGTAGGCCAACCGCCGCCCGCTGTGCATGCCGAGCAGCCGCATCGCCAGGTAGATCGGCGGCAGGCCGCACACTTTGTACTTGTTCTCGACGGCGCGGATCGCGGCGAAGAACCCTTCGGCGTCGCCTTGCTCCATCCGCTCCAGCAGGCTCTCATCCGCACGCTCGAGGCGCAGCTGTGCGACGTAGTCGTAGGGGAGCATGTCGCCGAACGCCGGCCCGACGTGCGCCAGATCCGCTGCCGCGACGACTAGCGTGTTGGGCGTGGTCGCTGCCTTGCGCAGCACGTCGAGGACTGCGGCGAACGTCGCGTTGCCGGCGGGATCGAGCAGCCCCTGCGTGAACGTATCGAAGCTGCCGCACAGGATCGGCACGAGCTTGCACGGCTTCCCGCCGCGGATGTAATGCAGCCACACCAGCGCCAGCTCGATCGAATGCTCGCCGATGTGGTGCAGCTCCTCCGCGAACGCGGCTTCCTCGCCGATCACCTGCGCCAGTGCGTCGACGACGGCCTGCTCGGTCGGGAAGACACCCCACGGCGTGGCGTAGTTCTGCCGCGTCGGCGTGATCTGTCCCTCACTGCCCATGTGGTCGGTACCGAGCAGAATGACGCATTCGGCGCTTCGTGCGGCCTCGGCCACCGCCTGCCACGTCCGCGCGTAAATGGCGCCCCCACGCTGGTAGTCGATGTGCGGGCACACCACGCCGCGGACTTCGCCACCGAGCGCGACGATGTCCTCGCCCTGCGCGTCGATGAAGCCGTCCAGCAGCGCACGGGCCTCGTCCGGATCCTCCGGATAGCTGCTGCCGGCCGACACCAGAGCGCGGCTCGGTGCGGCGCGGTAGCGGACGATGGCCTCTGTCTTGGCAGCGGCGGAGCGCTCGTTCTCCAGCAGGTAGTTCTCATCCAGCTTGTCGAGAATTTGTTCGAGCACGTTCGCTGGTAGATTGATGCCGGCGTGAACGATCAGTGCCGCACGTAATGCGCTGACGTCGCGCGTGCCATCGCACAGCGCCAGCAGCGGTCCCAGCTCGTGCGGGATCAGCAGCGCGTCGCCGGTCAGTTGCAGCGGGTCGCGCAGCATGATGGCCGCCCGGCCATCGTGTTCCACGAAGTGCGTCTGCACCGGTCGCAATCTCGGGTGTTCGTGCGACATGTCGTTCAGTCCTTCTGGATGTTCCAGCCAGTGGGATATTGCGCTTATTCTATCATGGGTTGCGGTGATGCCCAAATGGGCGTAGTCGCGGGCGCCCATTCAGAGCGTGTGCGCCAGGTGACCAGACTGGCGACCGGTGGTTGCCGTGCTCTGTGCCCACCTTGGCGCTGTGTCATGCTTTTGCAGAAGAATAGCCGCTCCAGCGGATGGGTTGCGGCAACGGGGATTCAGTTGGTCCCAAGGTTCTGGACCTGGCAAGCAGGTCGCGTTTGCAGTATGATCTGCCAGGTTCACACGAATATCTGCGTGCCGGTCAAGACTGGGCCAATTTTGGATGCGTTCCGTTTGCGCGGGGGCTCATGGGTACGGGCCGTCAGGCCCGCGCGTGGCCGGTGCGGAGATTGGCCCAGTCAGATTTCACGCCTACGACTGGGCCAATCTCCGACGCTACCGTCGTCGTCCAGGACTGCTGTGCCTGGGCGGACCATGTGCTGGTCTGCACCGCAGTAGATTGGCACAGTCTGCTCCGGAGAGCGTGCGCTCCAGCGCATTGGTCACGGCAAAAGGGATTCAAGCGGTCCCAAGGTCCTGGACCTGGCAAGCA
>CAZPTF010000326.1:0-2781 GCA_964589015.1 uncultured Anaerolineae bacterium
TTCTCATAGCGTCCGATTATACCTGATGCGCCGAAGACGGTCAACACCTTCGGGTGCGTCCAGGATTTCGGACGAGCATTGAATCGCTTTCAAGGTGACTGATTCTCCGGGGCACACCCTCAATGTGACAAGTCAATCCTCAGCGACCTTCTTCAAACCCCTCAAGCACCATACCCTCCCCCCGGTCGCCGCAAACAATGAAGGGTCAAGCCAGAGCGTACCCGGCTTCACCCTTCTTCCGTACAGCGGATTGCTCCTTCGTCGCCGGACACGGCGCGGTCCAATCAGCCCGACAGAACGGCTAATCCGTAAACGCCAATGTATTGAGCAGACTCTCTAGCACGCTCTGGTTGGCTTCCCACTGGTTCGACGGCGCCCACGTCAGAGCGAGATACTCGCGGGTTCCATCGTCGCGGGATGTTGCGCGCACCAGCACGCGATTCGAGCCTGCGTAGCCAAACTCACCCATCGCTAACTGGCTTCCCAGCGCGTATGGTCGCGCACCACCATCCCAGGTGAAGCTGACGCTCCCCCAGATGGAGCCCATCAAATTATATGCGGTCAAATCATTCTTGTAGCTGTCCAACACGTCTTTGGCTGACCGCCAGACACTCGAACGTTTCGAGAACACGGCGAATCCGGGCAACGACGGGCTTGTGCCCTGTCGTGCCCAAAACATCATGAAGCCTCCGGGCACGTCCGTACCCCACTGCCAGGACCTCGGGTACTGCACGCTGAACTTCCCATCGCCGCTGAAGTACACATCGTTGCCGCCTGGCGCCGGCGTCAACGTCAGCTGTGGTAGATACGGTGGGAAGTAGGTCGGCACCGGCTGGGGTGAATACGGAGGCTGATATGTCGGCACCGGTTGCGGCGGGAATTGCGGATACTGTGCAGGCGCTGTGGATGGAATCATCAGATTCTGCCCAACCCAGATGCGATTCAGGTCGATGATGCCGTTCATCATCGCTAACTCGCTCAGCGGCACGCCGAAGCGTCGTGCGATGCTAAACATCGTATCGCCCGGCTGCACCACATACATATAGGTCGCATCCGGACCGGGCACAGAACCGGGCACAGAACCAGGCGCGGTCCCGGAGCCGGGATAATGGAATGGAATCACCAGGGCCTGTCCCACACGGAGATTCTGATACGGAGACACCCCATTCGCCATCGCCAGCTCCTCTACCGATACGCCAAAGCGCTGCGCAATGCTGTACAACGTGTCGCCGAGTTGAACGACATACGTCATGCTGCCCATCGAGCCATAAGAGCCCGGCCCGTACCAGCCAGGAGACATTCCACCCTGCGCCTTGAGCTGCGACTGTTGACTTTCGAGGGCTTTCACCTTCTGCTCGGCCTGTGCTTGAAGCGACTTCAATGAGATCAGCGCGTCATCTGTCGACAGCCCCATCGCTTTCATTTCCGTCAATGAACTCTCCGCTTTGGAAATCTGCGCCTCGATTTTGGCCAAGTCGGCCTTCGCAGCCTGTACGGTGACCACCATTTGGGCCTGCACCGTCGAAACCTGGGCCATGTAAACGGTGGCAGTCGGGCCATAGGCCACTGCGGTCTCTACCGCCTGGGCCTCCACGGTTCTGGCTGCAGCCAGCGCCAGATTGTTCTCAGCTGACCGTGTTTGGGTAGCCAATGCCTGCGCCGCTAGCGGAGTTGCACCATCCGTGGGCTCCTCCGCCAGCAAAGCCTGCAGGGTTTGGCTCTCGACGGCGCGATAGGCCTGGACAAAATCGTCGGTCACGCGCGCTGCCGCAGCCTCGAGCACCTGAGTCCCCGCTTGCGCGGTTGCCCGCGAATTCCAATCTTCCGTCGCGCGCTGCTGCATACTCTGAAGCTGCATCGTGAGATCCTGCGGAACAAGTGTGCCGGGCACGCTTTGCCCAACCACCTGTGGTGCAGCGCCGTCCAGGGCGCTCACGACTGTCACATTGTACTGAGATGCAGGCGCAGTTGCTGACACATTGGAGATTACCATCACATTACTGTTCGATATATCCGGGCCGCAGCTCGGCAAGAAGAAGCTGGCAACCAGGAGCAACACCATCACGCCCAGAATCACGTACACTAGCGCCTTCACGTCGATTGCCTCCTCAAAACGGTTACCACCTGACTTCGCCTCACTTCCGCGCAAGAAAAACTACCTGACAATTACCTCCATTATACCCCATATTCTCAGACAAGCAAAATATGCCTATAGAGCGGTTCGCGTGCATTCCAATGGAATGCCAGTAGGCCACGCTACCATCATTGGCAATGTCACTCCAGCACGTCTCGCGGGTACGTGCTCTTCGCTCGATCAGCCGCAGCGAGATCGATAGCAACCGTGACAAAAGGGTGCTCCGCAGACGTCAAGGCGAGGACATCGCCATCGGGACCGATCACCCAGCCCTGCCCGCCAAACGTTGCTTTTCCTGCGGTGTTGCCAACCCGATTCGATGACAGCACAAAACACCCCGAAACCAGCGCCGCGACCCGCCCGCCGGCCAGAAACTTATCGAGACTGGCTGTTTCCGTCGCCCGTGGCGTCACGATCAGATGAACCCCCCGCTTGCCGTAGCTCTGCGCGCGCCCCATCGCCCAGATCTCCGTGCAAATTTGAAAACCAACCAGCGCAGTTCCCACATCGACCGGACTGAAATCCGCCTCGGCTGGCTGAAACCACGAGGCCTCCCACCAACCGTCCACATCAGGCACGTAGTGCTTCAGGTGTGCTGGACGGTATCCCAATTGCCGATCCCACACGAAACCTTCGTCCAGCCTCCG
>CAZPTF010000326.1:2881-4747 GCA_964589015.1 uncultured Anaerolineae bacterium
TCCTCATTCAACTCACACACGGTCACTTTCATGGTCTGCATTCCTCCCTTTTTCCGTTCACTATGAAAAAGCGCGCACAGGGTACTCCTGTACGCGCTTCCAGCGCCATCGAACTCGGTGACCCAACTAGCTCATATAGTCCTTCAACTGCCTGCTCCGGCTTGGATGCCGCAAACGTCGCAAGGCTTTGCTTTCGATCTGGCGGATCCGCTCGCGCGTCAGGCCGAATTTCCGCCCGACTTCCTCCAGCGTATAACTACGCCCATTCTGCAACCCGTAGCGCAGCCGCAGAATCCGCGCCTCACGAGGGGTGAGCGTCGAAAGGACCTCCTCGATGCCCTCGTGCAGCAGGTGTTGGTGGGTCGCCTCCGCCGGCTCCAACGTGCCCTCATCTTCGACGAAGCTGCCCAACTCCTCGTCTTCTTCCTCTCCCACCGGTTTTTCCAGGGAGAGCGGGTGAGGTGACACACGCAACATCCAGCGTACCTTACGAGGATCCAGGTCCATCGCATCAGCGATCTCTTCCGGTGTCGGAGGACGGCCCCATTCTTGCTCCAACTCGCGCGCCGTGCGGTAGATCTTCCGCAAACGGTCACCCATGTGCACGGGCAGGCGAATGGTGCGTCCCTGATCGGCCAGAGCACGAGTAATCGCCTGGCGTATCCACCACGTCGCATAGGTACTCAATTTGTATCCACGTTCGTGATCGAACTTGTCCACAGCCCGCATCAGACCCAGGTTCCCTTCCTGAATCAGATCCAGAAACGGCACGCCTTGGCCCACGTATTTCTTGGCAACACTGACGACCAGACGCGTATTAGCACGGATCAGATGTTCACGCGCCAAATCGCCTCTCATGACTTGTTCTCTCAGGTCATATTCCTCTTCGTCGTTGGAATATTTCCCATTTTCCAGTTTTCTCGAAGCTTGACGTCCTGCTTCCAGTCTCTTCGCCAAATCCAATTCTTCTATCGGCGTCAAAAGGGGAACACGAGCCATCTCTTTGAGGTACAAACTGGTTGTATCATCTGCAGACACATCGTCGTTGCTATCCACTTGAATCATCGACTCCGGGCCAATTTCCGTCTCGATCATTTCTTTTACATCGTCTCCCGACGGTTCTTCCTTCTCGATCTCGATGCCATCACCATCATATACCTCAATACCCTGCTCGCAGATGTACATGAACAGCTCTTCGAGCTCGGACATGTTCTCCTCAGCCTGAGGAAAAAAGTCCAGTATGTCATCTGGTGTGACATATCCTTGCTCGGCAGCTTTGGCCAGCAACTGCTGCGTCGCCTGCATCCCTTCTTCAGTTTTTGTCACTGACGTAGCTTGCATCTGCTTAGCCACTTACCTAGCAATGCCTCCTCTTATTAGAACTCTCACTGTATTAGCCTGGTCGAGAAACCGGTTCCAACCGCAGCTCAGACAGCACACACCACAGAAATGGGCAGCGTAACCCGCCGCGAAACCCACTCTCATTTATTCCCACTCTCTTTCTTCGCGAGCCAAGCTGGGGTTCCGGACAGGCCCCAACAGGTTACCTTTCTTGTGATGCTTTGATTACGAATCCAGTTGGAACGACGTTGTCTTGAGACAACATAAGTTTACATCGTACATCAATTATATCACATAAAAGAATCTTTGTCTATATGTAAAACGAGTTGATTTACAACTTTTGTTACCAACTGCAGACCAAACAAAACCGCAGTCCCTGTGGATAGCCCAGTAAGGGATACTGCGGTCAGTCAGTCGGGGCGCACGGATTTGAACCGTGGACCACTTGAACCCCATTCAAGTGCGCTACCTGGCTGCGCTACGCCCCGTTTGACGCTGCATACAACTCACGTTCTTCATGACTTG
>CAZPTF010000327.1:0-4736 GCA_964589015.1 uncultured Anaerolineae bacterium
GCGCACGGAAGCGTCCTGCGCTATACTGGCTATATCCGGAATCCCAGGAGGCTGGCCCAGTACCACGGGCCAGCCTCCCAACGTACAAGGAGCGAGAGAACAGATGGGCGAACAATTGATCGTCAACGTCGCATCACTGAACCAGAAGGTACAATTCCGTGGAGTCGCCAGAGACAACACACCCATCACTATCGACTACGCGCCGCCGCTGGGCGACGGACAGGGTTATACTTCGCTCGAGCTGCTGCTCGTGAGCCTGGCGACGTGCAGTGCCTCAACCATCGTTACGCTGCTCAGGCAATTCGGGAGAACAGTTACCGCACTGGAGGTCTGCGCAAGTGGGGTGCGGCGCACACAGCATCCGACGGCGTTCGAATCGATTGCGCTCGATTTTGCGTTCCACTCGGCGGATGTCACGGCTGAAGACGTCGACAAAGCAATCGGCGTGTCGCGCGATGCGGTGTGCCCGGTGTGGGCGATGGTGAAGGGCAACGTCGAAATCACAACGCGTTATACGATCGTGGCGCAGTAGGAAGGGTGCGGCTGTGCACCGTGCCAGCGATGCGTACGACGACGCGTTACACGCGGGGTTGTGGAGCGGTTGCTTGTTTGAGCCTTTCTATTACGAAATATCTCTGCCTAGCAAGCGGCGGCCGAGTGCACCTCCAGGGTGGAACACCGCGAAATTCTCTGGTTGGAAATCATCCCATACGGAGAGGACGATAGCTATGGCGTCGCCCAATGCCAGCGTCACCAGGGCGCTCGTAGTGGGGGCCAGATTCATCGGGTCGGCCTCGCTTTGCACATTGGTGCACAGCACGGCATCACACCGCCGCGCGAGGGTCGATTCTGCCTTGCCGACGAGGGCAATCTGTTTGGCGCCGATCCATTTCAACGAGGGCAAAGTATTGAGTAACTCGGAAGTTTCACCGCTATGTGAAATGAGAATAACGATATCCTCAGCCGTGACCATACCTAAATCACCGTGAACGGCCTCGGCAGCATGAAGGAAGAAAGCTGGTCGTCCCAGGCTGGCCAGGCTGGCCGCGATTTTGCGGCCGATGTGGCCGGATTTCCCCACGCCGCAAACCACGATACGCCCGGTGCAGGCATGTAGCATCTGGCAAGTTGCGACGAAGCCCTCGTCCAGCAGATCCGCCAGGTTCAGAACCGCTTGCGCCTCCTCGCGCAAAACTTGACGAGCAATTGTCAGACCATCGGTGATCTTGTTTTCCATGATTACTTATGCCCCACAACTTGCTGTTGAGACTATTGTCAGACTAGCGAGAGCCAACAGGCAGCATAACGGTCTGCGCTCACGGAGACTAAGCCCGCATGAGATGCAGGTAAGTATATTCACGACACGCCGGGTGGTCTGGATGCAGGGCCGACCACCCGGGTGCCGCGAAGAGCGGCTTCACGTTTCTTACAGACGCCCCACGGACTACAGTTCTTTATAGAAGGGCTTGTACATGGGCGGGACCACCTCTTCCTTCAAAGGCAGGTCGAGCCAGGAGCCTTGCTCGAACGCCACAAAAGTGCCACACATCACGTCCATGGCGATGGCGCCGTCTTCGGCCTTCATGATCGGCTCTTTACCCGTGAGGATGCAGTCGGCAAAATGGTCCCACATGCGGGTATATGACCATTCGCGCGGTGGCGTGATAGTCATCCAACGCTTCTGAACATGCTCACCAGCCAGATCCTCGGCCCAGAAATTGATCGGATAACGGTATTTTTGGACGATCTCCGGTAACTCATCCCATGTGTAGTCTTTGTTGCTGTACAACGCGAGTGGCGCGCTCTGGAAGGGATTGGTCGCTTCGGTGCTCAGGAACATGGTCCCGTCGGTACCATAGAGTTCCTGGATGTTTGATACGGCCGGCGAGAAGCGATCGCCACTGACGAAACCGATGCTTCCATTCTCAAACTCGATCAGAATGACATACGCATCGTCAAGGTTGGTGTACGCCTCCGGTGTGCCAATCCGCTTGACGATGCCGGTCATCCGTTTAGGCTTGCTGCCCATCAGCCAGAGCAGCAGGTCTACGCGGTGAGCGCCAAGATCAAAGATCGCACCAGCGCCGGCCAACTCTGCCTGGGCGCGAAACGGCGTGTGTGAGATCTCCTCGTGGTAGAGGTTCCAGCCCTCGTGCAGTGAAGTACGTCCCATTTTGACATCGCCGATCATGCCCTGGGTGACCAGACCCTTGCCGATCTCATTGGGCAGCCAGAAGCGTTGATTCGTACCCGTCATCAGGCGAACGCCGGCCTTCTTTGACATTTCGACCATCTTCCATGCCTGACCATTGGTGACTGCCAGCGGCTTTTCGACGATGACGTGCAAACCGGCTTGCATGGCAGCCATGGCCTGTTCGTAGTGCTGCGAATTGGGCGTAGCGACGATGACGACATCAACATCATCGCGCTTGAGCATATCCTGGTAATCTGTGTACCAGGCCTTCGCACCCCAACGTTTGGCTGCGCTCTTGACCTTGTCCTCTACCACGTCAGCAACCGCTATCAGATCGACTTGAGGCAGGTTCTTGATCGATGGGAAATGGGCTATCTCCGCGATCGATCCCGTTCCGATTACTGCAGCTCCAACCTTTCCCTTAACTTTGGTCATTGGTGCTCCTCCTTCATGATTTGAGAGAACAATCGAGTTATGTCCAAACCAATAACAGCTCGGCAGAATGGATCTGCAGAGTGCAGCCCCGAATCTATAAGCACTGGATCCTCCGCTCGACCCTCTCGCGGGTCGGCATACGCGCCACGCGCACTCCGCCGGATTCCTCGATGACAAGTGATGCAGTGGCGCACGCGAAACGAATGGATTTCTCCACGTCACCGGTGCGCAAGAATTCGACCAGAAAACCAGCAGAGAACGCGTCGCCCGCTCCGGTAGCGTCCACTTCGACCGTCGGAAAGGACGGGACTCTGTAGACATTTTCCCCCTCTACCGCCAGTGCGCCCTCTTTGCCAAGCGTAACGATGCCAACGCGCGCACCCCAGGCGACGAAAGTTCTGGCGAGTTGCTCGGGGGTCAGATCAGCGGGCAAGATATGGCGACAGTCTTCGAGGCTTGCTTTGAGTACAGTCGCCACGCGCGCTAACGCTCTGATGGTCGAATTGTTCACCCGCTCATCGGGGTTTGGATGCGTTGCGGAGGTCGCGCCGCCATAGCCGCCCAGGTCCACAACCACCTGGCCCGGCAAGGCCGCGAGCTTCTCAACGGTCTCGAGCGGCACCTCGTAGTACATGGGACAGACAAAGAACAAAGGGGCATCATGGTAGGCTTCCGGCACATCTGTGAAGTATATGGGAGGCGCCTGAGTCCGGTAGGCCATTGATTTGTGGCCGTTTTCGTCGTAAGTCATGATGTTCGCTGTAGAGTGCTCATGGTCCGACGATAAACCTTCCAGACTCACCTGCGCCTCGCCCAGTGGGACCAGCAACGTGGGTGGAAAATCTTTCCCGATTTTCGTGACCAGACCGACTTTCGTCCCCAATACCGCGGCGATCACCGCCGAGTATGCGCTGGGACTACCCAGCACGGGGGCAATCGTGCGATCCGGAAAGACGATTGTCTCATTGATGATGTGGCCAACGATTGCGATTTGCAGAGACATGTCCCACTCCTAACGTATACGATAAGAACTATCGTTCCCGCGTGCCAGCGATGAATTCTTCCAACATCTGTCGCGCTTTCCCATCGGGATACTGAACAGGCGGATGCTTCATCAAGTATGCAGACGCTGAATCGAGGCGGCCAGCGATGCCCCGGTCGCGGGCGATCTGGGCACAGCGGACCGCGTCGATGATCACCCCCGCCGAGTTCGGGCTATCGATCACGTCGAGCTTGGCCTCGAGGCGCAATGGCACACCACCGAATTGCTCACCCTGGAAGCTAATGTAGGCGATTTTCATATCTTCCAACACTGGCAGAAAGGCAAATCCGGCGGAAAGGGCGAAATCGTAGGGTACTTGACTGCGTACCGCAGCGGACTTGGTCACTTCTTTGGTCTCGCCGCGCTTCGCCAGGTTCACGAAGTCCGTGTTGCCGCCATAGTTCAACTGGTAAGACTTGACGATCTTGATGCCACGGTCAACGAACAACTGCGCCAACATGCGATGCAGAATTGTGGCTCCCAGTTGGCTCTTCACATCGTCACCCACCAACTGGCAACCGCTGGCCACTGCGTCTTTGGAAAATGCGTCATCGCTCACGATCAGTGCCGGCATACCGTTGACGAAAGCGACGCCGCTGTCAAGACAGGCTCGTGCGTAGTCCCAGGCAGCCAGATCGGAACCGGTGGGGATGAAGTTGACCAACACGTCCGTCTGGGTCTCACGAAGAACTTTGGCAATATCGACAGGCTTCTTGTCGGCGACATCGAAGAACTCTCTCAAGTGATCGGGCGCTCCATCCTTGACCGGCCCCATCATGACTTTCACACCAAAATCCGGTACATCCGCCACCTTCGGCGTGCAGTTCGGCCCGGAGAAAATTGCTTCAGACAGTTCCTTGCCCACTTTGGCAGCGTCAATGTCAAAGGCAGCCACAGGCTCCAGATCTGAGATATGATAGGCACCCATAACCGGGTGCATCAAGCCCGGGACCAACTCATCCTTTTTGACGTCCTTGTAGTAGAACAGCCCCTGTAGCAGTGAACTGGTGCAGTTACCCACTCCTGCAAATGCGACACGAATCCTTTTCGACATGGTGTTCCTCC
>CAZPTF010000328.1:0-4675 GCA_964589015.1 uncultured Anaerolineae bacterium
TCGTTGTCAAGAATGCGAAGTGAGTATACAACAAGTCAAAGGGAAATACAAAGCACTCCGTTTCAGGTACTTGCAGGATTTGGACAGTATACAGCTCCAACGAGGTGAACCGGCGAACACGCCAGCTGCATTCGGAGAGGGTGGACGCCGGAGATGTAGCAAACAGGTACCCAGCGCACAGAGAGTGCGCTGTTGACAGAGAGCCTGCTACATCAGGACGTTGTCCTGAGTGCCGCGTTGCCTCTATTGGTCGTTGTCGACCTGTGTTTTGCTTCGCTCGCTTCCCTGATACACTTCCAGTAAGGCAAAGAGCACTTCACGCATGAAAGCGTGAGCGCGAGCATGCACATGGATATCGCGCTCATCGATACGACCCGGTCTCGCCAGAGCAGGCACTGCAGCACCGATCGCCGAGGACTCGAACATCAGGAACACACGCAAGGTTTCCGCCAGGGATAGCCCGACTTCAGCCGTGTAGCGCCCCATTTGTTCGCCAATCTGTCGAGCTTCGCGCAAAATTCCGCTTTCGCCCGGAGCTGACTCTTCCTCATCGTCTGTCGCATATAACACCAACAACGTCAGCAAGCGCTGTCCCATTTCGCGCTCACGATGGCGGCCTGCCTGATCGAAGACTTCGTACCAGTTCTCAGCCGTCACGCCCATTTTCCTTAATTCCCAACGGGCACGGTCCAACGAGCTCTGTACTTTGAGTTCGACATCGTTCGCTTCCGCGCGATTGCTGTCGCTCGCATAGAAGGCAATGATGTCTTCTTCGGCAAACCGGCGATGCCCCCCCGGTGTTCGAGTACAGGGCAGTTTGCCGGTATCGGCCCAGATGCGTAAAGTGACCGGATGGATACCCAGTAACTTACTCGCCTGCTTCAGACTGAGCCATTTTCTGTCTCGCAATCGCTCGTCCATGCTCTACCTTCCTCACAACTGGCAATTGCCAAATCCATAGCTGGGTCGAAATACGCCACCGGCTCCTTCTTGAACTCCTCCGTGCTATAGAGGATGGCATATTCGCGCAAGCCAGACGCGCGAGACATGCGTGCGACGACCTCGTCAACGTATCCGCGTGACGCACCGTGAATCATGGTGAACAGGTTGTAGGGCCAGTGCGGATGAGTCGGGCGTTCGTAACAATGGCTGACCTCGGGCATGGCAGCAAACGCGTGACCCACCGTGGTAATGTCTTGTGGGGGAACCGCCCAGCCGGTCATGCCATTGGCCGTGAAACCAGCAAGCCGGTGATTCAACACCGCCCCGTACCGCCGCATGATCCGCCGCTCGAGGAACACGTGCGCTCGCTCCAACAGCTCGGATTCCGCAAGCTCGAGCTGTGTGGCCAGTTCCGCAAACGGCCGACCCACCACCGGCAGTGGGCGGTTCAAGGCACGGACGGCACGCCGGTCCAGATCATCCAGCTCGAATTTCGTCGCTCTGCGCGCGCTCGGCACCGCTTCAGAAGCAAACCGCGCGCGATTCTCGCTCATCGAGAATCGCGCATCAATCTTGAACACGCGCAACGCCGGAAGCAGCAGGAAATCGTCGCTGCCATCCAACAGAACCATCACGGACTGTCTCATGTCCCAGGAAGCCGGGACAGTGAGCGTGAACCACAGATTGTAGTCGTGTTCGCGGGCGTAGTTGTGGCTGACTCCGGGATGGGCTGAAACGCGTGCGGCCACGGTCCTCAGGTTGGCAGGAGGGACCCGCGCCGCGACCAGCGTACTGGCATGGTTCAGCCGCCCAGCGTCGAAGAACCCGCGGATTGAGCGCAACACAGCACGGTGAGACAGCTCCCGAACCTGTTCCAGGACCAGTTCGACCGGCACCCCCAGTTGCTGTGCCACAACACGATACGGCTCAGGAACGAGCGGAAACCTGTATTGCAACCAATCCAGGAGCACACGTTCATCCATCCGCTCGCTCATCCCTCAACGCTCCTCACGGACACGGCGAGGCTCGTAGATGCAATAGGGTTCCTCCGCCATGTAATCGCCGCTGGCCTCGTAGGCCCGTGCCCGGCACCCGCCACATACGCGCCGGTACTCGCACAAACCGCACTTTCCCGTGAGTGCATCGAACTGCCGCAGGTCGTTGAACAGTGCAGAGCGATGCCAGATTTCGGACAGCGGCTGTTCTCTGACGTTGCCGGCCTGCACAGCGAGATAGCCACAGCCCTGTACGTCACCCACGTTGGAGATGAACATGAACCCAACGCCCGCCAGACACCCCCTGCTCAGGGTGGATAGTCCGCCGTGCGCCGTGCGCAGTCCGTGAGCGGCGATGCTGTGATGCATCGCCCCGTCGCCACACGCCGCCCGTTGCCGGAGGATGCGGAAGTAGTGCGGGGCATCAGTTGGTTTGAAGAAAATCCGTTCTTCAAGCTCCTTCTGCCGATCGCAGACCCAGTTCAACGCACGTTCATATTCCTCAGCCGTCAGCTCCAGGGCAGCCAGGTCTTTGCCCCTTCCGGTCGGGACTAAAAAGAACGGATGGAAAGCCTCCGCCCCCAGCTCGAGTGCCAGGTTCAGCAGGTCTTCGAGGCAGTCCACGTTGAGCTGGGTGATCGTCGTGTTCATCTGGAACTTGACGCCGGCCTCTGTGGCAATCCGAATGCCGCGCACCGCTCCAGCGAACGCACCCGGCTGACCACGAAAATCATCATGCGCAGCGGCAGTGGGGAAATCCAGGCTGACGCTGATCCGCGGGATGCCGGTCTCTTTCATCTGCTGCGCGATCGCGGGCGTGAGCAGTGTTCCGTTGGTCGCGATGACTACGCGCAGGCCCTGAGCGATCGCGTATCGCGCGATGTCGAACAGATCACGCCTCATCAGGGGCTCGCCGCCGGTCAGGATAATGATCGGTTTGCCCAATTTGGCCAACTCATCGACCTGGGCAAAACATTCTGCCGTCGTTAATTCGCCTTCATACTCGAGACACTCCGACGCACCCCGACAATGCACGCAGGCCAAGTTGCACTTCTTCGTGACTTCCCAGGCCACGACGCGGGGAAGGAATTCGGATTCAGTCACCGGTTAGTCTCCCAGTTCTGCATGAACCACCAACGGACGGTGGCAAGTGCGGGTCATCGACCGTTCAGGCCGATTTCGTCGTCAGTCAGGTAACACGCCGGGTCGGGCGCCCACACGTCGTTGTAGACCGCTTCGGCACGAACGCGGAAGTTGCCGTTGCAGATATCGAGATACTGGCACTGCGCGCATCGTCCCTTCAGCAAGCCCTTGCGGTCTTTCAATCCAGCCAGCAGCTCATCCGCCGTGTCCATCCAGATGTCTCCAAAGGAACGCTCCCGCACGTTGCCAAAGCTGTGATGCTGCCAGAACTGATCGGCGTGTACTTCACCGCGGTGATCCACCGCCGCAATCCCGATTCCCGACGAATTGCCTCCGTTCCAGCGCAGCAGCTCCAGCACCTCGGCCGCGCGCTCGGGTGCGCGCTCTTGAATACGTCGCAACACGTAGGGCGCATCCGCGTGATTATCGACCGTTAGAATCTCCAGATCGACTCTCCGCCGGCAGAAATCCTCGGTACGGTCCAGCAACATATCAACCGCCTGCCGGGTTTCCTCGCGCGTCAGGTCTACCTCACGCAGGTCTTGTCCGCGCCCGGCATAGACCAGGTGGTAAAAGCAGGCCCGCCGGATATGCTCCCGTTCCAGCAGATCGAGAATAGCGGACAGATCCCGAAAGTTGTGTTGGTTCAGGGTCAGACGCAGCCCCACTTTGACGCCCGCCTCAGTACAACAGCGAATACCATGGAGCGCAGCCCGAAAAGCTCCTTGCATTCCACGGAAGTAATCGTTGGTCCCTTCCATCCCGTCCAACGAAACACCGACATAGGAGAAACCAGCCTCTTTGATCCGCTGCGCTGCCTGTGGGTCGATCAGCGTGCCGTTCGTGGAGATCACCGTGCGGAGGCCACGCTCGACGGCATACGTACCCAACGCGAATAGATCACGACGCAGCAGCGGCTCCCCTCCGGAGAACAGCAACACCGGCACGCCGAATTCGGCCAGGGCATCGATCATCACTTTCGCTTCTTCCGTGGTCAACACATCCCCTCCGCTTTCGATCTGCTTGCTGTAATAGCAATGTGCGCAGCGGAGATTGCAGGCGGGCGTCGAGTTCCAGACGACAATCGGCTTCTTCTCGCGCCTGAAACGCAACAGATGGCTTGGCGTACGGTCCGATGGGCCATAGCGAAGAACATCAGCCTGTCTGATCGTACCACATAGCAGTTTCGTGCAATCAATCATGTCTCCACCTTTCCGGCAGAATTGTATATATTTTGATAGAATTTGTCAATTTTTCCGGCGGACCGGTCAGGGTACATTCCGCTATGCCTGTCCAAACTCGACTGGAATTCGTCAGGATAGGTATTGACAAACCCCGCAATTGCTGGTATAATGCATGCAAGTAATTACTTACATGCATGGAGGAGCAGATGGCTGCAGAGCAGGCACAGGAAACAAGCGGCGCGAATGCGGTATCGGGTGCGGAACAGACCCGCGAACGGATCATCCAGGCCGCTTACACGGTCTTCGGCAACAAAGGCTATGCGGCAGCAACGACGCGCGCTATTGCTGCTGAGGCCGGTGTCAACGAGGTGACGCTGTTCCGGCACTTCGGCAACAAGAAGAACCTCTTCA
>CAZPTF010000329.1:0-4672 GCA_964589015.1 uncultured Anaerolineae bacterium
CTCTCCTTTCCAATGAGAATATCATTCTATCATGCGGAAAGCAACATGGGAAACTCTGTTCTGAGAACAGGTTGTGGTGACCAACATTCTCCATTATAACACCTCTACGGAAAGATTTCAAGGTTTGATTGCGCCACGGGGGCAGTCAGGATTTTTTGGCGACAAGTGTGGCGTCTGTGACATGACCAATGCGCTGGAGAGCATGCCCACTGGAGCAGACTGTCCCAATCCGCAGGACGTCGTATCCTTAGCGCGGGGCTGAAGCCCCGCGGCACCTCCTTCGTCTGGTTGGTCTGGACTGGGCCAATTGATCACGATTATGCGCAGCGTGCGGTCTGGCGCATTCCACCGCTCCGGCTGACGCACGCGCTCGTCAAAGATTGGCCCAGTCAGACTTCACGCCTACGACTGTACCGCTCTCCGCATCGGCCGTGTGGGCGACCGGGGCCTTTCCCCTGCTGTTCTCGTGTGGGTTTGCTCTCCCCTGCGTTGTCATTTATAATGCTAAGCAGGGTACGTTGGTAAGCTGCTCGATTACCCGGTCCCGGTAACAACCGGCGGCATGATCGGGATTGGCTCGTGTAGGGGGCCGGTTTACTTGAACCCTGGCCGGGAGGAACAATGCGATGATTCAGGTGGAAATCGAAAGTGTGCGGATGAGTCTGTTGACGCAGCATCGATTGGTTGTTCTGAAGGACATGAAGAGCGAGCGTTTCTTGCCTATCTGGATCGGGCCATTCGAGGCCGATGCGATCACCGTAGAGCTGCAGGGTGTGCAAGTCGCCCGTCCGCTGACCCACGATCTGCTTCGTTCCGTCATTATCGCAGTCGGTTTGCGGGTCAACTATATCTTGGTAAACGATCTCCGGAATGAGACTTTCTATGCCCGGATCATTATGGAGCACGATGGAAAGACGCTGGAGGTAGACGCTCGACCAAGTGACGCGGTCGCGTTGGCGGTTCGGGTAAGTGCTCCGATCTTCGTGGCGGAATCAGTCATGGAAGTGGCGTCCGTCACGCCGCAGGAAGGGATTGATCTCACGGAATTGAGTGAGGAAGAGGAAAGTCGGCTCTCGGTTTTCAGCGAGTTCCTGGAGACTCTCGACCTGGATGATCTCGACAATCAGAGCGAATCTTAGCGGAAGCACAATGCTGGGTGGTTCTGTCCAGGTTCGCTTCGTGGGCGGAGTTCCCCTTGGCTTGAGTTCCTATTGTCCCGCTCACGGGGAGGGTTGGTGGGCTGCCTATGGCCATAGATAGATTGCCTCCGCAGAATATCGAAGCCGAGCAGTCTGTGCTGGGCAGTTTACTTATCGACCCCGATGCGGTCACGCGCATCGGGGCGATGCTTAAGGCTGTGGATTTCTATCGTGAAGCGCACCGCGCGATCTACAACGCCATCCTCAGTCTGCACGAACACAACGAGGTGGTCGACTTCATCACGGTGTCGGATGAGCTGGCCCGGCGCGGCGAGCTGGAAGAGGTCGGCGGCGCATCGTATCTGACCTATCTGATCAACGCGGTCCCGACGTCGATTCATGCTGAGTATTACGGCCATATCGTTGAACGGACGGCCACTCTGCGTAGACTCATCGAGGCCGCGACGCAGATCTCATCCCTGGCTTACGAAGAAGCCGAAGATGTGGATGATGTGCTCGACCGGGCCGAGCAGGTGCTGTTCGGAGTTTCGCAACGGCGCATCGCCCGTGACCTGGTTCCCATCAATCAGTTGGTGGGCGACTATTTCGAACGCATGGAGTATCTCAGCCAGCATCAGGGAGAACCCGTTGGGGTGCCGACGGGCTTCACGGACCTGGATAAGCTGCTGGGAGGCTTCCAGCGCTCCGACCTGCTCATACTGGCGGGCCGTCCCGGCATGGGCAAGACGAGCCTGGCGCTTTCGATTGCCTTGAACACCGCGAAAAAATACCATCAAAAAATCGCGATCTTCAGCCTGGAAATGTCCAGCGAACAACTCGTACAGCGCTTCGTATCAGCCGAAACCGGCATCGATTCGCAGCGGCTGCGGCTGGGCATGATTCAGGACCACGAATGGCCGAAGTTCATGCAGGCGACCGGTCTGCTGTCGGAGCTCAACGTGTACATCGACGATACGCCCGCGGTGTCGATCCTCGAAATGCGGACCAAAGCGCGCCGGCTCGCCTCGGAACACGGGCTCGATTTCGTCGTCGTCGATTACCTGCAACTGATGCGCGGGTCGACGCGGATCGAGAATCGCGTACAGGAAGTTTCGGACATCTCACGCGGCCTGAAATCTCTGGCACGCGAGCTGAATGTTCCGGTATTGGCGCTATCGCAGCTCTCGCGGGCGGTCGAATCGCGGCAGGATAAACGGCCAATGCTCTCGGATCTGCGCGAAAGCGGCAGTATCGAGCAGGATGCCGATATCGTCATGTTCGTCTATCGGGACGAGCTCTACAACGAGACCACCGACATGCAGAACATTGCGGAGCTTAGTATCGCGAAACATCGCAATGGGCCGACTGGTCGTGTGCATCTGTTTTTCAGGAAAGAGCTGGCGCAATTCCACGCGGTCCAGTTCGAGCGCGAAGAGCTGTAAGGCAAAGGAGTGAACGGGTGACAGGCAGAAAAGAGCGGTTCTCCGGTTTCCCTGCGGGCAGATTGCAGGCGGTTTCGCTTCCAACCCTGTTCTTTTCGGAGCTGCTGCCTGCAATCGACGATCTGGCGGAGCTCAAAGTGACGCTCCATGTGTTCTGGCGAATCGCGGAGCGCAAACGTCAGGTGGGTGGAATCGCGTTGCGTGAATTGTGCAAGGACAACGTGCTCCTGCGGGCGCTCCCCACCGGGACAGAACCCCCACTGGCTGTGCTGAACGCGGCATTGTGGCACGCCGTGGAACGGGGCTCGCTGCTGCGGCTGAAGACGGACCAGGGCGCGGATGACGTGGAGGAGTGGTACTTTCTCAATACCGAAAGCGGACGCGTGTTGCTCGACCGGGTGCGGCGCGGCGAAATTGACCTGGGCGGTGCGGTATTGCCGGATGAAGTTGCTATCCCGGAAGACCGCGCCAATATCTTCATTCTATATGAACAAAACATTGGTCTATTGCAGCCATTGATCGCAGAGGAATTGGCGGAAGCCGAGAACCTCTACCCGGCACACTGGATCGAGGAGGCGTTCAAGTTGGCGGTGGAGAGGAATGTCCGGAACTGGCGTTACATCCGCGCCATTCTGGAACGCTGGCAAGCTGAGGGTAAGGGCAATGAAGAGTTTGGACGAGATTATCGAGAAGATGGGCGGAGTTATCTCACCGGGAAATATGCGGACTTCATCAAGCATTGACGATGAACGCCCCACGGCGGGAAGTCTGTGCCCTTTGTGTGGAGGCGCCGGCTTTATCGTGCGCGATGTGCCCGTGGGGCATCCCGACTTTCAAAAACTCATACCTTGCGTCTGTCGTCGTGACACCTTGCAGAGACATTACCGCGAGCAATTGTGGCAAATGAGTAACATCGGTCATCTCGCGCGTATGACCTTCGACAACTTCATCCCTGAGGGCATTGGACTCGACAAAACGAAACAGGCCAATTTGCGTCTTGCTTACGAACGCGCGCGCGTTTTTGCCCAGGCCCCTGCCGGGTGGCTGGTGATACTGGGCCAATATGGCTGTGGCAAAACTCATCTCGCGGCGGCCATCGCCAATGCCCGATTGGCTCAAGGAGAATCGGTCCTGTTCGTCGTGGTGCCAGACCTGCTGGATCACCTGCGAGCGACTTACGCGCCACAGAGCGCAGTGACTTACGATGAACAGGTCGAGAAGGTGCGTTCAGCGCCGCTGTTGATCCTGGATGACCTGGGGACGGAGAGCTCGACACCGTGGGCTCAGGAGAAGCTTTTTCAGATCTTGAACTATCGCTACAGTGCGCGCATGCCGACCGTGATTACCAGCAACCGTGAATTGGAAACGATCGATGGGCGTCTCCGGTCGCGCATGGTGGACCCCGACCTTACGGTGATCGTGACGATTCTCGCTCCCGATTTCCGGGGAAGCGGGGTCTCTCTGTCACCAGCGACGTCACTGAGCAGCCTGAATCATCACGAGGATCAGACCTTTGAGACCTTCAACGTGAATCGCAAAGACATCAGTGTAGAAGACAGGGAAAACTTGAAGCGCGCATTCAAAACGGCCAAAGACTTCGCGGAGAACCCCCGCTTGTGGCTCGTGTTCTCCGGACCGTACGGGTGCGGTAAGACGCATCTTGCCGCCGCGATTGCCAATTACCAGATTGAGAAGGGGAATCCCCCACCACTGTTCGTCGTGGTGCCCGATCTGCTGGATCACCTGCGGGCGACGTTCAATCCGAACCACCCGATCAACTACGACCGGCGTTTCGAGGATATCAGACAAACGTCGCTGTTGATCCTCGATGACTTGGGGACAGAAAGTGCCACGCCCTGGGCGAAAGAGAAACTTTTTCAGATCTTCAACTATCGCTACAACGCTCGGCTGCCGACCGTGATCACGACACTGGATCGCGTGGACGACATCGAGCCTCGTTTGCTGACGCGGATGTTGGATGAAATGCGCTGCACGATATTTGCTATCGCCGCGCCCAGCTATCGCGGGCCAAGGCCGCCGGATGGCGGCAAAGTGCAGCGTGCGAGCCGAAACCGGCGCGCACCTTCTTAG
>CAZPTF010000330.1:0-4608 GCA_964589015.1 uncultured Anaerolineae bacterium
CATGGCCGCCTGCACGGAAATCGATAACAGCGCAAAGACACAGATCACCCAAACACACCGCCGGGACGTTGCGCCATTCGTCGCATGTGCCAACCGCCAGACCCCTTTTCCCCCCCCCAGAACAGCGACCACACTCAGAATAGCCAGCGCGACATAGCAGGGGACATCCAGCGGTACGTTCAACCAGCCAAAGTTCCCCCAGAAGCTGGCGAACCCCAGCAGGATGAAACTGGCACCCTCTGCCAGAGACACCTCGGAAAGCCACGCGAGGCTGCACACGTAACGGAACCTCTCGATAACACCCCACCAGTGCCACCACAGGGTGTCACAGAGCACGATACCGACGACAACAGCGAGAATCACCGTGAAGCTCACCAAGATGCCTCTCGTCACATGGCCGTTCACATTTTTCTCCGAACACTCCCGCTTGTCGCCCCGCGATTCCACCCAGAAATACCCGAGCAGAGTCCCGACGACGAGCGGGACGAGAAAAAGATCCGTCCGCTTCGTGAGGAGCGCGAGCAGCACCAGCACTGGCAGTCCGATCAACTGCGCTGCAGACAGACCGTGCACCCACAGCGCGGCCAGCAGTACGAAGACGAGCGCAGCCAGCGCCTCCGCCAGGGCATCGTTGTTCAGCGCTGCCGTAGCGAAGCTGTGCATGGGCAGGAATACGACGAGAGACGCCGCTGCCCAGACTCGCGCGGGGCGACCTGGTGACAGCCAGTTACCCACTGCGTAGACCGCGACGATCGTGACGAGGCTCATCAAAACAGAGAGGAGCCGCAAGACGTAGAGCTGAGTCAGGATGGAACTCGCGCTGAACGGCCACAGGGCCAACGCCGCCAGGGCATAGTACACCGGGGGGTGATCGACAGCGGCCATCATCTTTTCGGCGTTAAGGACAGCAGTCGCACTATACGCGCCCTCGAGCTGGGGACGGGGAAGGTGATGGCGAGTCTCCCAGAACCCAGTCGCCGAGAGCGAAGCGACCACCGTCTCGTGCAGCACCACCGCTGACTGTGCATCGGAGCGCTGCGGGATGCGGCCCAGCTCCATCAGCAGGCGCACCATCTGATAGTGCTGGGGTTCGTCGGGAGCCTGCCACGGCGGAGTCAGTGCAACGTAGAGAGCACCTCGCGTCAGCGCCAGAAGCACTAGCAAAGCCAGCAGGACTACTCCCCGGCGCTGGCGTGGGCTGGAGCCAGTCGCGATCCGCTTATCGGGCTGCCCTTTCGCCGCTACCCGCTCAACATTCACGCTAGCGCCCTTTGAGAGACAATACCACACCGACAGTGCGCAAGAGGATGAGCAAATCCAGGTACAGCGACAGGTGCTTGATGTAATAGAGGTCGTACTGCAATTTCACCAGGCTATCCTCCGTCGAGCTTCCGTAGGGATAGCGGGTCTGCGCCCAGCCGGTGAGCCCCGGGCGAACCGCGAGACGCGCACGGTAGAACGGAATCTGACGGGCAAGTTCCGCCACGAACTCAGGCCTTTCCGGGCGTGGACCGATGAGGCTCATCTCGCCGACGAGCACGTTGTAGAACTGCGGCATTTCATCCAGGCGGGCACGGCGCAGGAAGCGCCCCACGCGGGTAATCCGCGAGTCGTTCTGGTCCGCCCAACGCGCCACGCCATCATTCTCCGCATCGGCGACCATCGAGCGCAACTTGAGCAGCCGGAACGTCTTTCCACCCCTGCCCACCCGGACTTGCCGGTAGAAGATCGGCCCGTGAGAATCCAGGCGAATCGCCAGCGCCACGAACGGCAGCAACAGGCAGAATAGCGCCAGTCCAACGATAGACACCAGCACGTCCAACAGACGTTTGACGATCATCGTCACCGTGGATGATTCGACACTGGTCAGCGGGAGCACCAGACTCCAATTGTCACCAACGTGTTCAACCGGCACCCGTCCCAGGAGCTGCTCGTAGAGCAAGGTCATCGGGGTCACTTTCAACCCGAGCTCGTGACAGGTCAGGACGCTCTGAAATCCTTCCGCGCTCATGTCTTTGCTGATAGCAACCACCAGCTCGGAGACATTCAACCGCTGGCAGAGGTTACTTAAATCAGTGGTCGAGGCTAAGACGGGAATGCCTTCGAATACCTGGCCATATTTTGCCGGATCGTCATCGGCGAATCCCACCAACTCGTAGTACGAACTGAGCGTTTCCCCAACGGCACGGGCAATCGTCCGCCCGGCCTTGCCGGCACCAACGATGATAGCGCGCCTCCGCAGCCCAGGGTGGCTAAAGATACCAATGTACACCCAGCGCCAGGTCAACAGGGTCACCGGTAGAATCAGGCTAAAGAAGCCGATAATGTGGCGGGGCAACGATGCTGGCGGGAAGAGGAAGTAGATAATCAGGTAGGCAAACAGGATCTCGATGGTGACGCGCACCAGAGCCCAGGCGATTGCCGTGAAATCGGAGGCGACTTTCAAGTCATAGCAGTCGTTGACTGTCGCCAGGATGATGTAGCCGGCTGTGGGCAGCAAAAACCAGTAGAAATTCATCGCGGCAAACTGGAGCGAAAAAGGCCACGCTGATCTTTGCGCCCCCAGCCACAAGGCCAACAGCAAGGCGACATTGACCAGAAGAATGTCCACCACGATCAATAACGAACGTCTTTGCGAAACCTGCAACGCCTATCTCCTCCGGACTAGAGCCAGTATGCACCCAATTCCCCACCTGGCAACAAGAACTCGTCTCAAATCAGCACAGGTCCTCTCACTGCTCCTGGGGCGACTGATCCTCCCGCCCTCCGTTGAACACAAAGCGGAACCAGCCCCACCAGAAGCCCAGCCCCCAGCTCACGTGGATCACGGCAAACGTCACCGGCAGTCCCCACAGGTAGCGCCAACCATGACGGCGCGCCAACGCGACCGAAAACGCCAGCGAGCAGGTGAGGTAGGACGCCAGGATTGCGGCCAACAGCCACAGCGTGGCCGGATGCACCGCCGACCCTATTATCGCACCGATCGTCGCCAACACGAAAGCTGGCGCTGCCAGGTGTCTCCAGCGCGTCGACGCCGGATGCAGCCGCACGACGCGAGACTTCCAGTAGCCATACTGGAAGTATTGGCGCCATAAAGCGAGCAGCGAAGGACGCGGGTGATAGCGCGATTTGATCGCCGGTGTACAGAAAATGGTTCCGCCTGCCGCCCGCAACCGGTAGTTCAACTCGTAGTCTTGATTGCGGATCAGCGATTCGTCGAACAGCCCGATCCGGTCGAAGATCTCCCGGCGAAATGCGCCCATGTAGACTGTATCAACGAACTGCTCTCTCTGCGAGTAGTGGAACTGCGAGTCGCCCACGCCGAAGGGCGTCGATGTCGCGAGGGCAATCAGCCGGCTCCAATACGTGTCGCCTTCGGGACGCATCAGACCGCCCACGTTGTCCGCTCCGGTCTTGTCGAGATAGGCCACGCACTGGGATACGTAGTCGGTGTCGATCTCGCAGTGCGCGTCGACGCGGACGACGACGTCGCCCGTCGCGGCGCGGATACCCACGTTAAGCGCGGCAGGCGTCTGCCGCTTCGGGTTGTTCAGCAAGCGGATGTGCGGATATCGCTCGGCCCACGCCGTGACCAGCGCGCGCGAAGCATCATCGGACATCCCATCGACGACCAGAATTTCGGTCAGGTCGCGCGGATAGTCCTGCGCGACCAACGCAGACAGACAGCGCTCGATGTGTTTCTCCTCGTTCCGCATCGGGACAACGATGCTCACCGTCCGACCACTCAAGTCCTCATTCTCCTGTGGATAATGCGTGCAGCCGGATCGCGTCATCCGGCACGGCCTGCCCGTCCGCGTCGCGTACCAGCAACCGTTGCCCACTACCGACCGAATACAGGCCAACGCGGACCTCGTAAGTTCCATCCGCCAGGTTATTCGGGAGCAGGACAAGGTGCTGGTCAACGATGACCTCACCGGCCTCCCACAGATCGGTCGGATACACACCGTTGGCCGGTTGGCCATCGGTTTGCGCCACCAGGTTCCCATGTTTATCGACGACGTGCACGAACACGGTGTAGGGTTCCTCCGGCGCCGCCTTCGCTTCCCAATAGAGCGTCAGTGGCAGGGGAGCACCCGCGAGCACTTCGTCCGGCGCGTCGTAGCCGATCAACGAGACCGCCTCGCCTGCCTCGAAGTACAGCGCGTGTTGCGGATGGGGCTCATCCGTTCGGACCGGCGCGACCTTGAATCGTCCGAGGAACAGGGCATCGTCCACGAAGCGCCCTTGCTCGTCGTAGACGGGCAGGTGTTCCAGATCTGCATTGTCCTGGAAGAACGCCACCTTCAGGCGCGCCAGCGACATCGGCGTCGCGTCGGCAGCGACTGGCAACCAATACGTATCCTTGAAAATATCGCCTTGTCGCCACATCGAGGTCGGATAGCTGCCTCGCCCCGGATGCACATTCAGGCTGGCAATCTCCGCGTCGTCCGGCGCAATGAGTTTCACAGCCAGGGTGTAGTTCTGATCCATTTCCTCCAGCGTCTGCCAATACAGGCTCAGCTGGATCGTCTCTCCGGGATAGAACGTGACCGGGTCCAGTTCGTATCCAACCAGCTCGATCTTGTGTCCGAAATCGGCATGGACCGG
>CAZPTF010000331.1:0-4595 GCA_964589015.1 uncultured Anaerolineae bacterium
ACGCAACCTTTTCGCTGTTGTTGCGTTCCACACTGAGCATTGCGGCCATGTACTCTGCGGGGTACTGGGCTTTGAGATAAGCCGTTTGACAGGTCAATACGGCATAGGATGCGGCGTGCGCCTTGTTGAAGCCGTAGTTTGCGAAATACTCGATCGCGGCGAATATCTCTTCGGCCTTCTCCTTCTCCAAGCCACCGTGTTTGATGCAGCCTTCGACAAAGATCTCGCGGTGGCGCAGTATCTCCTTCTGCTTCTTCTTGCCTACGGCGCGACGCATCAGGTCGGCTTCTGCGCTGGTGTATCCGGCGATATCGGTCAGGATGCGGATGATCTGTTCCTGATAGACGATGATGCCGTAGGTTTCCTTCAGCACTGGCTCTAGCGAGGGATGGATATATTCGACCGCTTCTTCGCCGTGTTTGCGGGCGACGTAGTTGGCGATGAATTGCATCGGGCCGGGGCGGTAAAGCGACAGCACCGCGACGATGTCCTCGAACTGTGTGGGCTTGAGCGAGGTGAGCACGTTGCGCATGCCCTGGCTTTCGACCTGGAATAGCCCGGTAACTTCCCCCGAGGTCAGCAACGCATAGATGGAGGGGTGATCGAGGGGAATGTCTCCAGGGTTCAGCTTCGTGCCTCTCACGGATTCGATGTTGTCGAGGGCTTTCTGGATGATTGTCAGCGTGGAAAGTCCCAGGAAGTCGATCTTGAGCAGGCCGATCTGTTCAAGCCGGCCCATCTCATACTGTGTGACTGGCGCACCCTCCTCTGTGCCCTTCGTGGGCCGTTGCAGAGGTGTGTAGTTCAGCAATGGCTTGTCAGCGATAATAACGCCTGCCGCATGGGTCGATGCATGGCGTGCGATGCCCTCGAGTTGAGTGGCCGTGTCGATCAGTTCCCGGATGTAATCGGTGCTCTCATACATTTGGCGCAGTTCGGGCACTGCATCGAGCCCATCCTGTATCTTGACCTTAGGTCCCGACGGGATGAGCTTGGCGACTCTGTCCACGTCTCCGAGCGGTAGCTCGAGAGCGCGTCCGGCATCACGAATCGCGTTGCGTGCGCCCATGGTACCAAAGGTGACGATTTGGGCGAGCCGGTCTTCGCCGTACTTTTGTATGGCATAGGCGATCAGCTCCGCCCGCCGGTCGTCCGGGAAATCCATGTCGATATCGGGCATCGAGACCCGACCAGGGTTGAGAAAGCGCTCGAAGATCAGTCCGTTTGCAATTGGATCGAGCTCCGTGATCGCCAGGCAATAGGAAACCAGGCTGCCGGCTGCTGAGCCGCGCCCCGGCCCGACCATGATGCCCGAGCTCCTGGCGAAACGGACCAGGTCCCAGACGATCAGGAAGTAGGTGTCGAAACCCATCGTGTGAATGATGTGCAACTCATGCTCCAGCCGCTCCTTGAGCTCCGTGGCTCCCGCGCCGTACCGCCACTCGAGTCCTTCTTCACACAGTGCGCGGAGATAGCTTTGCGCGTCGTATCCGGGCGGCACATCGAAATCCGGCAAATGGTAACCTTCAGGCTCCAGATTCACATTGCACATATCGGCGATATGGATGGTGTTGGAGATGGCTTCTGCAGGATACCTGGCGAAAAGCTGCCTCATCTCTTCCGGGCTGCTCAGATGGAAGGTATCGCTACCCATGCGCATGCGTTTCGGGTCATGGATCGTGTTGTTGGTCTGGATACACAACAGGATTTCCTGCACGCGCGCGTGCGTCCTTTCGACATAATGCACGTCATTCGTAGCGACCAGCGGGATGTTTTTCTCACGTGCGATGTCGATGAGGTGCTCGTTGATGGCGTCGAGCTCGGGCATGCCTTCGTGTCTCTGCAGTTCCAGGAAGAAATTGCCGGGACCAAAAGTCTGGTTGTACCAATCAGTTACTTCACGGGCCTGGTCGAGCTGCCCGTTGCTGACGAGGCGCGGAATTTCGCCGGATGCGCACGCGGACAAAGCGATGATCCCGTCACTGTTCTCTTCCAGAAATGGTTTGTCCACGCGGGGTCTGTAGTAGAACCCCTCTAACTGGGCAACTGTAGCGATCTTGATGAGGTTGTGGTAGCCGGTGTTGTTCTTCGCCAGCAGGATCAAGTGATGAGGGCGGCTGTCCAGCTTCGGCTCTTTCTGGCCCATGAGTCGCGGCGCTACATAGATCTCGCATCCGACGATCGGTTTGATCTGAGCGGCTGCTGCGCGGTTGTAGAACTCGAGTGTGGCGTACATCACGCCGTGATCGGTGATTGCCAGCGCCGGCTGGCCCATTTCTTTCGTCTTGCTCAGCAGATCGTTGAGGCGGGCCATTCCGTCGAGAAGGGAGTATTCGCTATGGACGTGCAAGTGAACAAAATCGGACATGACAGGTCATCCTCTGCTAGAAGTATGACGGCTCTTCTGATTATACCACATTATGGGGTCAACAGCTTGCCGCGCAGATTGAATTTTAAGGAAGGGCGGAGTGATGCCGGACACGCAGGTACCGGCGATGACTCTCGTTGAACCGTCCGCCGATCTACCCCCACCGGTGCGGACCGCCGAAAAGATGCGCGCCGTCCCGAAGGCACCGCGTGGCCTCTGTATGGTGCAGTAGTATTCACGTGCCATTGGATGACGGCTGGAACTCAAGACGCGAACGCCCGGCTGTGCGGTAGAATCGAAACGCGAACGCCCGGCTGTGCGGTAGAATCGAAACGCGCGTGCTTTTGGGACAGTCCCCGCCCAGCGTCGAGTGTGTGTGCGGTTAGGGTCTTGCCACCAGCGCGGCAGCAGCAGCGATCCAATTCCTAACCGCGTAGAACACGGGTATCCCCTGCACTTCGATGCGTGCTCCGATGTCATGGGTGAACGGTCCCCCAAATGCTCCACACAATATCGGCTTATTGTATTTGTGGTTCAGTTCACCAAGAATTTCAACGATGTTTTCGCCCAGCGGTGAGTTCTGAAACACAAACCAGGGCATGGCAATGTCTACGTTCTCATCCTGCAACAGGACCTCGATGCCGATCTGGTAATCTTCTGCTGTAGCTGAGCCGGTGACATCAATTGGGTTTTGAATGACATAAAATGGCGGATACGCTGCAGTCAGTTTGTCAATGGACACCTGGGTCAGGGGCTTCATCACCAGGCCATAGTCCGTCATGAGATCGATCCCCTGCACCATACTTCCGGCGCCGTTGCTGATCATGGCGATGGCGGGACCTTTGGCGCGCGGCTGTAACGCGAGAGCTTTCGTTGCAGCGAGCAATTCGTCATAGCTGTCCACGGACACCAGACCCGCCTGCCTGAAAGCCCCCTCATAAACGCTGTAGCTGCCGCCGAAGAATCCGGTGTGTGACACAGAAGCCCGGGCGGCTGCCTGTGTTCTGCCAGTCTTGAAGATGGCGATCGGTTTTGTTTTGGCGACCAGCGTGGCGGTCTCCAGGAATTTGCGACCGTCCTTCAAGCCTTCCATGTAAATGGCGATCACCTTGGTTTGCGGATCCCGTTCCAGATAGGCGAGGAGATCGGCTTCGTCGACATCGATGCGATTCCCATAGCTCACGAATTTGCTCGTGCCCACCGAATAAATCTCTTCCATGAAACCAATTCCAATGGTGCCCGACTGGCTGAGCACGGCGACGGGGCCGAGAGGGGGGCGTAACATGCGCTCGCGGTGCTGGAAAAATGTATCCATGCGGGTCGCCGCGTTGGCGACGCCGATGCAATTGCAGCCGACGATCCGGATCTGCAGCTCTTTCGCGAGGCGCTGGATCTCCATCTCCAATACCTCACTCTCTCCCCCGAGCTCCTTTCCTCCTCCGGAAATGATGACCATGTTGTGGATACCCTTCTGATGGCATTCCTCTAAGAGGGCCGGCACATACTGGAGACCGACGGTGACGACGACCAAGTCGACGGAGTCCTCGATGGCCGAGAGTGAAGGATATGCTTTGACACCCATGATCTCGTCCCGCGTCGGGTTGATCGGGTAGACCTGCCCCTGGTAATCGGAATTGACGAGGCTGTCGACGACCGTGTTGCCGACTTTGCCCGGCGTGCTCGACGCGCCGACGACCGCGACGGATCGCGCGTCGAAGAACCCGTTGATATACGCGGTGTTCGGCTGTGCGGTTGGTTGAATAACAGCCGGCTGTGAACGGCGCAGGATCTTGACATCGAGCACGCGGTGTTCGTTCCCCCAGACCAGAATCGGGTTGAAGTCGACGGAATCCAGTTCGGGGCCAAGGTCCGTACCCATGTGTGCGGCGGCAACCAGGAGATCGACCAGCATTTCTCTGGACACAGGTTGTTGTCCGCGATACCCTTCCAATATCCGTTTCCCGGCTATTTCGTCGATCATCGCCACAGCATCTTTGCGCGTAATCGGCAGCACACGGAAACTGACGTCATGGAGGATCTCCGTGAGGACACCGCCCAACCCGAACATGATCGTCGGGCCGAATTGTGGGTCGTTGTTCAGACCGATGATGATTTCGACGCCCTGCTGGATCATCTCTTCGACTACAATCCCGTCGATTTGCGCATCGGGATACGCAGATTTGACGGCTGTCATGATACGCGCAAAAGCCGCCATCGCTTCGGTTTC
>CAZPTF010000332.1:0-2681 GCA_964589015.1 uncultured Anaerolineae bacterium
CGATCGCACAGGCCTGGGCCAGCACCAGACCCACCCGGTCGCTCCATCGAGGCGGGCCAACCACACTGCGTACCATGAACAACATCACCAGAGCTCCGGAAGTTGCCACCATATTGTCGTTGTTGATCACGCTGCCGATGAAAAGGTACTGCGGCCAAAACGCGCAGATCGCCGCCGCTCCCAGAGCAATCTCGTGCCGACCTGGGAAGAGTATTCTCCCGATCAGGTAGGTCAACCATACCGTCACGGTACTGAGCAGCACGGAGACCAATCGGACGACGTGAACCGCCAGAACCCACCCTTTCCAGGGGAAATTCTCATCATAACCGTGCAACGCGCGGTTGTATCCGCCCATCGCAGTCGGCAGGCTGGAATACCTGTTCTCCACCGGAGCACGCCAATCGCTCGTATCAATCCAGAAGGTGGCGGCGGCGCCGAGCATGTAGTAGAGAGGCGGCTGCGGACGAACGGTGTCATTGTACTCCACCAAAGGCAGATCGCGCGATGGCAAAGCCCCATGCGTCGCGATGTAGCGGACGTATGGATAGTGCCCCCACTCGTCATAGGCTTCCCAGATGGGCACAGCAACACTATAGAGTGTCCCCAATACGAAATGGAGGACAACGATTATTAGAAGCCACCGCTGTTCTCTCAACATCCTGTAGCGTGTCTCCAACGGGGCCATATCTGACGTCCAATCTGCCCTTAGCGCGATCGGCCATCAACATGACACCCGCATAACTGGCATACCGGACAGGCATGCCGTGAATACCGTGCAATTTGTAGCTACTCGCGCGCCAACAGACGTTCGTAAAGCGCGAGCAGTTTCGTCTTCTCTGATTCCCAGTTATATTTCTCCAGCACGGCCTTTCGCCCAGCTTCCCCCATTGTCCTGGCGAGTTCAGGGTCGGAAAGCAGTGTCACCAGGCCCTGAGCCAACGCCTCGGCATTGCCGGGTTCCACCAACAGTCCGCACGCCGACTGCGCGACCACATCATGTGCGCCGGGCAGATCGGACACAACCGACGGCACGGCACAGGCCATGTATTCGAACAGCTTGGTCGGCAAAGCCCAGAAGTACTGGCTCACGTTCTGGTAAGGCACCACTCCGACCGAAGCTTGTTCCAGGTATGTGCCCAGTTGATCGTGGCTGACAAACCCCACGACCTTCACCTGGTCGGTCAGGCCGTGTTCGTCGAGCCATTCACGCAGACGCTGCCGCAGGTCGCTTTCGTTGATGCGCCCGACCAGGCACAACTCGGCCCCGGGGAGTTCTCCGGCCACGATCTTGAAGGCTTCCAGGAGAACCCAAATGCCGCGCGCAGCCGTCACATCACCGATATATAGCACCGAACGCCGTGCGAAACGAGGCGAAGCCAACGACATAGCAGCGGGAACAATGGACCGCAACGGGTAGTTGTGAAGAACAACCACGGGAACACCATAGCCACTGAACCGCCTACGTTGCTCCTCAACAACGATGATGAATGCGGACATCCAGCGTGAGAAAAGTCGTTCCCACCCATCGAACAGCCGCCTGAACAGCGGCTTGAGTCCAGTGGGAATCCAGGCGCGCACAGCCACCAGCTCGGCATAAAGCTCGTGGACATCGTAGATCACCGGTCTGCCACGCAGCAGGCGCAATCCCGCACCAACCCACAACAGATCCGGGTCGTGCAAGTGATAGAGTTCTGCGGGAGTTCGCAGCGCAAGCAGGAATATCCTGAAGGTGGTCAGCAGCCGGCCCAACCTCCCGCCTGCCGCGGGCAAAGTCACCACGTCGATATCTTCTACGACAGCCTTCTCGACATCCCGTGCGATGAGTGTGACCTGGTAGCCCGCTTCATGTAGTGATTTGCATTCCTTGTAGTAAATCCGCGTATCCCTGACCATGTGCGCAGAAGTGAGCACGCAGATCTGTTTCATTCCGCTTCGCGCCCCTGTGGATACCATGACGGCTACACCACCCTTTGGGGATACTCGTTTATGCAACAGGCATAGCTCGACACGAGGCTGCTCACGACCTTGTGCACATCGTAACGCGCAATTGCGTAATCGCGTATGGATTGAGCCGCTCCCCGCAGGGCACCGTACTGCTCATGGGCCGCAGCCATTGCGCCAGCCAGAGAATCGGCATCACCGGGTTCCGCCAGCCACCCCACGGCAGGGGTGACGATCTCCTCCGGCCCCCCGCATTTCGTTGCCACCACAGGCATTCCGGTCGACATGGCCTCGATCAGCACGACACCAAACGTCTCATACAGGCTGGGAAGCACCAGGACATTCGCCTGCCACATCGCCTCTCGGACTCTTTCTTTCGATAGCGCTCCCAGAAATTGGACCTGCCCGCCTATGCCCAGCTTGTGTGCCGACGACTCCAACGAAGTACGTTCCGACCCCTCCCCGGCGACAACGAGACGGACATCGTGATTGCCACACCAATGCCTGGAGAACGCCGCCAGCAGCGTTTGGAGACCCTTGCGCGATACGAGCCCTCCGACCACGAGAAACGTGAAGGGTTGCACAGGTCTCGGCTGTACAGGCAAATGGAAAAACGCCGTATCGACCATATTCGGCACGATTTCGATCTGCGTCTTCTCGCTCGCATAAGACAACATGCTACGAGCCAGGCTGCTACTGACCGCAAACAGCCGCTGCGCCCCACTGAATGCTGCCCATAC
>CAZPTF010000332.1:2781-4559 GCA_964589015.1 uncultured Anaerolineae bacterium
CCAGGCTGCTACTGACCGCAAACAGCCGCTGCGCCCCACTGAATGCTGCCCATACGTAGGGCTCCTGCCATGTGGCGACCAGCTTGCGCCCCACGGCAGTGGAATGTTCGGTGATCACGTAGGGACGATCATACACGCGAGCACTGCGCATTGCGGCGTACCCGGCCCACAGGACGCTTTGCGCATGGATCAGGTCCGGGACTCCATACTGCCGGACGTAGATATCCACCAGACGCGTAGCCTGGCGCGCCCAGAGCAGCGCTCCAAACTTGAAACGCCGTCCCAGATTCCAGCCATGCAAACGTACGGTGGGAATCCCGCTCTCGACGCAACGTTCTACCTGAAACCTGGAACGAAGCAACCTGCGTGGGCTCAGTGATCGCAGACTGCGATACTCGGGATAGACCACGCCCACTTGCAGACCCACCGCTTGCAGGGCTTGCGCTTGTTGTGCGAAGAAGATACCGCGATAGGGAAGTTCGGGCATCGAATACCAGGAAGGGATCATTAAGACATGCATTGGCTGCTCATTGAGACGACCCGGATCAGGTCGGGAGATTGCCGAAACAGCGGGATCATCGCCCAACACCTACGGGAAACAAACCCAACATACGCCTCCAAACTGTGACGTACAGATTTCTGTCAGCCGCCTCAGGAATCAGAACAGCGCCGATGCGGTTCCCGGAAACGCGAACGTACAGGACCAGCACAACCAGTGTGCTCAACACGTAGGAGACGGACGAGGCGACTGCTGCGCCGTTGATTCCCCACAAGGGTATCAGAATCACATCCAGAATCACCGTCACGAAGAGCCCCACCAGCGATGCCACTGTATTATACAACAACAAACCGCGCCCAGCCAAGTCACTGGCAAGAAGCTTGTTGACGCTCAGCATAATCACACCGGGCAACAGCAACTGCAATGGCAACACCGAGTCCGCATAGCGCCCGCCGAAGACAAGGATCACGACAGGATAGCTGAACACAGCCATCAGGATGCTCAAGGCCCAGGTAAACGCAAACACGTTTCGGGTCACGACCGGCGTGAAAGATCGGGATTCCTCCGTGGAACTGGCCGCCGTCTTTGGGAAAAGTACCGTGGCGATGGCCTCAGGGACATACCACAGCATCTCGGCAATGGTGACCGCAGTAGCATAAATCCCGACGGCAGCTACACCCAGGAAGAAACTGAGAATCAGCACGTCTAAGCGGTAGTTGAAAAACTGGAACAGGTTCGAGAGAAATCCTTGCAGCCCGAGTTTGAGACAATCTCTCAAAGCACCCCAACTCCAGTACAGACGCACAACGATGACTTTACGCAAAGCGAACAGGCCATACAGCATCATGACCAGCCAGCCCAACGTCACGGAGCAGACAGCACCCAGCGAACCCATGCGCAAGACGATAACTGCCCCAACGAGCAAGACCAGGCTGCTACCAGCCCTGAGCACCCGAAGCTGATTGTACGTGTCGATGTATTGAAGTCCCAGGAAGATGTACAGCAGATGCCTGGAGACGAGCGCAAAGGGAATAGCCACGCCAATCAGCGCAAGTGTATTGGACTCGATCCCCACCGCTACGGTCTGTTGCAAAAGCGGGATGCAAAGCAGGTAGACGGGGACGACCGCCAGGCTCGTGACGATGCTGACGCTGAGAACATTGCCAGCGAGCACGTCCGCCGGGTATTTTTTCTGGCCCATGAAATAGACAGTCGCCATCCCGATTCCAAACTGCAAAAACAGCGCGGCCAGATTGGGGATCAGCATGGCAATCGCAAA
>CAZPTF010000333.1:0-4523 GCA_964589015.1 uncultured Anaerolineae bacterium
GGTCCAGGCGGTGGGATGGCTGACGAACGCACCGATGACCTTCCATTCCTGCATGAAGAAATCGAACGGGCGGATGCGCAGCGTGTCTTCCTGCGGCGGAATGCCGTACGCGACCACCGTGCCGCCGCGCCGTACCATCTGGAATGCCTGCTCGTAGGTTCTGATGTTGCCGGCGGCCTCGATCACCACGTCAGCGCCGCGTCCGCCGGTCAGATCCTTCACCGCTGCGACTGGATCGGTTTCGCGGCTATTGATCAGATGTTTGATCCCCACGCGCGCTGCCCGCTCCAGCTTCGAAGGCGTACGTCCGACGAGGATCACCGGATAAGCGCCCTTCAGCCTGGCGAGCTGGGCGTGAATGATGCCCATCGACCCGCCGCCGAGCACCGCGACACTCGCGCCCACCGGGATGTCCACGCGCGTCTGCGCGTGGATCGCACAGGCGAGCGGTTCGATCGACGCGCCCTGTTCGTACGTGACACTATCGGGCAATCGATAGACGTGCTGCGCCGGAGCCTTCACGTATTCGGCGAACGCGCCGGGCAGATCGATGCCGATCTGCTGCAAATGCGGGCAGAGCAGGTTTTCGCTTCGTCGGCACCAGAAACAGGTCCCGCACGTCAAATTAATGTCTGTGGTGACCCGCTCGCCGACCGCGAGCTCGACCACATCGCTGCCGGTAGCGACGATTTCACCCGCGAACTCGTGCCCGGGGATCAACGGCGTCTTGCGCACCTTGAAATCACCGCTGAACAGGTTGAAGTCTGTGCCGCAGATGCCGCACGCGCGGACGCGCAAGAGCACCTCACCGGGGCCGGCCTGCGGTGTGGGTACCGTTTCGATGCGCACATCGTTTGGACCGTGAAAAACGGCCGCAGTCATCGTGTTAGGGATGGTCATGTTTCCGTAACCTCCTGAGGGGTAGCCTGTTCCGTCTCGCCCATGGCGTAGCGCAGAATCAGCGTCTCGCTGGCTTTCTCGGGGGACAGCTCGGCGACGAGGCGGCCTTCGCGCATCACCAGGATGCGGTCGCTCATCCCAAGGATCTCGGGCAGCTCCGAAGAGACCATGATCACCGCCGCGCCGGCTTCGGCGAGCTCGCGCATGAGGTGGTAGATCTCCGCCTTCGCCCCGACGTCGATGCCGCGCGTCGGCTCGTCGAGGATGATGATCTTGCAGCCCGCCGCCAGCCACTTCGCCAGCACCACCTTCTGCTGGTTGCCGCCGCTCAGGTTGCCGACGATCTGGTCCATCGACGGGGTGACCACGCGCAGTCGGTCGATCTGGTTCTGCACGACGCGTTTCTCCTTACCCATATTCATCACCCCCGCCGTACTGACCGCGCGGAGGCTGGCGAGCGTCGTATTCATCTTGATCGGCAGTGGGAGGCACAACCCGTGCGTCTTGCGGTCTTCCGGGACGAAGCCGATGCCATGTCCGGCCGCTCGTTTGGGGCTGTCGATGCGCACGAGCTCACCGTGGATCTCAATCTGCCCGCTGTCTATGCGGTCGGCGCCGAAGATGGCGCGCATCAACTCGGACCGCCCCGACCCGACGAGTCCTGCGATGCCGACGATTTCCTTCTCATAGACGTCGAACGACACGCTCTGCAGTCGCTCGGAGCACAGGTTGCGCACCGTCAACACCTTCTCACCGCGCCCCGTGCCCCGTTCTGCGAAGTAATGCGTGGACAAGTCACGTCCGACCATCATCTCGATCAACTTCTCTTTGTTCAAGTTGTCGACATCATCGGTGCCGACGACCTGGCCGTCCTTGAGTACCGTCACGCGGTTGGCGATGTGGAAGATCTCCTCCAAGCGATGCGAGATGTAAATGATCGTCACGCCCTTCTCGCGCAGGTGCGCAATGACGTGGAACAGGTTCTCCAGTTCGTGGCTGGTTAGTGGAGCGGACGGCTCGTCCATGACGAGCACGTCGGCATTGAGCGCGAGAGCTTTCGCGATCTCGACCATCTGTTTCTGTGCGACGCTGAGATACGCCACTGGCCGGCGCAGGTCGAACTGCATCCCCAACGTCTCGAACACGAGTGATTGCGCCTCGCGCAGCATGCTCCCGAACGAGATGAATCCGGCGCTGGTCTCCTCATGTCCGAGGAAGATGTTCTCCACCGTGTTCAGATAGGGGATCAAAGTGAATTCTTGATAAATTACGCCAATGCCCAGGCGCAGCGCGTCGTGCGGCGAGCGGATGGAGACCCGCTGTCCCTTGAGGATGATCTCGCCGCTGTCGGGCTGATGTGCTCCGCTCAGGGTCTTGATCAACGTGCTCTTGCCTGCCCCGTTCTCTCCGACCAGCGCGTGGACCTCGCCTTTCTTGCAGGTGAATGTCACATCGGACAGAGCCTGAACGCCAGGGAACCGTTTGCTAATGTTCCTCAATTCCAGAACGTTTTGATCAGTCATCAATCCTGTCTCCGTTTTTTCGAAGTTACCATCTTTGTCACCCAGAAGCGGCAATGGGAGAATACCTGAGTGTGATCGCAGCCTGGTGTCTGAAAGCCAGACCGCCTTCCTTCTCTCACTGCCTGAGGCATCACATGCCTACCCATGCAAATTTCGATGACGTCAGATATGTAGGAAGACAACACTGAAGCCAGAAATGCCACCGTGTTCCCAGCATCCTTGAGTATACCCAAAAGGCTGAGCGGAATTCGCTGCTCCAAGTGAGTACGCTGCTCATCCGTGCAATTCCTTAACGGAATTTAGTCGCTATGGCACTGCATGGCTAGTTGTGATTAAGCTCCGGAAAGGCTGCCGCATCTAAAGTGTCATTTTGGGCATGAAGCCCAACCTGATGGATATCTGATAGGCGGCGTCCATGACCTGTTCAATCAACTTGGTCCGCGCAGGAGGGCGAAAACGTTCTGCCGCACCCGATAGGCTGACAGCCGCAATGACCATTCCCGAATGGTCCCGCACCGGTGCGGCGATCGCGGTGATTCCGCGCGTGATTTCTTCGTCGCTCAGCGCATAGCCTTGCTCGCGGACCTGGCTCAGCGCCGCCAGCACTTGGTTCGGATCGGTAATCGTTCTATCAGTAAAAGACGTAAGACCTTGTTGTGAGAGCATCTGCGCAGCCTGTGCAGCCGGCTGGTAAGCGAGCAAGACCTTAGAAGCGGCACCCGCGTGCAGTGGCAGATGGCGTCCGACTTCGAGGAATTGTGAGCGGAGGTGCCGGACACCTTCGATCCGTGATACGCACAGCACAGAATTTGCTGACAAAACAGATAAGTAGGTTGTCTCTTCAGTCAGGGTCGAGAGCCTGGCAAGGATTGGAGTCCCGACGATGTTGAGCTCCATACGATGGAGGACGATGCTACCGAGCTCGAACATCTTTATCGCGAGGCGGTAATGGGCCGTGCCCGGGCTGCGCTCCAGGAACCCTTCGGTTTCCAGTGTCGCAAGCAACCGGTGTGTGGTGCTGACACTCTGTCCGGTCTGGTGGGCGAGCTCCATAAGGCTGAGTTCCGGACTTTCAGCAGAAAATGCCGAGAGCAATCTCAATGCCTTCTGCACACTGAGGGTCACATTCTTCGATTTCTGCGGTGCGGGCTTCCCCGAAATGGCTTGCTCCATGGGCCTTCCTTTGCTGCTGTCTGCAATGACACCGTCCATAGTGCTTTCCAGCCCAAACATGGCCGGATTGCACCGCCACACCCTTGTTGCCATCCGCATGGTAGAAATCGTTTCCACTGTACGGGAATTGTCTCCATTATATCACGGATTTGGATGGCTGTCAATGGGTATTTTCACATCAATGATGCTTCCAGGATTTCCGGCAACGATTGCAGCCCAAAATGGAAATTTGACTTCTGCAAATACGGGAACATAATATAGCAGGATGATATTATGAGAAAACGGAGGTTGGCATGAAGCGACAGATTCAGTTCAACGTGACACGGTGGGCATTTGTCGGTCTTGCACTCTTGCTCGCCCTTGCGCTTGGGTTCGGCAATGCAGTGTGCAGTGCGAATCAACCGCAGCTCCTCGCCGTCTATTTTGGCATATTTGACGATGCGTATGTCGAAGCCATGACCATCCAGGAGCAGATTCCGTGGGACAAGGTGAACCGCGTGCAGATCGCTTTCGCTACCGTGGAGGATAGCGTGCTGCAGGACATCACCGTCAATGACACGACCGCCGAGGCGCAAGAACGTATCACAAATCTGATCGCGTTGGTGCGCGACGCCAACCCCTCTATTGAGATCCTGATCGTCTCGAACTATGGCCCTGAGGTGACCGACGAGTACCTCCAAGCCGCGCAGGATCCACAGCGCTTTGCGGACAGTGTCCTGGCGTATCTGCAGGACTACGGGCTCGACGGATTTGACATGGATTGGGAAGATACCGCCATCGACGATTATGCGGACGAGTTGGAGACACTGCTGAGTACAACGTATGCCACGCTGAAGGCAGCGGGAGAGAGTCCTACAGGTGGGGAGTACCAGCTGACGCACACGGTTTGGCCCGGTGTTGCTTCCCCCGAGACCGTTGCAGCGATCG
>CAZPTF010000334.1:0-1234 GCA_964589015.1 uncultured Anaerolineae bacterium
TTCTTTGGACGATGAAACGGGTTTTCCCGTCGAATTGGCGGAGGGGGTCTTGTTCGCAGGTGAACCTTCTTTCCCGTTCGCTTTCTCTATTTTGCGCGAGCTCGCCGGCACCTGACTCTCGTTTCGTTTATTCACCATACACCATCCCCTTTCCTTATCTTAATGCAACCACGAGCATGTTCATTCTCAGCGCGTTTTTTGCCGGGTGAATCCGGGCAGACCTCTGCCCGCCCACCGGCGGACAGCGCGACACCAGCGCTCACGATCTTGTTCGACAACCGCTGCCGGTACGACCGCAATGATTCAGGTTGTGGTAGAATCCAATTGGGAGAATCCGCATGCGCGACCACAACATCGCGAGGCAATGGTGAACTGCCGCCATGTTGGGTTCGCACAAAAAGACCAAGAGGAAGACACAGCGAGGAACCAGACGACACCGACCTAGTTGTTCATTCGATTGCCCTCGCTCTGGTCCCCGGGAATTCTCCTACGCGCACAACGCACGGACTTCCCATTCCTACAGCTTATCCCGGCACATGGTTTGTGCTCCACCCCACAGCATATCCCCGCTCAATTCCTTCTCTGAGAACGCTTGCTCTCCTCTGTTCCGTTTGTTCACTCCCGGCCCTCTGGCTGATCGTGCAGCTCATCTCCCTCCACGACCAGCTCTGCGGGCAAGGTGCCGATAAAATCCGTTAACATCGCCCGTTGTTCGGGCGTCAACGTCGTTTTCAGTGCGCGGCTCAAAGATCCTCTTTGCAGCGCATTGTGCCAGCACGTCGCTGCACGGCAGACATAGGCCCCGCGTCCGGCTTTCTTGCCGGTCGCATCGATCTCGACCCGGCCGTCCACATTTCTGACAACGCGGATCAGCTCCCTCTTACTCCTGACCTGCCGGCAGGCGACGCAGGTCCTCTGCGGAATGTGTTTGCGTCCCATAACCACTCACAACACGACCGCCGCTGCTTGGGGGGCCGTGTAACGTCTACTCGTCAAACTCGTCCCCACCAAGTTCCGCCCAATCGCGCACGCGGCCTGGTTTACGCCGTTTTTTGGCGACCAGCCGGCCGCTTCCTTCATCGAAAACCAGCGTTCGCTTGCGTGCTTTCTTCTTTTTCGCACCCGCTGGCTTGCTTTCGTCATCTTCCTCCTCTTCGCTTTCGCCGAGGAAGCTTTCTTCTTCGTAGAGCGGTTCTTCTTCGTAATACTCCACTGCTTCGGCGTCTATGTCCTC
>CAZPTF010000334.1:1334-3215 GCA_964589015.1 uncultured Anaerolineae bacterium
GGCGGCTTCGCCATCAGAATCGCCTCGGCTTTCGCCAACAGGTCCTCAGCCGAGAGAACCGCTTCGGCAGGGGCCGCCGGTGCAGTGGTCGCAGACAGAGCCTCTTCCGCTGCTTCGGTGGCGTTCTTGATGTCGATCCGCCAACCGGTCAGTTTGGCCGCCAGCCGCGCATTCTGCCCTTCCTTGCCGATCGCCAGCGACAACTGGCGGTCAGGCACGATGACCGACGCCGTCTTACTGCCATCGGTCTCTTCACGCAGGGTCACATTCATGACCTTCGCCGGGCTGAGCGCGTTGGCGATGAACGTCGCGAGGTCGGGGCTCCACTCGACTACATCGATCTTCTCGCCGTTCAGCTCGTTGACGATGTTCTGAATGCGCACCCCGCGCATCCCCACACACGAACCGACCGGATCGACGCCTTCCTGTGTGGCGATGACCGCCACCTTGGAACGGGAACCGGCTTCGCGTGCGATCTGCTTGATCTCCACCGTTCCGTTGAAAATCTCGGGGACCTCTGTTTCGAGCAGACGACGCAGCATGTTGCGATGCGTCCGCGAAACGATGATCTGTGGTCCACGGTTCGTCTTGTTCACTTCCAGCACGTAGCCTTTGACCCGCTGATTCTGGTGCAGGTGTTCTCCCGGTATTTGCTCGCTGCGTGGCAGAGACGCTTCCGCCTTGCCCAGGTTGATCGTTATCGCCTGGTGGTCGATGCTCTGCACGGTCCCGGTAATCAGCTCGCCTTCACGGTCGATGTACGTGCTATACAGCACGTCACGTTCCGCTTCGCGGATACGCTGCAGGATGACCTGTTTTGCTGTCTGCGCGGCGATCCGCCCGAAATCCTGAGGCGTCGTTTCGACCAACACCGTCTCGCCGACCGAGGCTTCCGCGCGAATCTTCTGGGCATCCTCCAGAGAGACTTGTAGTTTGGGGTCTTCCACCTTGTCCACAATTTCTCGTTCAGAATACACGCGTACCTGGCCTGTAACCGTGTCGACTTTCGTCCGGATGTTCTCAGACGAGCCGAAATTGCGCTTGTAGGCGGATACCAGCGCAGCTTCCACCGCCTCGATCACCACTTCCTGAGACAGGTTTCGCTCGGAACACACCTGGTTGATGGCCGTTAGAAATTCGCTCCTCATTCGTCCTTCTGAATCCTCCTGAATGCTGTCATTAACGACGGAAAAAGTCTGCACGGGGTACGCTTCCGCCGCGGCAGTCTGAACCTGCCACCTAAAGATCAGCACAAAAAGAAAAGTGGGAGATTCCCACTCTCTGCAACGTTACCCCACATACCAGTCTGTACAGATTATATCACCGTGTTACCAAATATGCAAATCACGCTTGTGAACTGGCCAGATCCGGCGCATCCAGGGCTGCGGGGAGGCGCTGATTCGTGGGTTTGGCACGCTGAAAACGTGGCTTAGCGGGTTCACACCGGTGCCTCCTTCTCGTCGGTCGAGACTGGGCCAATCTCCGCCGCCACCATCGTTGACACGGAACCGCTGCGCCTGGCGGACCACACACTGGACGGCACCGTGGCAGATTGGCACAGTCTGGTCGCAAGGGCCGCCGCCAGCCCCCCAGTTGCAGGGTGGCGTCCCGCTCATATCCGGCGGGTTGATCTAAAGGTAAAAGTATGGTAAGATGATGGCGCCGGTTCCTGTGGGTCGGGGATGTCTGTTCCGGTGTGCTTGAGCCACGAAGGATGGCCTGAAATGTCACGAACACAAAGAATCGTCGTCGCGGTGTTGGCGGTTGCCGTCCTGTTGGTCTGCTGTGTGCTGACCGGCGTGGTCAGTCGTGATCTGGCGGATCCGGAGCAGCCGTGGCTGGATGACCCGACGATGCCGACCATCGCGCCGCCCACTGCGC
>CAZPTF010000334.1:3315-4519 GCA_964589015.1 uncultured Anaerolineae bacterium
GTCGATCTGCGCACGGATTACATCACCGCGCGCGATGAGGAAGGCGATACCGTGCTATCGTTCCTGCAGCAGGATGCGCAGGTGAAGGATGTCAGCGCGACGGCCACGCCGGTGACCATCTTCGTCGGTTGGGCGGTCCGCGACCATTTCACGAAATGGGAATATCACGTCCCAGGTGAACCGCAGCACCTGACCGTGCTTGCGGATGGACAGGAGCCTTTCGCCAACGATGCTGGCTTCCTGATGATCCCACTCGTGTTACATAATCTGGACAAAGTGACCAAAACGCTCCGTACGACCTACTACACGCGTTTCGCGTTGCGGGATAGCGCGGGGCAACCAGCCGCGCTCGTTGACCGCGACAACTTCCGCCTGCCGACACAGGCCTATTGCCGCGCCCAGCGCCTGCCGGAATGGACGGCGAAGAACGTCGATGTTGCGCCCGATGCGACGGTTACCTCCGCACTCGTCTTCCGGCTTCTGCCGGATACCCGCCCGCCGTATACCCTGGAGATCACCGTGTACGAGCTGCATTCGCCCCACCGCTATGACATCCGCTTGACCGGCGAATGATCCCGCAAAGGCACAGGAACAGGCTGGCACTGCCTGTTCCTGGTGCGTCGTGTGGGAAAGGGACCTCTCCCATGCTCGTGACCGTGCTGAAATGGTGGAGGATCAGCCCAGTTCTTCCAGCGTTTCGAGCTGTGCGGCGTGTTGTTGCGCCATCTTCTTCAGAATACGTGCGACTTCCGGCACACTGACCTTCTCGCTCGCCGTCGTGTAGTAGGCCGCCGCGGTCTTCTCGATGCCGGCCGCCTGTGCGACCAGCGCGGTTGCCGGCGCACCCGCCGGCAGCTCGACATCCAGCGCGTAGTCCTCGCTCTGGAAACCGCTGATCGGCTCCAGAATCATTTCCGCGACGTTCTCGCGCCGGGTGCGCTCGATCGCTTTCAGCCGCTTGTCGCCGGCTTTGGCCAGATCGGCGAAGAGCTCCGCAGCGTCTCCCTTACCGGCAGCGTCCGCCGCAGCGCTGAAGAAGGCGGTGATATTCCCCTCGAACTCGAGGGCAAATGACAGGATAGCGCCAAACGTACCTAATTCCATGCTTCATTAACCTTTCTGTGCGCACGGGCGGGCCGCGATGGGGCCTGCCCGGCAGGTTGCCCGCGTCACACCGCGAGATCGATAGGCCCGTCCTCAGACT
>CAZPTF010000335.1:0-4516 GCA_964589015.1 uncultured Anaerolineae bacterium
CGCCGCACCTCATCGACAACGCTGAGCTGACCAACGACATATCTCAACGACACAGGCATGGGCACACCTCCTCAGCAGAACATGCAGTAGCGACCGCTTGCTCACGATATTTGGAATCAGCTCGGGACTGCTGTCATCACCCTATCTGCATGCTCCAGTAGCGTTTGTACCCTTTCCGCGGGTACTCCCTTATAACTCAGATACCCCAGCAGTAATTCGCGGGGCGTCAACGTTTCCACCGACTTATCTCGCACCAAGCGCAACCGCTCCGCTCGATCCACATCGCGAACGATGGCTGCCACGTGAAAGGCATCTTTCAGCAATTGACGACACGCCCGGTCATCGATGAACGGTTCCAGCTCGGTTGTGGTGTGAACAATCATGCGTACGACGGCATCCGCAATGGTATGTCCGGCTATCGCATCGCCGATCGCGGCCATCGGGTCGCCGCTCATGGCTTCGACGCGGATGGTCACGAACCTGCGTGCCGATACCGGGACGAAGCGGAAGTCCGCGTGACCCTTTTCGACCTCCACGACCACGAAACCCTTCTGTTCATCTTCCTCGCCGAAATCGACGCGTTCCAGGCTGCCCGCGTAGACAGCCGGGGGCGAATCGTTGAGCACCTGGTGCTTGTGCACGTGCCCGAGGGCTACATAGTCGAACGCCGGATGCGTGTACAGGCCGTAGGGCAGAAGCAGGTCCTGTCCCAACACGGTGTAACGTTCGGACCCGTGGGCCGCGCCGAACGCCAGGGCATGCGCGAGAAACACCGCCGGGATGGACGGATCCAGTGCCGCAATCTGCTCCAAAACGAAGCGTTCCGCGACATCCACGATGGTGTCGCGCAGCTCAGTAATAGTTTGGTTCTTGTATTCGTCCATCGCCGCCAGCAGACTTAGCCCCAGCCACGGCAGCGCGACGATCTGTACCGGTCCGCCCGTGGTATCAACGTGAAGCGTGGTCGCTTTGTCGGCGACGCGCACGTTCTCCACTTCCAGAGTCGCGAAGATCGACACCGCATTGGCCCGCCCGCGTGCGTTAGGGACGTCGTGGTTGCCGGTGAGCAGAACGATCGGAACGCCCGCGCGCGCGAGGCGTCCCACACGCCGGGCGAACTCCCGTTGGTGCGTCGGCGAAGGGTCGCAGGTCTTGTACGCATCTCCAGCGAAGAGCACCAGGTGAATGTCTTGCTTCAGCGCGTAATCGACGACCTGATCGAACGCGGTGAGGAAGTCCTCCATCCTGCTGGACAGCCCCGTCTCCGGATCGAATCGCCCATAACTCGCGGCTCCGAGGTGCAAATCGGAAAAATGCAGCAACCTGATCATTGTAAGGAAATCACTCCCATTCAATCGTCGCCGGTGGCTTGGAGGAGATATCGTAGACGACGCGATTTACGGCGGGAATCTCGTTCACGATGCGGCTGGAGATCCGCGCCAGTACGTCGTAAGGCAGACGAGCCCAATCGGACGTCATGAAGTCCTCGGTCGTCACGGCGCGAACGGCGACGACGTTTGCATAAGTGCGCTCGTCGCCCATGACGCCTACACTGCGTACCGGCAACAGGACCGCGAAAGCCTGGGCCGTTTCGCGGTACAGACCCGCCCGCCACAGCTCCTCCAGCACGACAGCATCCGCCATGCGCAGAGTCTTGAGCCGTTCTGGCGTCACTTCTCCCAGCACGCGCACAGCGAGCCCCGGCCCGGGGAATGGGTGCCGCCAGACGATACCTTCCGGCAAACCCAGCTCCGCGCCCACTTGGCGAACTTCGTCTTTGAACAGATAGCGCAACGGCTCGACCAGCTTGAACTTCATGTCCGGAGGCAGGCCGCCCACGTTGTGATGCGTCTTGATGCGCGACGCCACCGACCGATCAGGCGCGGTGCTCTCGATGACGTCCGGATAGAGCGTGCCCTGCGCCAGAAATTCCACATCGCCCAGCGACTTTGCCTCCCGCTCGAAGATCCGGATGAAGCGCTCGCCGATCCGCTTGCGCTTTTCCTCCGGATCGACCACACCGGCGAGCGCACCCAGGAAGTCGGCGGATGCCTCGACGGCAATCAGACGGATCCCCAGATGTTCCCGGAACGTCTGCACGACCTGTTCCGGTTCATTCTCACGCAACAAGCCAGTGTCCACGAAGATACAGGTCAACTGGTCACCGATCGCGCGGCCCAACAGTGTGGCAACCACCGCCGAATCGACCCCGCCGCTCAAACCGCAGACCACACGTCCGTCGCCGACCTGTTCGCGGATCCTGTGGCAGCTTTCTTCGATAAAGGCTGCTGTCGTCCAGGTCCCATGACACCCGCAAATGTCAAACAGAAAGTTGCGAATCAGGTCGGTCCCTTGTTCGGTGTGGGCCACTTCGGGATGAAACTGCACGCCGTAGTAGGCACGCTCTTCGTCGACGATGGCGGCGAAGGCGGCGTTGTCGGTCGTCGCCACGACGCGAAAACCCGGGGGTATGGCAGTCACCTGGTCCCAGTGGCTCATCCAGACCGACAAAGACGCCGGCAGCCCTTTCCAGATGCGGGTGTGCGGATCGACGACATTCAGCCGCGCGAGACCATACTCGCCCCGCTCGGCGGTCGATACCTGACCACCGAGATGGTATGCGAACAACTGCAAGCCGTAACAGATCCCCAGAACCGGCACGCCGCTTTCCCAGACGAAGTCCGGCACGTGCGGTGCGCCCGGCGCATTGACGCTCGTCGGCCCACCGGACAGGATATATCCTTTTGGGGACAGGCGCTCAAATTCAGCGCGCTCGGCATTGTATGGGATCAGCTCGCAGTAGACATTACATTCGCGGACGCGACGCGCGATCAACTGACTGTATTGCGAGCCAAAATCGATAATGACCACGTTTTCTTGCTGCTGTGGGTGCATAGCTGCGGCATTCCGAATTGAAGCCATTCCCCGTTTTTACCTCATTTCCGTGATATTTGCAGACCATTCAAGCGCTGTCCCGTGGACATCAGGCGAAGGTGATGTGGCCATCAGACATATCGGTAATGATCGCCAGGCTCTCGATCGGTACGTCCAACGAGGCCAGCATCGCACGGCCACCCTCGAACGTCTTTTCGATGACTGCGCCGATACCCACCAGCGTCGCTCCGCTGTCTTGAACGAGACGGCTCAGGGCGGAAATCGTGTTGCCTGTCGCCAGGAAATCGTCCACGATCAGCACGCGATCCACAGCAGAGAGGAATTCCGGCGACACGATCAAATCCACCTGTTTCCCCTTGGTATGCGAAGGCGCACTCTGAGTATATGTCTCAACCGGCATGGTGATCGGCTTGCTCTTGCGCGCATAGACCACCGGGATATCCAGCGCCAGGGCCGTCATCAACGCCGGAGCGATGCCCGAGATCTCCGCGGTCAGCACTTTGGTTGCGCCCGCACCGGCAAAACGCCTGCCCAATTCCCGTCCCATTTCCATCGTAAGGGTCGGATCCACCTGGTGGTTAATGAAACTATCCACTTTCAGAATGCCCCGCCCCATGTTGCGACCCTCGTGCAGTATCCTCTCTTTCAACGCCTGCATAATCGAAGTCCCCATCCTCCTCACCCTGATGAAATGCAAACTGCTTACTCTAATTTTACCATAGTCTACGATAGGTTGCAAGAGGGAAAACAACGCAGGACACCCGCAGACTGCCGGATGGCTCAATCTCCCCAGCGGTTTCTCCGGTTCAGCGTCGATTTCTAAGCGGCAACATCCTGTGTTGATTCGCGGAGACCGGCTTGCCGCGCCACATCGCTCAAGGCAAGGGAGCAGCGACATCGTGCGCACCTCCCCGTAAAGGATCCCCGGTACCTCAGTCCTGCGCTTAATACTTATGGGTTATGTCTCAAGCCAGGTTTGTGACCGGTCAGTAAATCCCGCGGCTCTGGTGCGGACGGCGACAGAGCGATCGCGCATGCAGAATAGCCCAAAGGTGCTATTGAATCGCCACGAGGGATCTGTTATATTTGAAGCACGTTGACAATGGAATGGTCTCGTTTTGCGTTCTCATTTGAATAATCAAGAGGAATATTGATATATTTATTAAGAGGAGAAGGAGGTCAACCCTCATGAAAAAGCTACTGTTCCTGCTGGTCATTGCGTCACTACTTATGTTTGTCTCTCCGGCAGCCTGGACGATGGCCGAGGATCCTGCGCCTGAAAGTACGGCGCAACCCACGGAAGAACCGGCAGCCGCGCCGGAGGTCACTGAGGAACCGCCAGCGGCCGAACCGACTGAAGAAGTCGTCCCGACCGAAGAACCTACGACAGAGCCCACCGAGGAAGTCGTCCCGACTGAAGAACCTACGGCAGAGCCGACCGAGGAAATCATTCCGACTGAAGAGCCCACGGTGGAGCCGACCGAGGAAGTCGTCCCGACCGAAGAACCGGTTCTGACGGCGACACCCTCCGCGACGCTCACGGCCACACCCGTACCGGTGACGCTAAGCCACATCGTGATTCGCGACGCCGCCGATGGCCTGGGCAGCATGGTCTACACGC
>CAZPTF010000336.1:0-4508 GCA_964589015.1 uncultured Anaerolineae bacterium
AGGGGACTGCCCCTACGATTGGGCCTGCATTCACGTGGTTTGAAGTCCGCTTCAGCAGAGGCTGTTCTGCAGTCGGGTCGATTCATCGTCCACTGGTTGTCCCTCCTCGCAGCGGTTCAGCCCTGGACGCGCGCGTGGAGGCGCCGGATGAGGAAGGTGAGCCAGGGTGAGGGCGCTTTCTTGTCGGCAAACGACCAGCCTTTCCACGCGCGGTACATGGATGTGGCGGTGTAGCGTCCATCCCGGTCCGCCTGTGTGGTGATCACCTGGACCATCTCGGCGAAACGCGGGTCGGCGTGGACGAATGGGAAGCGGCTCAATACGTCGGCGACGTGCAGGATATCGTACCAGACGAAAGGATACTTGAGTTTGCAGAAATCGCTGCCGATGCCGAAGAGGTAGAATTTCTCCTGCCCGCGATGTGTCCAGTGGGTGAGAAGCATCTCCACGCCGCGGCGCGTGGCAGCGCTGTCGAGCAATTCAGGTACCTGCGACAAAGCTTTCAGCGCGTAAACATTGGCGATCGGGCATGGGTCGGAGCGACGACCGGGTCCCTTGAACTTGCCCAGTTCCGGAGCCGCCGTGCAGTGCCAGCCGTTGTCCGCAACCAGGCCGCATAGATGCTCCACCGCTGCGCGGACATGAGGGTCGGCGCCTTGCCCCATCGCCAACAATACGTAAAGCAGGGTCGGTGCATCGCATGCTATCCACGTCCAGATATCTTCACCGCTACCGCCAAAGGCAGTGGGGATGTTGACCACCGTCTGGAACGCACCCTCGGATGATTGGTGTGCCATAACGGTGCCGATAGCGGAGGCCAAGCCGGCGTCGCTGGCCTGCAGGCCGAAATCGGCCAGCGTGCTGAACGCATAGAGCGGGTGGCTGGCGTCGTTGTGGCGTGTGAGCGGCCTCCCGGGCCAGGCCGCCGCTTCGGCTTGCAGCGCCTGAATCTGCGGGTGTACTGCCATCTCCGCGTAGGCCTGGCGCACGACCGGATCGTCCGCCGGACGATGTTTCAGATCGCGCAGGGTCCGGTAGCGTGTCCACGGTTCGTTGCATCCCAACAGCCAATCCAGCACTTGATCGGACATAGTGGTCTCCTCCTTGCAGATTTGTGGCGGTCCGTCACACCGGGCCGTGTCGCCCGTCTGGAGCTGTCCCAGAAGTAATTGGCGCGCCGTGCGACGGGGCAATGCCGTCCACGAATCGAACACGAATACACGAATAGAGCCATGCCGGCTGATGTTCATCCCATTCGACCAGTGCGCATCACTGCTTGATGGGCTGAATCCACTCGTAGCCGCCCGTCTCATACGCCGCGCGCCTAAGTAGGGCGTCATTCGCGTACCCGGCCCGCGATATGTGGGCATCGAGCGACATTCGAGGATGGCTGGTGTCTGCGACTTACTTGCCCGGTCCTGCGCCACTATCGCTGCCCCCATTGGACGGCGCCGGCTGAAGGGGGAGGATTGGCACAGCGTTTGCCGCGTTCGACACGGGCGATTCGTGCGCTACGGTCGCCCGAGATGTTGTACGAAATAAGCGGTGCTCTCCGCCAGGCATGTAACCAGCCCATCGCCCTCGTAGTCGTGGTCTTCGTTGGCGAGCGCGATGAAGTCGTACGGCTTGTCCGCGCTCTCGAGCGCCTGGATTAAATTGACCGTGTTTTGTAGATGCACGTTCGTGTCGGCCAGACCATGCAAGAGCAACGGTCGCACCTGTAGAGCCCCGACCCTGCTGATGACTTCCGTTGCGGCGTAACTCTCCGGATTCTCGGCCGGAGTTCCCATGTAGCGTTCGGTGTAGATTGTGTCGTAATAACGCCAATCGGTGGGACCCGAGCCGTCCACGCCGCAGTGCAGGACGTCAGGAGCATGGATCAGCGCATACAGGGTCAGAAAGCCTCCGAACGAATGGCCGTCACTCCCGATCCGGTCAGCGTCGACATAGGGCAGTGTCCGCAGGTATTCGATACCCGCGAGCTGGTCATTGAGTGCGGCAGGACCGAGCTGCCCGGCGATGGGAATCTCGAATGGATGGCCGCGACCGAATGCGCCACGGTTCTCCAGCCGCCAGACGATGAACCCTGCTTGTGTGTACAACACGTCGCGTTCGATGATGTTGAAGATGTTGGTCGAGCCGTAGCGGTTGGAGACGAGTTGCAGGCCGGGCCCACCGTACCAATGCACGACTACCCCATACTTGCGGGACGGGTCGAAGTCTGCGGGCTTGACAATCTGTGCGTACAGAGCAGTGCCATCGTGCGCCTCGATGGTGAGGAACTCGCGCGTGAGTGGTGGCACGTCGACCGCCGGACCGGCGCACTGCCCCAACACGGTGAGCGGCTTGCCGTCAGCCTGTAGAATCGAAGTGACCGGCGGGGTATCGACGTTGCTGAAGACGTCCACCAGGTATTGCCCGTCGCCTGAGAGGCTGGCGAAATGGAAGCCGGCCTCCGTCGTGAGTCGCTCCGGTTCGCCGCCGGCGAGATTCACCCGGTAGAGCTGTCTCACGAGCGGGCTTTGCTGTGTGGATGAATAGTACGCCCAGGTTTCGGAGGGGTCCAGATAGACCGGCTTGCCGGGGACCAGAATGTCCCAGGGCGTCGTGTCGATGAGCCACTCTCCACGGGTCAGTTGCCGGATCAGCTCGCCCTCCCGCGAGTATAGATAGAGGTGCATGTACCCATCCCGTTCGGACAACCACAGGAAGCGCCCATCTTTCAGGAACAGCGGCGCGACGTAGAAGTCTTCGTTGACCCAGTAGGGATCGGTCTCGCGGATGACGGTGCGCCCGCTGCCACTCGTCGCATTCCACGCTTTCAGCTCGAGGAGCTTGTGGTCGCGCGTCTGCGTGACGTAGAATACCTCAGTGGAATCCGGCGTCCAGGTGAAGAACGGCAGGATGTACTCGGCATTCTCGGGCAGCGCATGCGCCTGGGGTGACTGACCGGCTGCGAAGTCGAGCAGGTGAAGGGATACCGTCGGGTTCGGACTGCCTGCGGTTGGATATCTGGTGTAGCTGACCGTGGGGGGAATCGGGCGAAAGTCGGTGATCGGGTGTTGTTGTACCATGTCGTCGACGATACGCAAATAGAGCAGCCAACGCTCGTCGGGCGACCAGGCGTAAGCTGGTTGTGCGGCGCGGGTTGCCAGCTCTTCGTTGTATACCCAATCCAGGGTCCCGTTGAAGATAGTCTCGCTGCCATCAGTGGTGAGCCGCTGCACGCGTCCCTCGTCCATCGCGACCGTGTAGAGGTCGTTGTCCTGGGCGAATGCGACGCTTTTCCCAGAGGGGAGGAACATCAGCGCAGTCTTGTCGTCACCGCCGGCGATGACCTGCTGCAACGTCCCCGACGTAACGTCCAGCCGCCACAGCGCATCTTCGCCTGCCAGCAGCAGCGCGTCGCCCTGCGGTGACCATTGCACTGAAGATAGATCGATCTTGGCGGAGTGTGCAGCGGGGTCGAGCAGGAGGTGTCTGTCGCCCGTCGCTGCATCGTACAGCCACAGGGTGTCGTGCCCGCCCTCCGGCTGCACGTAGGCTAATAACGCCTGGTGCGGGCTCCAGGTCAGGTTCGCGGGGCCTGCTCCCATCAGTGCATTGGGTTCAACGAGCATTCGCGCCGTGACGAGATCGGGCGGTGGATCGCTGGCTGCTGCCGGAATAGTGAATGCCGCCAGGCAGGCGCACAGCAGCAACGTGATACTTCCGATACGCTGCAGCGCACTCGACCGGGGGCAATTGCAGGCGGCGGTGCGTGGGTTGCGGGGGATCCCCGCGTCGCGTGGGAAATACGGACCGTTCATGTGCTTCTCCTCCTGATTGCAGCATGACGCTCGTGCCGGTCACGTTTGCGACGTGACACGACGCTTTGTATAGACATAAGCACACAACGAAGCAGATACCTGGCAGTAGCGCCCCGGTTCAGGGTGCTGCCTCGTCTGCGAAATCAGCCGGATTGATCTCATGCCAGTTCGGCTCGTCCGGATCGGCCTCCGATTCAGGCAGCAACCCGCCATGCGTGGTTCCGGTGCCGCTCTCAGTGGCCAACAGGGCGTCTACGGTTAGCCGCTCACCGAACCTGCCCATTCCGCGATTGAGTTCCCTGCTTTTACGGTGAGCGTTGTGCAGATGAGTTTCCAGAGTCTGTGCTGTTTCCGCTAATCGCTCGAATTCGATCTGTAGTTGCAAGAGGTAGTCCAGCACTTGTCCCGCCTTCTTTTCGATCTCCAGGCCGCGCAGGCCGTATACGATAACGCTCAGATAGGCATACATCGTGCTGGGAGACACCGGGATGACGTGTTTCTGTAACCCGTAGTCCCAGACTGTCCTCGTATCTTTGCTTGCTCGGTCCAATGTGCACAGATTGTCGGTGCAAACCAATTCGTAGTACACGGCTTCCGCCGGAAGAAACATGAGCGCGAAATCGAGAGTGCCTTCCGCCGGGCGAATGTACTGGGCGGTCTCATCGATGCGCTCGCGCAACGCACGAGCCAGGTCTCGTT
>CAZPTF010000337.1:0-4502 GCA_964589015.1 uncultured Anaerolineae bacterium
TCGAACGTCGCCACATCCGCGGGATGTTCGTCGATGCTCAGCTCCAGATCGAACGGTTGGCCGTCCTTGAATCCGGCGATGTAACCCGCCAGTTCTCCAACGGCGTCCAGCGCATCCCAATACTTGCCGACCAGGCGGCCCACGGTCACCGTGTCCAGATGATACGTCTGCCCGCCCACACGGTGGGCCTTCGCATGATAGGCAAGCACGCCTTTGCGCATGTCCGCAGCGGGGATCTTCCGGTCGAGATATGCTTCGGCAGCCGCACGCGACGGTTCCCACATCGCGCCGTAATCCAGAATGTCAGACACATCGAGGGTAAAGAGCGTGTAGTAGCGCGACGCGTCGAGCAGCGTCTTCGCTCGCGACAGGCCATTGGCGCCACGCTTCACCTGGATGTGATCGGCATCGGCGCCGTACCCCTCCGGCGCATCGTTCTTCAGCGCATCAAGTACACCGGCGACCCACAGCCCTTCAAACGTGCTGCCCGTGTAGCCCGACTCGATGGTACCGAAGTTGAATGCGTAGTTCGCGTCCGGCGGCTCACCCGCCAGCAGGTTGGAGAGCAGGTTGAGCTCGCGCACCGAGTTCTGGATCGCATTGGCTGCAAAGCCTCCCTGGCGCATCGCCTGCCAGATAGCGGGCCACACCGCTGTCGTCATCCGCGTGCCGATGCCCAGTCGTGGTACGGCCGCGCCCAACGCTCGTGGCCCTTTATCCGGGTTGACAAAGCGGAAGAAGCGATCGAGAACGGGAGCATCGGTCGGATACATCGAGACGCGCGTCCCGGGATCGAGGTGCAAACTGCCAACGGGTTCTCCGAGCAACCGCGCGCCGCCATCATCACCGATCTCGACAAACACCTGCTGCTCATCGGCCAGACCAGCGAGGAACCAGGTGCAGCCGCTGGCCCGCGCCCGCGACGGCGCGTGAGGGGTGAAATCCATCGCGGACGGCAGGGGACGATCCTGCGCAAGCGCCTGCTGAAGCGACGCCCAGTAAGGCACGGGTAGCGTAGCGATCACCCGCCACGCGGCCGGCACGTCCCACGAACCGGTGTCCAGAACAGCGGGATTCACCGCCGGATCGATTTCCAGTACGCCGAACTTCATTGTCAGCTCCTTTCCCGGCACAGCGGAGCGTGCCACGGTCGGTTGGAGAAGCCCCCATCACCGGACGAGACTGTACCCGGCGGACCACCGCCTGCCGAGGCTTTGACAGGCTATCTGAAATGGCGTACAATGGTCGAAACGGGCGATATGAGACATGAGATATCAGATATCTCATGTCTGGCATTCTATCATGCTTTTCAGTCGCTGTCAAGGGGTGAAGTCGCGTGCAGTCCAGACCGGACAGGTCATTCCGCGGCCCGGCCTTGTCTGAGGCCATCCGCAACTACGTAAAGGAGTACATCCTGGGCCATCACCTGGGGCCCGGCGATTCGCTCCCGCCTGAGACACAACTGGCGACCGATCTCGGCGTGGGACGCAGCTCGGTCAGAGAGGCAGTCAAGGCGTTGCAGGCGCTCGGCATCGTCGAGGTGCGTCATGGAGACGGGTTATATGTGCGCGAGTACAACTTCGACCCCATTCTGGAAACGATCAGCTACGGCTCACACTTCGACACCTCTACGCTGGCGGAACTCGTGCAGATCCGCGACTGGCTCGAGCTGGAGATCATTGAGCAGGCGGTCAGACAGGTCCGTCCGGAGCACATCGCGCGCATGGAGAGCGCCATCGAATCGTGGCGCGCGGTTGGCGAATCCGGGGCCGCCGCGCCGGACATGCGCGCAGCCCTCGACCGGGACTTCCAGCGCGCGCTGTACGCCGCGCTGGGAAACGAATCGCTGCTCAAACTGCTGGAGGTGTTCTGGGCGGTGTTCCGTGAACCACCCGCCAGCCGCACCGACACGCCGGCGTACTACGAGACGCTGCTCCGCGCGGTGAAGACCGGTGATCCGGCCGGCGCCAGCAGTGCAATGCGCGACCGGCAGCGGACTTGGCCGCGCCTTGCCCGCAACGCACAGCCCTGGCCAGCCGAAACCGCCGCGCACGCCGGCGAGCCACCGTTCCGCCGCCCCGCGCTCAACGAGGCGGTACGTGGATACATCAAGCAGTACATCCTGGATCGCGGCCTCAAGGCGGGTGACGCCCTGTCCACCGAGGGGGAACTGGCGAACGATCTCGGCGTCGGACGGACATCGGTGCGCGAGGCGGTCAAATCGTTGCAGTCACTGGGCATCATCGAAGTGCGCCACGGCGGAGGGCTGTACGTCCGCGAATACAACTTCGACCCGGTGCTCGAAGTGCTCGGCTACGGCATACGCTTCGATACGCGTACGCTCATCGAACTGCTGCAGATCCGCATGTGGTTGGAAAGTGCGGTCATCGGCGATGCGATCCACGCGATGACTGAGCGGGACCTGGCGAAGATCGAGGCGATCATCGCACCGTGGCAGGAGCGCGTCCAGGCAGGCGCGGCGGGAAAGGACACAATCAAAGAGTGGGATCAGGCGTTCCACCGCGCCCTGTACACGTCCCTGGGCAACGAGACGCTGGTCAAGCTGATCGACGTATTCTGGATGGCGTTCGGCGAGTTCATCGGCGATTACCGGAACGAACCGGAGCCTGACCTGGAAGAGCACCTGCGTATCCTGGAAGCGGTCAAAGCACGCGACGTCGCTGCCGCCCGGCGGGCGGTACGACAAAACATCACGCGGAATCAGGAACGCTTCCGGCTGATTCTGGAATCCGAACCTCGCTACGGCTTGTGACGCCGGCCGCTACGAGATTGGTACGCATCGCCAGCTTGTTGTCAGACGTTCAGTTGCCACAGCGTGTAGTTCAGAACGGTGGCGAAACTCACCCACGCCAGATAAGGGACGAGCAAAATGCCAGCCAGGCGTTCCAGCCGCCAGAAAAGGACCAGGGTGGCCAAGATGGCAATCCACAGCAGCACGATCTCGGCAAATGCCAGTCCCGGGCGGTGCAGCCCAAAGAACAGCCACGACCACGCAGCGTTGAGCACGAGCTGCACGACGAACGCGGTAAGCGGCAGGATAGCACCTGAGAAGCCATAGCGTCTCCACACCAGCCACGCAGCGACAGCCATCATCCCATACAACAGCGTCCAAACCGGGGCAAAGAGCCAGCTTGGAGGATTCCAGACCGGTTTCGCCAGGCTCTGGTACCACGCCCCCGGCGAGAACAGCGATCCGGCGCCAGCTGCTGCATAACACAATACAAACCAGCCAACTGCACCCAGCACGGATTTCGTCCCAGTGACCATCGCCACACCTCCTCACGCTGAAACAGCGCAACACCACGATTCCACTTCCGCAGGAAACTTTTGAATGCCATTCGAACGAAGGATAGCACGGATCTCGGCCACAGCGAAAAGTGCGGCTGCGCTGCGCGGAACCGCGACCTGTGGCTGGACATGCATCACATTCCCCGCTATACTACCCTGCAGTATCCGCACCACGTTTCGAGATCTCACCATCGTGGAAGACGGCGGAGAGACCGACCAGGAGGTCCTATGAAGATCTTAGTCACCGGCGGAGCCGGATTCATCGCATCGCATGTTGTGGACGCATTTGTGGAGGCAGGGCACGATGTGGCCATCGTCGACAGCCTGTCCACGGGTCGCCGTACCAACCTCAATCCGCAGGCGCGTTTCTACGAACTCGACATCCGCAGCCCGGAGCTGGGCGAAGTCATCGCCACGGAAAAACCGGAGGTGATCGATCATCACGCCGCCCAGATCGATGTGCGGCGCTCGGTTTCCGACCCGGTTTACGACGCCGAGGTCAACATCCTCGGCTCACTCAATCTGTTCGAGCGTGCCCGTGAGCATGGCGTGCGCAAAGTGATCTACATCTCCTCGGGCGGCGCGGCGTATGGCGAGCCTGTCTACCTGCCGTGCGACGAGGCGCACCCCATCGATCCGCTCAGTCCCTACGGGGTGACGAAACACACGATCGAACACTATCTGTTCCTGTACCGGGACATCTACGGGCTGGACTACACCGTGCTGCGCTACCCCAACGTCTACGGCCCGCGGCAGGACCCTTTCGGCGAGGCCGGAGTCGTCGCCATCTTCACGGGCCGGATGCTGTCCGGCCAACCGGTAACGATCAACGGAAGCGGCGAGCAGGAACGGGACTTCGCTTACGTGGGTGACTGCGTCCGGGCGAACCTGTTGGCACTGGACAAGGGAGCCGGTCAGATCTACAACATCGGCTGCGGCATCGGCACGAACATCAACGAGATATTCGCCACACTGAAGGACATCACCGGCTACACACGCGACCCGATCTACGGCCCGCCCAAACAGGGAGAGACCTTCAAGATCTACCTCGATGCGACCAAGGCGCGGCAGGAGCTGGGCTGGGAGCCGCAGGTGACGCTGCGCGAGGGACTGCGCAAGACAGTGGACTACTTCAGACAAGGTGACGATCCGGCGAAGTGATTGCCGGACGATGTCCGGTCGATAGCGTCCGA
>CAZPTF010000338.1:0-4479 GCA_964589015.1 uncultured Anaerolineae bacterium
AGCAGCCAACGACCTGATCCCGTGAATTCAACACCAGGTTGACGATGGCCGCCAGCTTGGCCATCGCGGCAACGGTGTCCATCTCCATGCGGACCGGATTCTCCGCCTGGCCCATCAGCTCGGCCGTGGTGAAACCGGCGGCCAGCCAGTGCGTTCGCCCGGTCGTCAGCGCACCGCACACCCCGGGCTGCACGATCTTGCTGCCACCGCCGAAGCCGGCCATACGGTGCGGCGCCACATGCCCGATCCCGATCAGCAGATCGAATTCGAGCAGGTGGCGGTTCAGCTTCACCGGTATTCCGGACCTCGTCTCGCCGATGTACGTCAGCTCGGACGGTTCGTCCCAGCGATGGTCCCACACCGGGTAGTTCTGGCAGATCTCCGCGCCGAGCTTCGCCGCCTTCTCGGCCATCGTCATCGGGCGGTGCGTCCCCGTCGCGATCATGAAGCCGATCTCCGGCGCCCGGCCACCCGCCGTCAACCGTTCCAGTACCGCAGGCAGTACCAGATGGACCGGCGTCGGGCGGGTGTTGTCGTCACACAGAATGAGCACGCGCCGCGCCCTGTTCCCCAGCCCACGCAGCGTCGGACTTCCCAGCGGACGATCGAGCGCCTCACGGATCAAGTCAGCGGCAGGTGCAGACGGGTACGCATCGCGGGGGGACACGACCCCCCGCAGCTGCTTATCCGCGACGTCTAGCGCTGGAATATCGGCATAAGGGAAGTGGATCCTCACTCCGCAACCTTCCCCCTCGGGATCACGGAACAACGCCGGATCTGCAGGCCAATCTCCTGTCCCACGGCGTCCATGTATTTGAACCTGGATTCGCCGAACAGCGATGCCTTCAACACGTGGCCATTGACCCTTACTTCGAGGTACGTGCTTGCGCCCGAGAAAGTGCTCACCTGCACCTCTCCGGAGATCGTCTTGCCTGCCTCGGTCGCCGTCACCGCAACGATATCCTCGGGACGGATGAGCAGGGTCACGTCGTCACCCGCTGCAACGCCCTCTTCGTAGTCCGCGGTCACCTCGCAGCCCAGCGCGTGAACCGCGATGCTCCGCGGCTCACCACTCACCACCGCCGAGACTTTTGCCGGCACGAAATTGTGCGTCCCGATGAACGAAGCGACGAACGGGCTGGTCGGATTCATGTACAGGTCGAGTGGCGTACCCGATTGCTCGAGCCGTCCTGCGTTCATCACGTAAATCTGGTCCGAAATGGCGAACGCCTCACCCTGATCGTGCGTCACATAGATGGTCGTCTTGCCCGTCTGGCGGTGCAGCCGGCGGATCTCCAGCTTCAGCTCCTCGCGCAGCTTCGCGTCGAGGCTCGACAGCGGCTCGTCGAACAGCAGGATTTCGGGATCGGTGACCATCGTGCGCGCCAGCGCGACGCGCTGCTGCTGCCCACCCGACAACTGGCGCGGATAACGGTTCTCGTAGCCGCTCATCTGCACCAGCGCCAGGTTCTCTTTGACCCGGCGGGCGACCTCGTCCTTCGCGACGCCCCTCATCCGCAGGCCGAAGGCGACGTTATCGAACACCTTCATGTGCGGGAACAGCGCCAGACGCTGAAACAGCAGGCCGATGTTGCGCTGCGCGACCGGCACGTCGTTCATGCGCCGGTCACCGAAGTAGATACTGCCCTCATCGGCCTCTTCCAGCCCGACGATACAGCGCAACGTCGTCGATTTGCCACACCCGCTCGGGCCCAGCAGCGTCGCGAGCTCCCCATCGGCAATCGTGAAATCAATCGCGTCCACCGCGAGGGTGTCTCCAAACTTCTTGGTCAAGTTCTCTACTCTGACGGAAGTCATATTCCTACCTCTCCAAAGTTGATGTGCATCAGAACGACACACCGCGCAGATATCGCCGGCCGAGCACGCCGATGACAATGAACAGCACCGCAAAAGAGATGAGTTGCATCACCGCAACGCCCGCCGCAAACCCCGGCGTGATCCCGTACATGTGCAACATATTCCACAACCACACCGAAGCGGGCAGCCACTTGGGACCATAGATGAAGATAATCATCGTGAATTCGTTGAAGGCGATGATGAAGCTGAGCATGAATCCGGCGAGAATGCCCGGGCCGATGAGCGGCAGCGTGATCAGGAAGAACGACTTCACCCGGCCACAGCCCAACGTCAGTGCCGCCTCTTCCAGCGCCGGATCCAGCTCGTTGAACGCCGACATCACCGAACGCAACATGTAGGGCATGGTGACGATCGATAGTGCAAACAACAGCCCCCAGAACGTATCCATCAACTTCAGGTGCGGGTACAGGGCCAGGAAGCCCAGCGCCAGCGAAATGGCGGGCACCATCGTCGGCCCGAGCAGGATCGTGTTGATCACGTCCTTGCCTTTGAACTCGTAGCGCGTCAGAACGTACGACGCCGGGACCGCCAGCAGCGCATCGAACACGCTGGTGGCAACGCCGAGCAGCAGGCTGATCCGCAGCGCCGGATAGAAAGCACTCGCAATCTGCGTGTAGTTCTCGAAGGTCAGACCCTCCGGTGGGAACTGCAACGTGACACCCTTGAAAAACGAGTGCGTGAACAGGATGAAGAAGATCATCCACAGCACGATCGTAATGAAGGCAAGGTAAGCCGTCCAGATCGTCTTGGTGCACAGCTTTCTCCATTTGATACCATTCATGTTGCTATCCCTCCGCGCTCATGATGTCGACGTCCGCGCCGGCTTGATGATGACCATATACAGATAACTGAGGCCGAATGTGATGAAGAACAGGATCACGGACAGGGTCGCCGCATAGGACCAGCGAATACCGTAGCGTGTCGAGAAATAGATGTCCAGCGACAGAAACGGCGCGCCCTTGAACGACAAGATCAACGGAATGCTGAAGATCGCCACGCTCCACCCGAAGGTAAGGAGTACGCCTCCAATCACCCCGATCGAACTCATCGGGAGCAGGATCTTGGACAACACATTCCAGCCATTCGCGCCGAGGGTCCGCGCCGCCTCCTCGTACGCCGGATCGATCCCCTGGATGGCCGCGCGCAACGGATAGACCATGAACGGCAAGCCGTAGATGGCGAAGGCCGCAATCAACGTCGGTCGCGTATAGAGCAAACTGAGCGGCTGCTGAATCACACCCAGCCACAGCAGCATCGAATTCAAGAATCCATTGGGAAGGAGAATCAACATAAAGGCAAATGCGACGTACAGACCCCCATACAGGGGAATCAATAACGACGCTTGCAGAAAATCGGCGAACCAGGTCTGTTTGCGCGCCAGGTAATACGCCAGCGGGTAACCGAGAAACAAATCCAGAATCGTGGCCGCACCGGCTACGAGCATCGTATGCAGCAACGTCCTCCGGAACGAGGCCTTGGCGAACGTCTCCAGGTAGTTGTCCAACCCAATCTGGCCCGCATCACCGACCTGTAGACTGTGAAAGATGAGGACCACAATCGGATAGACGAGGAAAACGGCATAGAACACCAACGCCGGAAGCAGTGGGATCATCAGCGTGAGCCACTTGTTGCGCTTTCTTTTGGATATCATAATGGCAGACCTTCCTCAGGCAGTACTGATCGGTCGAAGCGATGGGAACGAAGAGGCGGGTGCGCGGAGCACCGCGCCTCTTCGCCTAACAAACGCGACGGGTCAGGATCACTCGCCGATGATGTCAGTCCACATTTCTTGCCATTCAGCCTTATGCGCGAATACGTAATCCCAATCGACGTCCGTAAGCCATTCATTCACGACTTCGGCAGGCGGGATAGCATCGATGGCCCAGTCGGGCATGAAGCGATCGTAGTCGCCGGGGATACCCACGCCACCGAAGCAACCGCGCATCCAGTTGTCATCCGCGATCTCGAACATTTCGTACGGCGGCTCGGCCGGATACGGCGGGAACTGCACGTAGTGGCTCATCTGGAAGTTCATGTAGAGCTGCGCCAGCGTCGGGTGCGGTGCATTGTTCACCATCGCCATGTAGCCGGGCATGGACATCGAGTTCTCCAACCAGATCGGGCGGACCAGGTCGCTCAGCGTGTATTTCTTGGAGGTGCCATACCACATGACGGTGATGTAGGCTTCTTCTTTCTCGACGAGCACGGTGAAATCGCCATAGCCGCGGACGTAGCGGAGCACGTACGGATCGACGTTCTCTTTGATCCATTCGATGCTCTTTTCGATCTCTGCGTTGTCCTTGTAGTCCGCGCCACGGGACAGCGTGACGCTGAGGATCTGCGCCAAACCGGCCGGGTCACCCACCGGGTGCCACCACAGAATCTTGCCGGCGTGCTTCTTGTACAGCTCGGTGATGTCGGTCCATGTCTTCAGAGCTGCGACTTCCTCGGCATCCACGTACTTCGGGTTGAAGACCATGAAGATACCTTCGGCGCCCTGAATGCGAAATGCCGTGTTGTCCATCTTCATGTAATCCGGCAGAAGCTGGGCCAACGGGATCAGGGGTGAGGCCAGAACATCGGGAGCGACCAGACCCTGCT
>CAZPTF010000339.1:0-4450 GCA_964589015.1 uncultured Anaerolineae bacterium
GCAGAAGAGGCCCGTTGGCTTGCTCCCAAGATCGCCAACCTGCGCATCTTCCCGGACGACGAGGGCAAACTGAACCGCTCTGTGCTGGATGTCGGCGGAGAGGCGCTGGTCGTCTCCCAATTCACCCTGTACGCCGATTGCCGAAAAGGCCGCCGCCCCAGTTTCACCACCGCCGCGAGACCCGAAATCGCTGACCCGCTCTTCGAGAGGTTCGTCGAGCTGTTGCGCGCCGAAGGGCTTCGCGTAGAAACCGGCATTTTCCAGACCGACATGCTGGTCGAAATTCACAACGATGGACCGGTCACCGTCATCGTCGAGAAAGAGCACGACTCCTGACACGGTAGGTTTTGCCGTCTATGCACCTGGCTGGCCTTTTTGAAGCGTCTCCGTGCTATGGTACAATACGTAATATCCTGAATTCCGTGCCACGAAGAGGGGGTGAACCATGTCGCAGCCGATGTATTTGGCTCTGGCTATTCACAATCATCAGCCAGTAGGGAATTTCGACTTCGTGTTCGAGGAAGCATACGTGAAAGCATACCTGCCGATGGTGGAGTTGCTCGAGCGGCATCCTGGCGTCCGCCTGGCTTTGCACTACACCGGCCCCCTGCGCGATTGGCTCGCTGCCAATCGGCCGGATTTCCTGTCGCGCATCAGCGCCCTGGTCGATCGAGATCAGATCGAGATGATGACCGGGGGATACTATGAACCGATCCTGATCTCCATACCTGACGCGGACAAGGAGGGACAGATCGCCAAGCTCAGTACGATGGTGTATCAGGATTTCGGCTACACCCCCACCGGCGCATGGCTGGCGGAACGTGTCTGGGAACCCGCACTGGCTAAAACGTTCTGCGAAGTGGGAGTCGATTACATCGTCGTCGACGATACCCACTTCAAGTATGTCGGGATCGCCGACGACGCGCTGTTCGGGTACTACGTCACGGAAGATCAAGGCTATCCGCTGAAGATCTTCGGGACCAGCAAGCACCTCCGCTATTCTATCCCCTGGAGACCGGTCGACGAGGTCATCGCGTGGCTGCGTGAGCAATCGGCCGGGAATACCGGGCCGATACCTCGCGTCGCCGTAATGGGTGACGACGGCGAAAAGTTCGGGCTGTGGCCCACGACGTACCAGCATGTGTGGGAGAACGGTTGGTTCGAAGAACTATGTGGGGCACTGGAGGCCAACCAGGACTGGTTGCAGACCATCACCCTGGGCGAGTATGCGCAGCGTTTCCCGGCAGTGGGCCGCGTGTATTTGCCCACCGCGTCGTACGACGAAATGACCGAATGGGCATTGCCGGCGGATCTTTCGGGAGACATCACAGAGCTTAAACATGAACTGCGCGACACCGGGCAGGACGATATCCTCCGTTTCGTTCGCGGCGGTTTCTGGCGCAATTTCCTGGTCAAGTACCCTGAAGTCAACAATATGCACAAAAAGATGCTCCGCACGCACGACAAGGTCTACGGGGCATGGGCCGAGCTCACCGCGGACGCCCGCCGGGCGGCTTTAGATAACCTGTGGGCCGGTCAATGCAACTGCCCGTACTGGCATGGCGTCTTCGGTGGCATCTATCTGGCCCATATCCGCAAGGCCAACTACGAGCACCTCATCGCTGCGGAGAATCTCGCAGATGCGGCCCGCCATGATACTGCGGGATGGTTGGAGATCAGCGAGACAGATTTCAACAGAGACAGTTACCCCGAGCTGCTGATCGAGACGGCGGATATGAATCTCTACTTCCAGCCGGCGGCCGGCGGTGCCCTGTTCGAATGGGACTGGCGAGCCAGGGGATTCAATCTGCTCAACAACCTGACGCGACGCAAAGAAGGCTACCACCGGGACTTGCTCAGGGCGGGACAGCAGCAGAATCAGAGTCCAACGGCAGAGCAGGACGATAAGCGCGTTGCAAGCATTCATGAGATTGTCAAGTCGAAAGAACCCGGGCTGGAGCACTTGCTGTTCTACGATTGGTACCAGCGCAGTGCGCTTCTCGATCATTTCTTGCATCCTGACGTGACTCTCGACAGGTTCCTCACTGCAGAATACGGCGAGGCAGGTGATTTCGTGAACCAGCCGTACGCGTTCGACACGGCCCACGCAAAGGACGGGGCGGTCGTCAGACTCAGCCGGGATGGCCACGTCTGGGTCGGGGCTGTGTTCAACCCCGTACGCGTGGAAAAACAGATCTTTGTGCCGGCCACGGGAACTTCGCTGCCAATCGAGTACACGCTGACCAACATGGGCGAGGCGCTTCTCGATCTGCCGTTTGGTATCGAGCTCAATTTCGGGTTGCTCTCGGGCCACTCGGATGACGCATACTACGAGATCCCCGGCGTGGATCTCGAAGACGATTATCTCAACTCGCGCGGCCAACTCGCTGACGTCAGTGAGGTAAATCTGTTCCACGAATGGTTCAGGCTGCACATCCGGCTCGCGTTTGACAAACCTGCCACGCTGTGGCGGATGCCCATCGAGACGATTTCCAACTCGGAAGGCGGTTTCGAGCGCGTTTACCAGTCATCGTGCCTGTTCCCACATTGGAAGCTGCAACTCGCGCCCGGTGAAACCTGGCGAGTGAGATTGACTGTCGAACTTCGCGAGCCGGAGCCATGAACGAAAGAACCGCTATGGCTCGCGTGTTGGATGCAAAGGGCAAAGCCCTCTCCCCATGTTCGCACGCCAAAGCACGCAAGTTGTTGGCGCAGGGAGAGGCGGCGCTCATCAGTGAAGAGCCCTTGACAATCCAACTACCATACAGCGTGGACAAGAGCACTGCGACTTCAGCCCGGCGGGACGAAACAACCCGTCTGGAGTCCGGAAGCAGGGTCTTGCTCCACATCTGCTGTGGCCCGTGCGGCACCTATCCGCTCAAGTGGCTGCAGGAGCAGGGCTACGCAGTAACCGGGCTTTGGTACAACCCCAACATTCACCCCTGGCAGGAACATGAGAAGCGGCGCGCCAGCGCGGAATCCTATGCCACAGCAGTCGGCCTCGAGATGATCTGGGCGGAGTCCTACGAAATGCCGCGTTTCTTTCGTTTGGTAGCCGGTCACGAGCGCTTCCGCGAGCGCTGTCTGCTGTGCTACCGGCTGCGCCTGGAATGGACGGCGCGCATCGCTTCGAGACGAGAGTTCGACGCATTCACCACCACGTTGCTGATCAGTCCGCATCAAGACCAGCAGGCGATCCGGACGATCGGCGAGACGCTCAGCCAACGGATTGGAATTCCGTTTTTGTTCGAGAATTTCCGGCGGGGGTGGGCGGAAAGAAGCCAGCTGACGAGAGAACACGCCCTCTACTGCCAGCAGTATTGCGGGTGCATTTACAGCGAGTGGGAACGCTATAACAAACAGCCTGTCGACGTCCTGCTTGACGAGGTGAACTGGATTTGGAGTCAAGGAGAAACAGGCAATTGATGGGCATAGCGCTCAGCGAGTCGACCAGCGCACAGGAAACCTCAGCCGGCCTGAAAACCGCGGATTTCGATTATGAGCTCCCCGAAGAATATATCGCGCAGACACCGCTAGAGCCGCGCGACAGTTCGCGACTGCTCGTGTTGGACCGCTCCACCGGAGAAACACAACACCGCATATTCCGGGATATCGGTGAATACCTCCGTCCCGGCGATTTGTTGATCGCCAACGAGAGCCGGGTGTTGGCTGCCCGGCTGTACGGCGAAAAGGTGCCCACCGGCGGAAAGGTGGAGCTGCTGCTCCTGAAGAAGCTGGATGACCTGACCTGGGAATCGCTGGTACGCGGAAGACGTATCCGTCCGGGGACGGAACTGGCCTTTGCAGGGACAACTCTAACCGCCCAAGTACAGACCATCACCGATACGGGCGAACGTATCATTCAATTCAACGCATCAGTCGAGGGTTGGATGGACCGGATCGGCATCGTCCCCCTCCCACCGTATATCCACACCAGTCTGAGTGACCCGGAACGGTACCAGACTGTCTACGCACGTCATGCGGGGTCAGTGGCGGCGCCAACGGCTGGATTGCACTTCACGCCAGAACTCATGGTCGCGCTGAGAGAGCGCGGTATCGAATCCGCCTTCATTACGCTCGATATCGGCTTGCACACATTTCGTCCGGTCAAGGAGGACTACATCGCGGATCATCATATCCACACCGAACACTGCGTACTCAGTCCCGCGGTAGCGCATCAGATCAATCAGGCGAAGCTGGCCGGACGGCGGGTGATCGCCGTCGGCACGACCGCTGTTCGCACGCTGGAATCCGCAGCACTGGATGCCGGGGGCAGTGAAGGAGAAGGGTGCCCTTTCCGGACGGTGCGTTCCTTCGATGGCCCGACCAGCCTCTACATCTATCCCGGCTATCGTTGCTGTGTAGTCGATGCGCTGATCACCAATTTTCACCTTCCCCGGTCGACATTGCTCATGCTCGTCAGCGCATTTGCGGGTCGAGAAAACATTCT
>CAZPTF010000340.1:0-4438 GCA_964589015.1 uncultured Anaerolineae bacterium
GCCATCTGTACCAGTTCTCTGTTCTGTCCGCGGTGTGGCACGAGAAGAGCAACCTTCTTCCCACGTTTGGATTTGAGCCATGACTGGATGATAACCGTCTCGTCGATCTCCTCCGGCAGGAGGATCTCCGGTGGAATGTAGGCCGCCTCGCTGTAAAACTGAGTGAGAAAGGACGACATGATATTCTGTGCGTCTTCTTCGGCAGTGCCTTCCAGGATGAAGTACTCGCGCCCGACGAGCTTACCGTAACGGATGAAGAAAACCTGCACACACGCCTCACCGTTCGACCTGGCAAAGGCAATCACATCTTGATCCTTCAACTTCTTGGAAACCACTTTTTGGTGTTCGACAACGCGTTGAATGGCCTGCAACTGGTCGCGGTGACGGGTGGCCTCTTCGAAATCGAGCTTTTCTGCCGCAGCTTTCATTTTGGCTTGCAGGTCCGTCACGATCGTGGTGGTGTTCCCCTCCAGGAAAAGACAGATCTGCTCGATGATGGCGCGGTATTCTTCGCGTGAGACCGCGCCGATGCACGGCCCGGAACAACGCTTGATGTGATAGTACAGGCAGGCGCGCCGGTCGTTCCCGGTAATGACCCGATCGCACGTGCGGTACGGAAACAGACTGCGCAACAAATCGAGAGTTTGTGCGACTGCCCAGGATGCCGTGTATGGCCCGAAGTATCGTGACCCATCACGGTGCATCTGGCGCGAAATGTCTATACGCGGATAATCTTCGGCCCATCTGACGCGAATATAAGGGTAGCGTTTGTCATCCTTCAGCCGGACGTTGTACCTGGGGCGGTGTTTCTTGATCAGATTGGCTTCGAGAATCAACGCCTCCAGTTCGGACTCGGTGATGATGAAGTCAATCTGATCAATGTTCGCCACGAGCCTTCTGATCTTGGGCGTGTGGCCAGCCGACGCGTGAAAATAAGACCGGACGCGATTGCTGAGATTGATGGCTTTCCCAACATAGATCACGTGGCCGATCTTATCTTTCATCAGATAGACGCCCGGCTTCTGTGGGAGCGTTTGTAACGTCTGTTTGAGTGATTCTGCCTTAATCATCCGAGATTCGGGAGCAGAGATAGGCTCCCAAGCATATTAGACCAGAAGTGCCCTTCAGATTCCAGATAGAAATTCGCTATCAGACAACAACAACACAGTGACAAGAGTACCAGAATAATGACGATGACTATGGCTATTTTGTTACTTCCGTTTTCTTTCATCTGGGATTATCCTTCCTGACACTCGAGGATGGCACGATATCGTTTGCTGCGAGTTTCTCTTTAAGCAAGATGCTCCTTTTTTTGTCTGCGTTTGCGATACAGCCAGATAAATATCCCGATCAGGACCACAATGAGGAACAGCAGCAAGATCGGGACAAAAACGGCGAGAAGGGTCGTAGTCAGAGACACGATATCCTCTAGCAGACTGACCACCGGGTTGAACATGCCTCCTGTGGTCCCCGTAACAACAGGTCTGAATGTCGCTTTAGCCGCGTGTACGCCCCCGGCGATCAGTAGACCGCACGCAATAGCGAGCACGGGATGAATCTCCGAAAGCAAGTGGGCGTTCGAGGCAAAGAGAATGGCGCCTGCTACGGGCCTGATAACGGTCTGGACGACGTCGTTCGCGGTGTCCAATGCCGGAACCTTGTCGACGAACAGCTCGATGAGCAGCAGCACCGCGAGGACGCCAATCACCCACCAGCTGGTCAGCGCGTCGTAGGGCGGGGTCAGTTCGATCAGATCGGTGAACCGTGCCAGCAGAGCGATGATAAGCAGCGGCAGATATGCATTGAGCCCAGCCGCTGTCGATAGTCCGATGCCGGTTGCGATTCCCGTCACTGCATTCATCGCTTGCCGTTACTCTCCCAATCGTCGAAATCGTCGCATGCTTGATCGAGCGCAGTTTGTTGCAGGTGGCTGATCTCCCAGACCTTGCGCGCCTCTCTGAATCCTGTGTGCAGGTAGGGATAGACTACCGCCGCTGCGGCCGCTCCAACCAGGGCTCCGGTGATCGTTCTGAGCGAATTCGTGCTGCCCCTCAACCCAAAGAGCTGGGTGATCCCATCTATTGCCAACGGGATTGCCGCTACACCAATCACCCACAGCGGCGGCGCTTGCCAGGCTGGGACGCGTTGCGGGCGGATCGCGGCCCAGATTGTATAGACAATGCCGATGGCCCAGAACGCAACGTAGAGCGAAGAACAGCGCGCGCAGATGGCGACCTGGTGTCCCATGACGAAATACGACCTTTCAGGCAATTGGTGACAGGTCGGGCGGTAGACAATGAAAATAAGCTTCGCTGGCAAGTGCCACCCAAATGCTTCCAGGATGGGGGCGAAAAATGGGAGCGCGATAAACAAGAAGAGCATGGCGTTGGCAATAAGCAGCCAATGGTGAACGATGAACCTGGCAAGCCAGTCGATACCAGGCTCCAGATAATGGGCAATCGATGCGGACAGCCGGTTTGACAACGAAGGTTGGGCGAGGGGTTCTTTCCCTCGCCCAACGGAAGGTGCAACCACTAGTACGAAGCCTCTGACGTTTGGTGCTGTCGCCAGAACTGTCCGAATAGATGCCCGCTGACCATCACGTACCAGAACATGGTGAAGAGGATCCCTATACCGCAGGCAATCAACCCCACGATTTCGGCGACAAGCGCTGCCAGGATGAGCACCAGGAGCATGACGATGTAGCTGCCGAGATTGGAGGTCGCGACGCGCAGGTTCTCACCGAACTTGAAGAATGCTCCGAACTCTTCTTCCACAGCATAACGCATCATGCCCGGAACCAGAACGAACCCGTAGACGACGACGCTATACAGGAAGAAGATGCAATAGAACACGATCGAGCAAATTGCCAACATGCCTCCGGCAGCTCCGGACATTTGGTCGCTGCTCGAGCCGCTGGCTGTACCACCCATCGCCAACATCGCAACGAAGTAAATCACCCAGAGAACCAGCAATGGCAGAGAATAGATGAAACTGGCAATGACTACCATAAGCCCTTTCACGAACTTGCCACCAAAATCCTCTCCCCATTCCGGTAGAGGCAGGTCCTGGCCCTGTGCCACATTTTTAACCACTTCTAGCTGGTACCCGTAAAGGACAAAGTTGAGAATGGGAACGAGCCCTAAGATGCCACCGAGCAGGATTTTGGTGATCCAACTTTCGTCATCGAACATGAACTTGAAAGCTCTGCCAATATCCATTTTCTAACCTCCTGTTATGCTAAGTCAATGAAGAAACGGAAGAACTGCTCCCACGCCAGAACAGACTATCTCGATGCCTGAACGGCTGAGATGGTGCTATCGACACCGCTTGGCCAGACCGTACGATTGCACCTCCTTTCAGGTCAAGCAACTCGAATCTACGTGAGTTCGTAATGTTGTTACTCCATTATACCAAAGATTGTTTTGAATGACAATATCTGAGGGGGCGATTTGGCAATTATGCTCACGGGCGGAGTGCTTACGAGCAGGCCGTGCGAGCCGCAGATCCAGGCATAGGGCCATCCGCGTGGGGCCGTGATCGGTGTCCTCAGGCGCTTGATGGTTCCGCATACAAATTCTTTTCAACGGTCCGGTGCTTGCGCGTGGCCCGCTGCTGCAGGGACTGGTCACAATCCGGCATACATTGTATAATAGTCCAACAGTGGTCATTGGGTCCCGGGAGACAATGATATTTCTCTCTCCGCCGATACGCATAATGAGGAGGCAGGTGAACAATTGAAGGAAATTCGTATTCATGGACGAGGAGGCCAAGGTTCGGTTCTGGCTGCGGAGTTGTTGGCCCGCGCGGCCTTCGAAGATGGCCGATATGGTCAGGCTTTCCCGCTGTTTGGGGGTGAACGGCGCGGCGCCCCGGTTCAAGCGTTCGTCCGGTTGTCCGATGAAGAGATCAGATTGCGAAACTACATCAGAGAACCGGATTGCATCATTCTTCAGGATTTATCCCTACTCGGTCTCGCGGATGTGCTGGCAGGGCTCAAGCCAGGCGGCACGCTCATCGCCAATTCAGACGGTCCGATGGTCGACGAGTGGCCTGCGGGGGTGGCAGTATACACGGTACCGGCACGCGCGATCGCGGATGAAATCTTGGGCCGACCGTTTCTCAACCCGGCCATGCTGGGCGCCTTTGCGGCTGCTACCAGCGAAATTCGGATGGAGTCCTTGCAGCAGGCGTTTCGCATGCACTTCCCCGGCGAGCTGGGCGAAAGAAATGCGCAGGCTGTTCAACTTGGGTTCGTGAAGGTGAAAAAGGAATGAAAAAATTACATGATGCTTTCATGGTTCAGCCGCGTACCTCGCTAGAGAACAAGACAGGTTCTTGGCGCTTGAACCGTCCGGTGTTGGATGTGGATAAATGCACGCGTTGTGGGCTGTGCGCCTTGTATTGTCCTGACGTCTGTGTCTTGATTGAGGCGGGA
>CAZPTF010000341.1:0-4414 GCA_964589015.1 uncultured Anaerolineae bacterium
GTGCTCGACGAGATCGATGCGCGTGTGCGGCAGGGCGAGCGCCCCTGACGAGCGGCGGAACGGTTTGCTCGCGCAGAGACCACAGAGATTTTTCAACGAATGCGGGTTCGTGCGTCGATTGCGGCCACGTACGAACCCGGCGAATCGGGCAACCGCCAGGGGTACCCCACACGGCCCCACCCGCGCAATACCCGCACAGCCATCGCCGCGACGCGGCACGCGGGGCGGTCACACAGGAGATCGCCCCTACATCTTTTCCGCCGTGATCGATGTAGAGCTGGCCCACTGTGGCGCCCGCTTCGTCCGTCGTGAGCCGCTGTAATGCGTCATTCGTGCAGCTGGCCCACGATAAGTGGGCATCGTGTACCATGCAAGGACCACTGCTGCACAGGTCGTTCCCAACGCCACGCGCACAACGCGAAGCTCCCCCACGCCTTTAAGACAGCCCTTATCGGGCGGTGCCGGCTGAACCCTGCTTCCGGCACAGGCGGCACCTCTCCATACGAGCAAGCAGAAACCCGCACACCGGTTGCATATCCGCAAGGGCGGCTACTCCGTGGCGATCTCCAGGTCGCGCATACGGTGAAAGGTCGCGCCTCCTTCGCCCTGAATCGGCAAGTATTCACCTGTCGCGGGAGAGTAAACGCCGATGGCCAATGTGTACGTCCCCGAAGGTAGATCGGCCGGCAGCGCCAGCAGGTAGAAGTCCAGCACGGCGACGTCGCGCTTCACCCAGCGGCTGGATGGCGCGTGCACATCGTCAAGTAGCAACCGCTCCTCCTGCAGGATGATGTCAGCGGCAGCGTCGAGCAAGCGCAGGTGGGCGATGTAGTCGTCGAGGTTGGGGTTCAGGATGTCCCACTGCAGGATCAACCACGCGGTATCGCCGGGCGCCAACACAGCGCTCTCATCGAGCTGTGCGCGCGACGCGTTGCCCAGCGCACTGCTCTGCAGCCACAACTGCCGGTCGTAGGCCACCCCATGCCCCAGGAACTGCAGTGGCAATTGAAATGCCGGACCGTCTACCGGCAGCTCGTACTCGAAGATCTCCCCGCCGGCATAGCGGGTCGTGCTCAGCAGCCGCCCGTGCTGGTCCAGGTAGAAGCGCAGCAGGTGCTTCGGATCGGCGTTCGCGGCGAGGAATTCCGTACGGCCCGCCGCCATCTCGACCAGCTTCGCCCGGCTCTTGCCAGCCAGCGCCTGATCGAGCTGCCAGGGTACCTCCAGCTCGTTGACGTGGACGGTCACCGCGCTGGCCCCGCCGGGTTCGTGGTAGAACTCGAGCACCGCATGCGGTTGCGCCGACCAGAGCACATCGTACGGCAGAAGGTAGATCGTCTGCGGGTCGTCACGGGCGATCAACGCTGCAAGCTCGCGGTCCGGCCCGTCGAACGCGGCCAGCGCGGCCTCACCCGGCGCCCACCGTCCGAAGTAGTCCGAGACGGTGGCGAGTCCGGTCGCGCCGTACAGCACGCCCACTACCGTCACTCCAAACAAGGTCAGCAAACGGCTTCCACCTCCGACACGGGCGTCCAAGCGCCGGATCCCCTGCCACACGCTCTCCAGCGCGACCGCGATGAGGATGTACGCAACCGGCGCCACCGCGAGCAGGCTCGCGTGGTTGGGGACGCGTTCCGGAACCAACACCGCAGGCAGCATCATGACCGCGAGCCACAGCAGGCAGAAGGCATTTCCCACCCTCCGTGGGCGGATGATGCAGAGTACGACGCCCACCCAGAACAACGCGCCCAGCACCACGCCCAGCGCCGGACGGCCAGGCAGGTTGGCCGCGGCGGCGGGATCTCCGGCGTGGCCGAAGGTCAGCAGGGTTCCAATCACAGAGTGCCACAGGGTAGCCAGCGGCGCACCGTGATTGACACCAGGCCGCAGGAAGAACGCCTCGCTCCCCCGCCGGAACCATTCGGCGGGCTGGCCGGCGAAGTATACGGCAAGTGGTGCACAAGCAACAACGGTTCCGGCGAGGATACCCACGCCGGCAACGATCAACGCGTGGCCACCGCAGGCCGGTGCCAGTCCAGCCCCGTCTTCGGAGCGCACGACGCCAAACCGGAGGCAGAACGCGAACAGGAGCAGCACGATGGGCAGAAGCTGCAGCCCCGGGTCGAGATAGATGCCGGCGCCCACGCTGATCCCGCAGAAAACGAAGCTCAAGATGCGACCACCGCGCACACCTTCCCAGAACAGCACCAGGGCAAGCAACACGACGGTGGGGATGAGCCCGCTTTCAGTGCCGACGCGGCTGAAGTGCAGGTGCCAGTACGATGTAGCCAGGCCCAATGCCGCGAACACACCAATCGTCCCGGCGCGTCTGCGCCCCAGGCTGCCGAACAACCGTCTGCACAGCGCGTAGACCAGCGGAATCGCGAGAACGCTGAGGAAAGCGACCAGCAGACGCTGTGCGACCAGGCGATCGCCCAACAGGGAGACGGCTACAGCGTTCGCGTACATAAACACCATCGTGACACCACGGATGTTCTCGGCCATCACTGCGTGGTGTCCGGCAAGTATGCCGGTGGTTGCCAGAGCGCGCGCTGCCTCCGCATAGCTGAACGACGGCGGGACCACTTCCAAACGCTGCACACGCACAGCGAATCCCAGCAACGTCGCGAATACAACACTCCATCTTACCAGCAGGCATTCTTCTCTGTGTTGACAAAACATACCGGTTATGTTACCCTTCCTGCGTGCAACGAGAGTCGTGTTTGATGTGTCCAACAAGAATCAGCAGTCACACCTTCTTCTACCCAAAGAGTCATAACAATCGAACAAGTCTTCAAAATCGGAGGAGTACGGAAAATGAACGATGTTGGCATTGGTGTTATTGGACTGGGGCGACTGGGCTACGTTCACGCGTTCAACGTCGCAAGGCGAACCCCTTATGCGAAACTCATTGCCGTATGTGATCAGGTGGAAGACCTCGCAAAAGAGACCGCGACCGAGTTGGGGTGCAAGTACTACACCAACCTGCACGCCATGCTGGACGATGCGGACATCGACGCTGTCTGCGTGGTCACTCCCACAAGTCTTCATGTCGAACCGGTTACCGCTGTTGCCGAGGCCAAAAAGCCAATGTTTGTAGAGAAGCCTCTGGCTCACACTCTGGCCGATAACATCCACCTCCAAAAGGTTATCAAGGATTCCGGAGTCATCTGCCAGATCGGGTTCAACCGTCGCTTCGACCCGCCGTACGTCGAGGCTGAGCAAATGATCATTGACGGCGCCATCGGCAAACCGGTGTACTTCAACGGATTCTCTCGCGATCCATTTCCGCCTCCACCGTGGGCCTGCGACCCCACCAAAGGCGGCGGGCTGTTCATGGACATGCTCATCCACGACTTCGACACCGCCCGCTTCCTGATACGCGATGAGGTCGTCCGCGTGTACGGCGAAGAAACCAACGTCTACGTAGATGGCCAGGGGATCAACCGTTTCGCCGACAACGTCACGGTCAACCTGCGCTTCAAGAACGGCGCCCTCGGCAACTGCCACGGCAGCATGCACGCCGAGTACGGCTACGACATGCGCACCGAGGTCTACGGCACTCAGGGCAACCTGATCATCGGCGGATTGAACCGCGCCGAGGTTACCCTGTGCAGCCTGGACAAGGGCATCACCAAGCCGGCGACCTTTCAGCCCGAAGGGAAGATGCCGCACTTCATGATCCGCTTCCAGGAAGCCTACGCGCGGGAAATCGCCGCATTCGTCGAATGTGTCCTCAACAACCACAAACCGAAGGTCACGGAAGACGATGCGGTGGCCGCCTACAAGATCTCCGTATCCGCCGCCAAGTCAGCGGGCGAGAAGTTGCCAGTCGACATCGTCTGAGCCCGGCAGGCGCACAGCATTAGTTCGAGACGAAGAGACGCCGGTGGCGTCTCTTCGCTTTCGCCCACGCCATACACCGTCCGCCGGAGGCGCTATTGCACCAGATCCCGCAGCGGGCGGCTACCGGCCGCCTGCTCCGCCTGTTCCACCAGATTCCTAATCGGATTCACACCCAACAGAAGCTGCTTGCCACGCAACGTGCCAGCAAGCAGCATCCCCACAACCTTGCCGGTATATTCGCTCATCACCGGTGACCCGCTCATCGACGTCGGATTGAACCAGTCGTCCATCAACATCCACACGCCGTCATCGGTGACCGTCTGGACCGTCCCGCGCAACATGCGCCGCCCATCCGGGCCATCTCCACCACCCAGGCCGCTGAACAACGCCACCCGCTCGCCCGGTTGCGGCCGGCCGCGCGGGTCGGGCTCCAACACAAAGTAGGGATCGATCTCAGCGTCGGTCTGCAACAGCACATAGTCCACCCGCAGATCGAGGCTCGTCCGCGGAGTACCGGGCAAGCCATGCAACGTGTCGAACTCAGCGACGATCCGGCCGTCACCGGGCA
>CAZPTF010000342.1:0-4406 GCA_964589015.1 uncultured Anaerolineae bacterium
CCCAGTCGCGCTGCTCGCGCGCCGACTCGCCCCCGGCGAAGCCGCCGTAGAGACGCACGTTGTCGTGGTTGAGGCGGAACGACTGTTCGCGGTCGCTGTCGATGCGTCCGCCGCCCTCGTCCGGGTAGTAGACGCCCGCCGCCGTCCAAATTTCGTAGACGGTCCCGCTGTCGGTGTTGGCGACGTCCAGCGCGTTCTGCACGGTCGTATAGGCCGTGGTCCACGAGAGGCCGTCGTGCGCGGGGCCGGTAGCGCCAGCGTCCACATAGAGAATGGCCGGCCCCTGGGCCTGCGCCGTCTGCATCTGCCCCAGGCCCAAGGTCAGCAGCAGCGCCAGCAGCGCGGCCAGCGCCAGGGCAAGTCCAGGCGCCGAATGCGCGCGTTTCGATAAGGTGCGGGTTTGCGCACCTTGCATGGTTGGCAGTGTATTCAAAACATCCTCCTGCTAGGTAAGAGTGTGATGGAAAGAGGAACGCTCGGCAAGGCTGGATGATGCGACGGCCCTGGAGCTAGTTGTTGCGCGTTCTAGACGCTGCTTACAGGATACAACAGATCGCCTCCCACGCATGATTCGCGACGTGTGACGAACGGAGGGCAACCACGAGGGTTGCCCCTACGATAGGCCGCATCCCCGCCAGGCGCCTCGCGTGGTCTACGGGCATGGACAACCCCTGGGCGTCCTCCCTGATGCAGGAGCCGCCGCGTTCGCTGGTGGAGGCGTATCGCCGCTACAGGTGTACTGGAGGAGTACGAAAAACGCATCCGCCAGGCGCCCGGCGTGTGGGAGAACTGGGCGTACAGCCGCGACTATAGCGGCGTATCCATTCCCGGGGCGCGGAAGTGGGCGAAGCGGGCGGCGCTGCGTGGGAGCCGGTGTTGGCGTACGGGTGCTTCGTCGAATTCTATCTGATGCAGGAGCCGCCGCATTCGATCGTGGAGGCGTATCGCCGCTACAGGATCACAACAGGATCACGAAAAACGCATCCGCAAGGCGCCCGGCCTGTGGCGGAACTGGGCGTACAGCCGCGACTATAGCGGCGTATCCATTCCCGGGGCGCGGACGTGGGCGAAGCGGGCGACGGCGTACGACATTAATTTGTGCAGAAGGGGCTGGACGAGGAAGAGGAGAAGTGGGCTAAGCGGCGGGCGGCGTTGCGCGAGGCCGAGTGGACGGTGTGCAGGACGTCGACGCCCGCACGGCGCAAGTCATCCGCCGCCTCGTCGCCTTGCACGAACCCGAGCCCGGCCGCTGGATCGCCGCGCGGTGAGGGGTGACAGGCGCATCAACACCATGTTTTCCGACCAGGCGCAGCTGTTGTGCAGTGAAGACTTGGAATAGGTGCACTGCCAACCGGACGATGCTAGGCCGTCTTGACATTTGAGTCGATCTGGATAAGGTTGTGGCATGACAACCGGGAGATCGAGAGATGAACAAAGGGGGAAACTCCTGGCGTTTCTTGGTGGCGATCCGCACGCCTATGTGGGGAGCGACGAGAACGCATACTATCGCTTTGCCGAAGGGGTGCTCTAGATCGGTCGAAGCGGCACCCAATGGCGCTTGCTGCCGCAGGAGTATGGGAACCGTAGCCGCGTCTACACGCGATTAACTCGCTGGTGTGACGCCGGTGCATGGGAGCTGATATTTGCGCACCTTGCTGATGATCCAGACATGGAACATGGCATGGTCGACACCACCATGGTACGGGCTCAGGCCTGTGCTGCCGGTGCGAGCAAAATAGCGGCGGGCAGGCTGAGCAAGCATTAAGGCGCAGTCGGGGCGAATTCACGACCTAGATTCATTTGACCATGCATGAACTGGGGAGTCCTTTGCGTCTTCGCCTGACTGCGGGACAGCGCTATGACATCCTCTTGACCGGCGAGATGATGACCGGTCTGGACTTCGACGTTGCCTCCATTCAGATTATGCTAAGGCGTATCGCCGCTACTGCATTAAATTCATGTGCCTGAATCTGCTCCGGTTTAGCGGACAGAGAGTTAAGCGAAAGTTGGCTGCATGGAGGCAGCCTCAAACTGAGCTGGCGACAGGTAGCCTAAAGCACTGTGGAGCCGATGAGGGTTGTAGAAGCCCTCAATGTAGCTGAAGATGCTGGACTGGGCGGCTTGTCGCGTTGGATAGCGTTCATGATGTACCAGTTCGGTCTTGAGTTGGGCAAAGAAGCTCTCCATTGGTGCGTTGTCGTAGCAGTTGCCAGTGCCGCTCATGCTGACCTGGATTCCGTGATGGGCCAGCAGCCTTTGATAGTCGCCGCTGGTGTACTGGCTGCCCCGGTCTGAATGATGCAGCAAGTGGTGTGTCTGAAGTCTGCGTTGTCCAAGCGCCATTTGCAAAGCTCGTCGGGTCAAGGTATCGGTCATCTGTTCATCCATCGCCCAGCCGACAATGCGGCGGGAATGGAGGTCGAGCACAGCGGCCAAGTATAACCAGCCTGCCTGCGTCGCAATGTAGGTCACATCGGCCAACCACACTTGATCGAGGTGAGCCGTCACGAATCGTTGTTGCAGTTGGTTCGGCGCATAGCGATGGTGTGGATTGACCTGGGTGGTGCGCCTGAAGCAACGTTGCCGTTTGGCCACCAGACCGGCCTGACGCATCAGCCGCATGATGCGGTTGCGGCCACAGCGGATCCCCTGCTGCCGCAACGCATGCAGAATCTTGGGACTGCCGTAAGTTTGCCGACTCTGTTGATGCACCATCTGGATCTGACAAACGCTGATTCTGCTGACTTCGCTGACTTGGCGGTCGTTTGCGCCAACTGTAGTAGCCGCTGGCAGAAACGCCCAGTACCCGACACATCAGCCTTACGGGAAAAAGGCTCACATGCTCTTGGATGAAGCGGTAGATTAGCTCGGTGGACGCGCCAAGACGCCCAACGCTCCTCTGAAAATGAGCCCCTTATGCAGCTTGTGCCACTGGTTGCAGCAGCACTTGGTTGCCAAGGTTTTCCAGGCGGGCCACGAGACGGCGCTCGACCGCTTTGCGGTCCCGTGCGTCGAAGTAATTGCCGCCTAACTCACGATAGGGTTCCTGGCGTTTGAGCACGTAGTAGATGATGGTCAGAATCGAATGGGCCACCGCCACCAACGCTCGCTTCTTGCCGCGCCGGGCCACCAGGCGCCGGTACTGCGCAGAGAGATAGGTATCCTTCGTCCGCGCAGCCCCATGTGCCGCTTCCATAAGGGCCTGGCGCAGCCACTTGTTCGCTTTGCGAGTCTGACCACTGTAGCGTTTGCCGGCACTCTCATTGTTGCCAGGACATACACCTGCCCAGGAGGCCAGATGGCGAGCGCTCGGAAAACGCGTCATGTCGGAACCGATCTCGGCCAGCAGCAGGGATGCCGTACGTGGATTGATGCCGGGAATGGAGTCCAGCAGTTCAACGTCTGTGTTCTGTGAAGCAAGTCGTACTTCGATTTCCGCCGTGACGCGCTCGATGCACTCGTCCAGGTAGTCGAGATGGCCCAAGTGCTCTACCAAGACAAAGGCGTGATGCGCCGTAAACCGACCCTGCAGCGCTTTGACCAACTGCTCGTGTTTGGCTTTGAGGCGGCCACGGGCCAATTGAGCCAGTTCGTGAGAATCGGACACGCCGGCAATCAACGCCTCCAGCATGGAACGGGCCGATACACCTGTGATGTCGCTGACCACATCCCCCAGTTTGATGTTGGCGTCTTCCAGCAACTTCTGGATACGGTTCACGATCCGCGCTCGATCCATGACGAGACTGGTGCGGTACCGGGTCAGATCGCGCAGTTCTCGTTGTGGTGCAGAGGGGACAAAACTGGCACGCAGCAAGCCGTGACGAAGCAGGTCGGCGATCCACTCGGCGTCTCGCACATCAGTCTTGCGTCCAGGCACTGTCTTCAGGTGATGGGCATTCACGACCAGCAGTTGGAAGGCGCCCTCCAGAATGTTGTAGATTGGTTTCCAGTAGACACCCGTGCTTTCCATGGCCACATGGGTGCAGCCTTCCGATTGCAGCCAGTCCAACAAGGCCAGTAAGTCCGTTGTGGAGGTTCCATAGGTGCGGACTTCTCGACTCACCCTGCCTTTCTGTCCAGAAATCATGAGACACGCAACGACCGTCTCCTTGTGTACATCCAAACCGCAGCACCGTTCGTACAGGACGTCCATGGCGGCCTCCTCGGCACATAGTCCTCACGCTCCTCAGAACGGCGCTGGGTGCTCGTTAGGGCAAGAGTCTCCTCTGCGTGCTTGTCCCATGGGACAGCGACAATATGTGGTTCCTGGCAGCACCCCGGTCAGACTTTTTTCCAGGCTCCCTGGCGCTAAGCGTCGACGACCTCTGCCGCGCACGTTCCGGCACCAGTATAGCCATTTTCATGCTACGTGGTGTGCACGAATGTGCTCATGGGCGACTTTTTTT
>CAZPTF010000343.1:0-4404 GCA_964589015.1 uncultured Anaerolineae bacterium
GCGGGGCTTCAGCCCCGCGCTAAGGATACGAAGTCCTGCGGAGATCGGCCCAGTCCGGCACAGCGGGCGTGCACACCAGCACATCTGCTGCGCAACTGTCACCTGCAATCCCGAGACTCCCCGCGCAGGCGATGATTGACTAGCGCTGTTGAGTTTGTTATAATAGTGAGGTGATCTGCTGCGGTGTGCGTGGCCTTTGATCGGCACATATCCTGGACACAGACAACAGACCATCATGTTAGCAGTGTGTGAGGGTAGTGGACCCGGATCCACTCGAAATTCTGGCATGTTTGCGAAATCGCATGCCCGCTGGGGGATAAGCATTGGCAAACACTGTGGAAGAAATCGAACGCAGGTTGTACTTGCTCAGAGAGAAGTACAATGCAGGAGCGATTTCGGCAGAACAATTTGAAACCGAAGTCGAAAAGCTTCATTTCAGGGATCAGCGTGGTGTTTCGTGGATGATCGGCGCCCAGTCGGGCCAATGGTATTATCACGATGGGAAGCAATGGGTTCAGGCGGAACCGCCGCGTCCGCAAGCAGCTGCCCGCCCCGCAGCCCCGGCGCAGGGTGGCGTCACCGCCACCGGGCAGCCGGCGGTGAAGGGTGGAACCGATACACAGTCCGGCAGCAGGTTGCAGTGGATTCTGTTCGGCTGCGTCGGGCTGACGATTGTGTTGCTGATCCTTGCCATCGCGTTGATCGGAGCGTATTACTTGACTTCGGAGGGTCCCACGTCCGCGACGCCGACCAGTGTGGCTCTGCTGCCGGTTCCCAATCTGCCTACACCGACTGCGACCTTCGCAGCACCGGTGGTAGGCGACCCGACACCGACCCTTGCACTGGCCAATGATACCTCGGTGCTCCTTCAGGAAGCCAAGGACCTGATGGCGCAGAGCAAGTATGAGGAGGCCGTGGCGCGCTACAAGAAGGCATCCGAGCTGGACCCCTCACAAGCCACGATATACGCGCGTTGGGCGCGCGCACTGCGCTATCAATACCCTCCGCAATTGGAGAACGCACTCGGCAAAGCGATCATCGCCACCCAGCTCGATTCCGCGAACGTCGAAGGACTCACCGAGTTGGCGTGGCTCGAGTATCAGCTCGGTCGCGAAGACGACGCGATTGCATCCGCACAGCGGGCCGTCAAGGTCAATGCCAGCTATGCGCCTGCCCATGCCGTGCTCGCGCGCATCTACCTGAATGCGGACCGTCAGGCCGAGGGGATTGCGGAAGCGCGGCAGGCACTGGAGCTCGACTCCGCCAGTCCCGATGCACACCTGGCGATGGCACATGCCTACATTTTCGTCGATCAGCCTGAGGCGGCGTTGGATGAGATTCAGTCCGCCATCGATCTGGAACCTAACGTCGCGCAGAACTATGTGGAGCTTGGTACCCAATTGCGCCGTATGGAGCGTTTCGACGGTGCCATCAACGCCTATCAGGCGGCAACCAAGTTGTACAACAACCTGGCGCCGGCCTACGATGGGTTGGGACGCGCCTACTTCGCGGGACCTGCCGAATATGATAAGGCATTGGAGGCATTCAACCGTGCGGTAGTGCTTGCGCCGCAAAATGCGTCCGCATATTCAGGGGCCGGCTACGTCTACCTGGTGCAGGGAAACAGCGCAGAAGCGCAGAAATCCTTCGAGCAAGCTCTGGCGTTGGCGCCTACTATGCAAGAGGCCGTGGATGGTTTGTCCAAGGTGCAGGAGCTTCAAGCACCCCCCACGCCTGCTGAGGCGCCACCTTCCACCGCGCCCGTGCAAGAGCCATCCGCCCCGCTGGTGGCCGATGTCGGCGCCGCGGAAGGCGAAGCGTCTCAGGCAGGGGGTGAAGTTCAGCCTCAACCAGGTGACGGAGAATCACCGGCGCCCGCGCCGGGCCAGCTCTCCGGAAAAATCTACTTTCCTGTTTTTCACCGGGACCAGGAATCATACGACATTTACTGGCACAATGCCGATGGAACCGGAGACTCCGTGTTCCTGATTGGGCAGGCCAGCCAACCGGCTGCGAGTTGGGACGGGACGTCTCTGGCGTTCCGGGTGTGGAAGCGCGATGGACGTGGCCTCGATGCCATGAAGCTCGACGGGCAGGGCGGCGGCTACCACCGGATCACCGCACAATCCTTTATGGAAGATGCCATGCCCGCGTGGTCTCCTGATGGCGGTTCCATCGTCTTCCTGTCACGACGCGAATCCGATCGCCAGTCCAGGCTATACATGGTGCCTTCCGGCGGCGGACAGGAACGTGCGCTCGAGCAGAACTACAAGCCGGTGATTGGCATCACCCCGAGCTGGCTGCGCGATGGGCGGTTGATCTACAGCGGGTGCGTCGCGGAGTCCTGTGGGCTGATCGCCGTGAACCCTGATGGTGCCGGTCCCACTGTGATTACCGATCATTGGAGCGATGCTCAGCCGGCGAATTCGTTGGATGGCAGCCGCATTGCCTTCTCCTCACAGCGTGAAGGGGGTTGGGAAATTTACGCCGTCAACCCCGACGGGAGTAACCTGGTTCGTCTGACCGAGAATCGCGTTCAGGATGGATTGCCCACCTGGTCACCCGATGGGCAGACAATCGCCTTCGCATCCGACGAAGGGGGGATGTGGGGTATCTGGGCGATGAATCCTGATGGTTCCAACCGGCGCAACTTGTTTAATGTCCCTGGCAGCATCGACGGGCGCGTTGCCGGGGAAGACGATACCAAATCCAAGGGCTGGGTGGAAGAACGCATTAGTTGGGTGCCTTGATGAAGCGCGCCGGGGAGGTAGATGACATGACGGAACATGCCAGGAGAGCCCTGCCGCGTGCTGGACGTCTGGTTGGGGCGGCTGTCATAGCCGCAGGGATGGGCGGTCTCATGCTGGTGGGTTGTGGGCAAAGCGCTATACCCGGCCCCACAGCGACTCCGCTGCTTCCCGATATCTCCCAGGTGGAGCCGGTCGTGGAAACAGGACCTACCCCGGTCGTGTTGTCTCTGGTCTATCAGGATGACTTCAGCGATCAATCCAGCGGCTGGGATGATGCGTTCGACGAACACACGCTCAAGCAATATGGCGCTACCAAGTATCACATCGAGGTCGACGCTCCCAACCTGTTTGCCTGGGGAGTCGCCAACCGCGATATCGCCGATTTCGTCCTCGAAGTGGTCACCAAACAATGGGAAGGCCCGGATAACAACAGCTATGGCGTCATTTTTCGGGTTCAGGATAAGGACAATTTCTATCGTTTTGACATAACCGGCGACGGATTCTTCTTGCTGAGCAAGTACGTCAATGCCAACTGGCTCACCCTGGCCGACTGGAGCCAATCGCCTGCTATCAACACCGGTCCCTCCGAAAACCGCCTCCGCGTGTCCGCTCTCAATTCCCGCATCAGCGTGTATGTCAATGGCCAGTTTCTGGCTGAGGTGACGGACGAGTCCTTCCGACGTGGAGATATCGGGTTCTTCGCTGGGACGTTCAACGAGCCCGGCGTCCACGTCAGCTTCGACGATCTGCAGCTCTGGGCGCCACCCGGTTCGGAGATCGTGCTCCGTGCAACGGCAACGCCACTGCCGGCGGCCAGTCCCGCACTGGCGCCGGTTCCAGCGGAGACGCTCGCTACGACGGGGTCGCCCGGCACTGCTCAACCTGCTGCGACCGCTGGGCGAATTGTCCTCGGTCAACCTACTGCCACGTCCGGCAGGTTGGCTGCGGGCAGCCCAACCGTGACCCCTCCTGCAGAGAACATCACCGGCACACCGGCTGCAACGCCGGCACCCCCGGTCACCGCGACGGTGTGGACCAGCGCAGCGCTCGAGAACGAGTCGACGCTTGTTCCTGAGACGCTGCCAGGCTATGTTTCCGCCGTGCAGCCAAAACCGAAGGATGCCGCGGAAGTGAGCGGGACAATCGCCTATCCCGTCTTCGACGTCGGGCGCGGCACTTACGATATCTTCAGCGCCGACGTGGCGACAGGTGAGTCGAAGCGGATCCAGGAAGACGCCAGCCAGCCGGCACTGAGTCCCGATGGCCTGCAGATCGCCTTCAGATCCTGGGATCCACTTACGCGCGGTCTGCTCCATCGTTCACTCAACAGTAAAAATATCGAAATGATTGTCAAACGGGACGAGGCCGCACACCCGATCTGGAGCGCTGATGGCCAGACGTTCTTCTTCCATTCGCGGGAGGAATCCGATCGAACGCCACGCTTATACCGCGCTGCCGGCGGCATCGTGGAGACGCTGAAGGATGCCGGTGATGCGCTGCGCGGCGAGTCGCCCTCACGATTGGGTGAAAACGAGCTGGTCTACAAGGGCTGTGTGGGCAACAATTGCGGTCTGATGCGGGTGGCTGTTTCCGGAGGTGCGCCGCAACAACTGACCGGCGACTTGTCGGATACGGCACCTGCCGGTTCCCCGGA
>CAZPTF010000344.1:0-4393 GCA_964589015.1 uncultured Anaerolineae bacterium
GCCCGAAATCCGCGCGAGAGTTGCAGGTCGTAGTCCGTGAGCCACGGCAAGTCCCCGCCCGACAGCCCGCGCCCATCGTGGTTCCGCGCCAGGTAGACCGGCGACATCGCGAAGGTCGCACGGTGCGCCTCGGCGTCGCGCACGAGCACGCAACCCAGCTCGTACGGCATGTACATCCACTTGTGCAGGTCGAACGCGAGCGAATCCGCCCGCTCGAGGCCGGCCACCTGCGCGCGGACCTCTGGCACCAGCGCCGCCCACACACCGAACGCCCCATCTACGTGCAGCCACAGCGCTTCGCGCGCGCAGACGTCCGCCAGCGCATTGAGATCATCGCACGCGCCCGTGTTCGTCGTGCCCGCGGCCCCGACGATGCAGAACGGCTGCAAGCCCTGCGCACGATCGGAGGTGATCTGCGTCTGCAGCGCTGCCGGATCGATCTGGTAGCCCGCGTTCACTTGCACGCGCCGCAGCGCAGCGCTCCCCAGGCCGAGCAGCTCGACCGCCTTCTGGATCGAGCTGTGGATCTCCTCTGATGCGTACAGTACCAGCGGCCGTGGCGCTGCTGCCACGCCCTCACGGCGCACGTCGCAGCCGGCCCGCGCATTGCGTGCCACTGCCAGGCCGATCAGGTTCGCCGCAGAACAGCCGCTCGTCAACACCCCGCTCGCTTCAGGCGGATACCCCAACAGCTCCTTGAGCCACGCGAGCAGCTGCGTCTCGACGTGGATCGCGCTGTGGTGATCCAGGTCGCCGGAATTCGTGTTCATCACTGCCGCGAGCAGGTCGGCATACGCCCCCAGCAGGGTGCCCGTACCAAACACCCACCCCCAGAACCGCGGATGGTTGTTCCCCACCGGGTACGGCAGGACATTCTCCACAAACTCGGCGTAGACATCCTCCGCCGGCGTCGGCTGCTGCGGAACCGGTGTGCGGAAGTGTGCCTTCACTGCTTGCGGGGCATGTCGCCACGGCGGTCCGCTGCGCAACGTGCGAGTGTAGTCAATCATGTCGTCGACCATGCGATGGCCTAATGCACGCATCGCCTCCCAGTCCGTGGGATCCAGTGTTGCTTCCGTATCCACAGTATTGTCCGTTGCCATACGCCATTCGCCTCCCGCGCGTGGAGAAATCGTCCCACACATCAGTTGCCATTGGGTGCGCGCAGCTCGAAATCATCGAATTCGACGTGTCCCTGATCGTTTCGCCCCGCCAGGATCATGACGCCAACCTGGCCCGTTTTGAAGTGAATGTCGTCCAGCTCAGCCACCAGGGCGTCATTTATGTAGAATGAGAAGTGCCAGCGGTCACCCCGCACCGCAAGGGAATTCATTTCCCCGCGCCGGATACCGGAATACGCCACCGGCGCGAGCAGCGTTCGCCATGCCCCATCGACCTGCGCGACAACCTGGAACTGCTGCCGGTCGTCGACGGTGAAAGCAAACATGTTGTCGTAGTCAGCCATGCGGAACACCAGACCATATCCGGTTCCATCCATCGCCGTTTTCGCCGTCGCTCGCACCGAAACGAAGAAATCGGACGTCGGTGGGAGATCGGGCTCCTCCCACCAGAACGTACGCTCCCTGGCCTCGAAGGCGCACAGGTACGTTCCGCCGATCGACGCCGTCGTGCGCAGCAGAACGCCATCACTGACGCCCGTACGCCAGCCGTATCGGTTGTCAGCGAATGGGTCGCATGCGACGATCGGCCAATCGACCGGGGCGACACTTGGGCTGTTCGCGCACGCCGCGATCGACGCGGGCGGGGCGGGTGGTATTTGCGCACCCGGTGGAGCAGCTCGGACTTCGATATTGTCGAAGTAGACCGCCGCCCGTCCCTCTGACTTGGCCTGCACGGCCAATAGCAAATAGCCCTTCGGTACGAAGGGATCGGAGACCCGGCCAATCTCGCGGTCATTGGCATACAGGACCATTGCCGGCCCCACTGCCTGGACCGCCAACCGGTTCCACTGTCCCTTGCGTAGAACCTCCGCCGGGATATCGCCCGACAGCACAGGGACGCTTTCTCCAGGCAAATGCCGAAACACCGCAAAGGTCCCGGCATCGGACAGCAGAAACGTATAGCCGTTCTCGACGTCCGGGACACGATAACGGAGGCCGTACTCGACGGGCTCGCCGGAGCTCGCTTCTACGAATACATCGAAGGCCACGTAGAAATCGGCCAATGGCTCCAGGTCGACGATGCGCGACACCAGAACCGGCCGCTCCACATCGAGGCCCCAGCCGTACACCCCATCGGCGACGGTCAGCAGGGTCGCAGCCATCTCGTCACGGTCGGCACCCGTGGGCCAACCGCGCGCGTTGTCGTCGAACGGTTCACACATCACCATCGGCCAATCGTGCGGAACGGTGGTCCCTGCAGGGCCACACGCGGACACGTCCGCACTGTTGGGCGTCACGGTGGGACCAGGGATTGGCTGCTCCGGCTGTCCCGGAGGCCGGCCTTCAGCCCGATCCAAGCCGGCATGCAGGTTCCCACCCATGTCCGCAGCTCGCGTGACAACCACGCTCGGCCAAATCAACATGCCCAGCAACACGATCAGCAGCCCAGTCACAACGGCCAGATTGAAACCACGTGTCTTACTCATCATCCTCTCCCGAAAGCCCCGAAACATTGTGGGCGCTCCACGACGAGCATCCATCGCTCCGTCCCAGATGACAACAGCGTGACACCTGCATTGTAGGACGGGCCACCGTTTCGGTCAACCGCCACGTCAGGCCCGACGCTATACCCCCGCAGCTTCCGCCGGGATGCCGCTCTGTAGATACGGCACGTCGAAAGTCTTCACCCGCAGGATTGAGCGAACTCCGTTCGGAGCCTCGCTTGTTGGCAGAAACCCCTCAAGCGTCCCCACCGGCGCGCGGATTTGCAGCTACACCCGAACTGGTTACAATCAGAAGCGGCCAGTTTGCAGCGGTCCATTGACCCTGCCGTGCGGTTCAACAGTCACGAACACATTGTTTTCTCGGTTCGATTCCACAGTGCTGGCGCGGGCAAGCCGCCCCGCAACACGGCAAACAGACAGCGGTCAGAACTTCATGCCGCGGGAGGTGCTTATGTCATCCGTCCCATCGACTCGCGAGACCAGCGCGAAGGCCCTGGTCCTCACAGCCGCCCTGTTGATCGCTTTCGCCGTTGCTTTCTTTTTGTTCTACGGCCTCAACACGATGCTCGACCCGGTGTTCAGTATCGATTTCGTGCCCTATCACCTCGCCGGGCGGTTGCTTGCGCAGGGCAATCTAACCCCGCTGACCAACTATGCCGACTCCGGTGGCTTCTTCGCGGACACAGGCCCATTCCTGGACTACTTCCACCGCTACTTCTTCCCAGACAGTGATTCTGCGACCCGCTGGGTGTATTTGCCAGCGTACATCTGGATCTTCCGCCCGCTCGCCGGCCTGGACTTCCCAGCCGCCTCCCGCGTCTGGCTGGCATTCAACGCGCTGCTCAGCGTCGCGTGCGTCGTACTGCTCTGGGACGCTCGCCGTTGGTCCGACGAGCGTCGTGAGACACCACTCAGTCTGTGGCGCTTGGCGTGGTTCGCCTTCATCGGCCTCACGTTCGGTCCGATGCTGAGCAACCTGATGCATGGCCAGGTCACCGGACTGATCTTTCTGTGCTTTTGCCTGAGCTATTGGTTTCTCCACCGTCGACAGCCCTTCCTGGCGGGGCTCGCGCTGGGTCTCATCGTCCCGTTCAAATTTTACCCGGCCCTCTTCGTGTTGTATTTCCTGTGGCGCAGACAGTGGCGCGTCGTCGCCGGTACGGCGCTCTCGTTGGCAGCGGTTATGGCCGTCAGCCTGCTCACTGTCGGCTGGCAGGGCAACCTGAACTACTTTGAGATTATTCTCAACGAGTTACAGCAAGGCGGGATGGCTGCCTTCAACAACCAGTCGATCACTGGTTTCCTGCTGCACACATTCACGCATGGGAATGTGTCTGTGTGGGAGGACATGCACATTTCCGCGTGGCTGATCGCCCTGCGCTATGGGCTGATTCTGCTGCTGGTCGCAGCCGCCGTGTGGGCCATGCGCCGTGTTCCGGAGGACACCACACACGCGACGCTCGCACGTGATCTCGACCTGGCGTTGATCGTATTCGTGATGCTATTGGCTTCGCCGATCACCTGGTATCACTACTATATGTGGGTGCTGTTCCCGATCTTCGTCGTATTCGACTACCTTCTGCTCAGGCGCGGCGGGTCCATCGCCTGTCTCGCCATTGCGTATGGGCTGATCGTCGTCGAGGGTATCGTCGTCCTCCGCCCGCTCGTGCCACAGGCCCTCGACAACATCTGGGTGCTGCGCGTCATGTTGTCACAAGGCTTCTTCGGTGCAGTTCTGCTCACGGTGCAAACACTCGCGCTGCGCCG
>CAZPTF010000345.1:0-2885 GCA_964589015.1 uncultured Anaerolineae bacterium
TCCGGAACAGAATCTCGTCGACGTTCGCCGGACCCTCGTGGCCTGTCCAGGCAGGTGCCCAGTTGTAGTCAGGGTTCTTCTCGAGCAGCAAGTGGTCGTTCTGTACCCACTCTTTCAGCATAAACGGCCCGGTGCCGACGGCGTACTTGGTGCCATATTCGTCACCGTATTTCTCGTACGCTTCCTTGCTCACCAGTCCGTTGAAGCTGGTCGACAGGTTGTACAGCAGGTTGGGGAAGGGCTCGGGGAACACCAACTGGATCGTGTGGTCGTCCACGATCTTGCACTCACTCATCGCCTCCAGCATGTAGCCGTTCACGCCCTGCTTCATCATCTCCAGGTTCCACTTGGCGGCCTCTGCGTCGAAAGGGCTGCCATCGTGGAATTTGACACCCTGCTTGAGGTAGAAAGTCCAGACGAGACCATCTTCAGAGACTTCCCACTTCTCGGCGAGGGCGCCGGGCTGGAACTTGCCTTCCGTGTCCACACTCACCAGCGTGTCGTAGATCATGTTGTGCGGTTCCATCGTGGTGGCAGTGGTAAACATGTCCAGCGTCTCGCCGTACTGCTTGCTGGATGCCGTCACGAGCACCTTCTTCGCGGCCTCCGGCTCCGCCGCATACGACGGCATCTGCGCCGTACTGACCAGCAGCGATACAACCGCTAACACAAGCAGAAGTCTCCATAACCGATTCGCTTCACTGCTCATTTCTCGTGCATCTCCTTTCTGTAAACGAGTTTGGTTTGGACCAACCAGGATCGCCTCCTGGAGGAAACGCTCACGTCTTGCTCACCGAGAGCGACGCTGCCGGAGAAGCACCCACGAGGGATGCACAGTGAACCACTTTGTTCACAGAAGAAGGTCGAACTTTGTTCAAAGAGGAACGACACTGTTCGCCAGAAGAGGCCGCACTGTACGTTACAGTTCAACGATGGTGCCAAACTTGCCGGTTGCTAGCAGTTCGTATTTACGGATAAGCCAACCCGCCGCACACTAACGTGCTATGAGGCCAATCACGATGCGTACCATTTCTTACATTGGCTAACCATTGCTCTGACTGAAATGACTGAGGATGACCTATTCTAGCACACTCCACTCCGAAGCGCAAACGAACAGGTTGCCTGTAAAGCCCATCCCCAGTCTGGTCCAGCTCGCGTGCTCTCCAACGCATGGGTCAAGGCAAAGGCGCTGCACTTGTCGCCAAAACTCCAGAATGCCCCCAAGCACGCCACGTACGTTGCCAACCGCGCATTTCCGTGGTAACATAGTGAGTGGACCACCGTCGATATCGAAGGAATCGCGCATGCAAATCAACGTTTATGTCATCGCCATGCTAATAACCGGGGTCGCCGCGGCGTGGCTTGCTATTGGCATCCTGCGCAAGCGCTCTGCCCCTGGGCGGCTTGAGTTCGTTCTCCTTATGCTCGCCATCGCGGTGTGGAGCTGTACGCAGGCATTCGAAGGTGCCGCTGTCACGCACTCGACGAAACTCTTCTGGGGTGTTGCTTCTTACTTCGGCAGCCAGGCCAGCCCGGTGTTGTTGTTTCTGTTCGTTCTCCGCTATTCGTATCCGGGCATCAAGCTGCCCGCGTGGAAAGTCGCACTGCTCTGGGTTATCCCATCCATCTCCCTGCTTATGGCAGCCACCAACGAATGGCATCATCTATTGTGGGCTTCGGTCGAATTACGCATGACATGGGCAGGCATTTCGGCCACATACGCCCACGGTCCGTGGTATTGGCTAGAGGTCGTCTACGCTTACGCACTCATCGTGATCGCAATGGCAATCGTCATGCGCACGGTGCTCGATCTCCCGCATATCTACGCCAGGCAAAGCCGGTTCGTCTTCGTGGGTATCGTCACCCCCTTCGCATTGAATGCGCTGCATGCCTTCGTCCCATCAGCACTGTCCGGTCTCGACCTCACCCCACTCGCATTTGCAGTGACCTGCGCTTTCATCATGGTTGCGCTTTTTCGCTATCCGTTGTTCGACTTGAAACCTATCGCACGCAATGTGCTCTTCGACAACATGATCGCCCTCACCATCACGTTAGATGACGAAAACCGCATCGTCGATCTCAATCCCGTCGCAGAACGCGCCCTCGGTCTCTCGATGCGCGAAGCAATGGGACAGCCGGCGGCGGTATATGTATCTCGCTGGCCCGCATTGTTGTCGATCATCCAGACCGCGGACACAACGCTGCCTGTTGAGACGATTACTTCCGAACTACACAGCGATAGATACTACGACGCCAGCGTCATCCCCCTGCGAAACCACTATCAGCACTACCTGGGTCGCCTTCTGATCCTACACGACGCCACCCATCGCCAACGCATGGAGGAGACGCTACGCAAACGTGAGAGCCTCCTCCAGACATTGGCAGAGGCTACATTCGATCTGTTGAGTGCACCGGAGCTCAGAGAATCGATTCCAAGAGCCTTGCACCGCTTGGGCGAGCGCATGGACGCAGACCGTGTCTATGTGTTCGAAGTGCATCCGGACGCAGTCACGGGACGGCTGCTTGCGAGCGCGCGGCACGAATGGGTTAGCGACGGAATCCCTGGACAATTGGATACGCCCCGCTTTCAGAGTTTCCCGCTCGAGGAGCGCTACCCGCGCTGGGTCGCCCTGCTCGACAGTGGACAACCTGTCCTCGGCCATGTCCGCGATCTTCCCGCGCAGGAACGCATCCAGCTGGAACCTTACGCGGTCCGCAGTATCCTGATCCTGCCCATCACCCTGCATGATCGTTTCTGGGGATTCGTCGGCTTCGATGCCATTCGTGCCGAGCGCGAATGGACAGACGCCGAACAGGTCGTGTTGAGCGTCGCCGCCAACACGCTGGGGGCCGCCATCGACCATCGCCATCTGGACGAAACCAGA
>CAZPTF010000345.1:2895-4350 GCA_964589015.1 uncultured Anaerolineae bacterium
GGCTGGAGAGCCTGGGCGTGATGGCCGGCGGCATCGCCCACCACTACAACAACCTGATGACTGCCGTGATGGGCAACCTGGACCTTGCCCTGAGCGATCTCCCCGCAAATTCCGCCGCCTACGCAAGCATCAAACAGGCCGCGAAGGCCTCACAGGCATTGATCGCACTCACCCGTCAGGTAATGGCCTACTCGGGAAATGCCCACATCGCACCACGTAGCACCAACATAAACGATCTGATTAACCAGAACATCGAACTGCTCAAGTCGCCCCTCAACGAAACAACGACTCTCGAACTACACCTGGACAGCAGTATTCCGGACATTCTGATCGATCCCAGTCAGGTCATTCAAGTGATACTCAATCTCATCGAGAATGCGACGGATGCAATCGGCGAGAACTTGGGAACGATCACGTTACGCAGCGGGCTGGAGGCATACTCCAGCGAACGCCTCAACGAGAGCAGGCTGCCGGACAAACCCGCAGCGGGCCAATTTGTATACCTGGAGGTGAGTGACACCGGCTGTGGGATGAACGCGGAAACACAGCATCGCCTGTTCGATCCCTTTTTCACGACAAAGGCCGTAGGGCATGGGCTGGGCATGTCCATGGTCTCAGGCATCGTGCAGACGCACAAAGGAGCCATCTTTCTGAACAGTGAGGTCGGTAAGGGGACAACTGTCCGGCTGCTCTTCCCGCTGCGCAGCGGCCCACAAACATTCAACCGGTCTGCATCATAGCGGATGTGAGCGCTCCGTCTCGCATCCGTATTTGTCAGAATCAGCCGGCACGTGCCGGGGCGCGTTGCCCATCGATCACGCGGGCCAAAGTTGGTCACCACCGTCCACGCGCAGCACTTGCCCGCTGATATACGTGTTATCGTCCGACACGAGAAATGCAACCGCACGTGCGATCTCGATGGGCTGGCCATAGCGGTCCAATCGTCCTGCCTCATTCAGCAATGTCATGTCTACCTGTTTGCTGGCGATGATCCGCGCAGTCACAATTGTGCCGGGCGCGACAACGTTTACCGTCACGTTGTGCGCGCGCAATTGGGCGGCGAGACAGCGCGAATACTCCGTGACCGCTGCCTTCGCCGTCGCGTAAATCGCGCCTTCTTCGGCCCCGACCAGACCCGCGACGCTGCCAAAATTGACGATGTGCCCCGCACGCCGCTCGATCATCTCCGGAGCGACTTCACGGCACGTCCAGATACAGGTCATCAAGTTACGGTCGAGCACGGACGACATGTCACTTGCCGAGATATGCAATGCATCGTTCCGCTCGGGACGCCCGGCCCCCGCCGCAGCCGTTCCCGCCGCGCCGATATCGCCTCCAGCGCAATTCACCAGGATATCGATTCGCCCCAACCGGTCCCGGATCTCCGCGACAACACGCTTGACTTCCTTCTCCCGCGACAGATCACCGTGAACGGCCAGGGTTTCCACCCCATGC
>CAZPTF010000346.1:0-4329 GCA_964589015.1 uncultured Anaerolineae bacterium
GCCCTATCTGGCAGAACGGGTCAAGCAGGGCCAATTGGGTATGAAGTCCGGACAGGGATTCTATGACTGGCAGCAACGCAATCCGGAAGCATTGCGCGAACGGCGCGATATCCAGATCCTCCATCAACTGGACTTCTTGAACGAGCTCGACCAACCCGCCGTGTAGATCGTAGCATGATTATTGCTGGCCAAAACGGGGCCGTCCCAGAAGCACGGAGTGGCTTCGGCATATCGCGGCAAACGAGCGCTGCAATGCGGGTGCGTTCACCGTATCAGGGAGCAATCGCCTCCGCGCGCGGTCGCGCCGTCCACGAATCCAACACGAATACTCGAATGGGCTCGTGGACGGCGATTGCGTGTGCCGCCCCGCCAGGGTGTAGCCTTGCCAGGCGAGCGGAATTCGCTCGATTGTGGTCCTTGCGTGTGCAGTGAACCGCTGCGCTACGTCATTCGCGTACTTGGCCCGCGATTCGAGAATGGCTGGTACACCAGATGCAATTACCACTTTGCCAAGAACCCGAGACACCCCGTGCGCCTTTGAGACCACCCGGTTTCTGTTTCCCGCCAACCTTAAAATACAGGATCCCCTATTGACAATCCCGGCGAAGCACGATATAATCGATACTGGTTAGACTGGTCTAACCAGTAAGACCCTTCCCAGTAACCTGATCCATTTGCAGGAGAGTCAGCGCATGCTCTCGGAAGAAGTTGTAACCCATCTCATGGAGCGACTTGTCAGCGGCGATTTGAAACCGGGAGACAAGTTGCCATCCGAAAGAGCCCTGGCTGAGAACCTGGGGGTAAGTCGCACCGTCATCCGCGAAGCAATCAAAATCCTCTGTGAGCGCGGGTTGGTCAACGTGCAGGTTGGGAAAGGCGCCTACATAACCCAACCCGACCCGCATTGCATCACCGAATCGCTCAAGATCCTTTTTCACCTTGAACAGGGTACCGTCGACAATGTCATCGAAATCCGTAAGTTTCTGGAGATTCCCCTTGCCGGCATGGCAGCCCAGCGGGTGACGCCCGCCAATGTCGAAGAAATGGACGCTCTGCTCCGGGGCATGGAACGTCTGATAGGCGACGAGACCGCATACGGTGAGTACATTCAGATCGACCTTGAATTTCATCTCGCGATCGCGCGAGCGACACAAAACCCTTTGTTCATTCTTCTCATCAAACCCATCATCAATCTCATGCAAAGAACAAGATGGCTCATTACGCGCGCCCCGCGAAGCTACGAGCGATCACATTTCCACCATCGATCGATATTCACGGCGATCGTGAACCACGATGAAGTTGCTGCCCGCGAGGCAATGGCCGCGCATCTCGCGCAAGTAGAGGAAGATTCAATCCTCATGATGACACCACCAGCGGGTGTGTATCCGTCTCCCGTTTCCGGACACGATGATGGCGGAGGCGGAAGCACTTGCTGACATCCCTGCGGAAGATTCGCCTCGTTGGTCATCTGCAGCGCGGGCGGTTTCTGAGCTATTGGGGACTTTGCGTGTTCCAATCTGGAGTTTTGTTGATGGTTCACAGCTGCGCAAGCCGTAGTCCGGAAAGGAGGTGAAGGCAACCCCGGATGAGTCGTTTTTGACCCCACAGTCTATTGTCCGTGTCGTGTTACAATCTCCATGGAGGGAGGAATTACAATGTCAAGGAAGCATCTCAGCAAGTTGCTTTTTGTCACAGTTGTAGTAACGATGATGTTTGCCTCAATCATGGGCTTCTCCACTGCACCGGCGGTACAGGCCGCAGAGCCTTTCACCATCGGTCTGTCGATGCACTTCATGCGCGACGATTATGCGGTTTGCGTCGTGAGCGCCGCTGAAGCCGTCGCCAAGAAATACGGTGGTGCGATCGTCGCCACCGATGCAAATGCCGATCCACAGAAACAGCTGGCTGATGTCGAGAACCTCGTCGCCCAGAACGTCGATGCCCTCATCGTCGTACCGTTCGACGAAAAAGCCATCCTGCCCGGCCTCGAAAAAGCCAACGAAAAAGGTATCCCCATCATCGCCATCACCACAATCCCCGATGCCGATTACATCGTCTCCACCGTCGGTGGTGACGGCGACTACCAGAACGGTCTGGCAACCGGCCAGTTCCTCGTCGATAAGCTCGGCGGCACAGGCAAGGTCGCCGTGATCGAACTCAACTTCAGCCTCTGGCGCATCGACGAACGCGTACGCGGTTTCGAGGACGCCATCAAGGACACCGCCATCGAAATCGTCGCCCGCCAGAGCGGCGTCGCGCAGGACGAGGTGCAGAACGTCGTCCAGAACATCCTCGTCGCCAACCCAGACCTGGATGGCATCTGGTGTACGTTCAGCAACCAGATCGTCGGCGCTTCTGATGCATTGCAGGCCGCTGACAAAGCCGATGTGGTCCTGACCGGTATCGACGCCGACAAGGCAATCATGGCACGCATCAACGAAGGTTGGGTCACCGGCACCGCGGCACAATTCCCCGAAGTCCACGGCACACTGGCTACCGAAGCCGCCTTCCAGTACCTCATGGGCAAAGAGGTCGAAAAGGAGCAGGCTGTGCCAGTCATGATGGTCTCGCAAGACAACCTGGTCGGGGCCTATAGTCTGCTCTGGGCAAAGTGCGCCCCCGGCGAAGTGCCCGGTCTGGATATGACGCAGAAAAAGGAATACACCATCGGTCTGTCGATGCATTTCATGCGCGACGATTATGCGGTTTGCGTCGTGAGCGCCGCTGAAGCCGTCGCCAAGAAATACGGTGGTGCGATCGTCGCCACCGATGCAAATGCCGATCCACAGAAACAGCTGGCTGATGTCGAGAACCTCGTCGCCCAGAACGTCGATGCCCTCATCGTCGTACCGTTCGACGAAAAAGCCATCCTGCCCGGCCTCGAAAAAGCCAACGAAAAAGGTATCCCCATCATCGCCATCACCACAATCCCCGATGCCGATTACATCGTCTCCACCGTCGGTGGTGACGGCGACTACCAGAACGGTCTGGCAACCGGCCAGTTCCTCGTCGATAAGCTCGGCGGCACAGGCAAGGTCGCCGTGATCGAACTCAACTTCAGCCTCTGGCGCATCGACGAACGCGTACGCGGTTTCGAGGACGCCATCAAGGACACCGCCATCGAAATCGTCGCCCGCCAGAGCGGCGTCGCGCAGGACGAGGTGCAGAACGTCGTCCAGAACATCCTCGTCGCCAACCCAGACCTGGATGGCATCTGGTGTACGTTCAGCAACCAGATCGTCGGCGCTTCTGATGCATTGCAGGCCGCTGACAAATCCGACGTGGTCCTGACCGGTATCGACGCCGACAAGGCAATCATGGCGCGCATCAACGAAGGCTGGGTCACCGGCTCAGCAGCGCAATTCCCCGAAGTTCACGGCACACTGGCTACCCAGGCTGCGTTCCAGTATCTGATGGGCGTCAAGGTGGCGAAGGAATTGCCGGTTCCGGTCATGATGGTCTCGAAAGACAATCTGGTTCAGGCCTACTATGAGCTTTGGGCACAGTGTGCCCCGGGCGAGATTCCCGGACTCGACCTGACCGCACAATAGATCCAGAGCGATTCGACCGAAGTGGGCCGGGCCTTGCAGGCCGGTCGGCCCGAGAGAACGCACAGGTATAGCCGTGACACAGGCGGTTCTCACCGGACAGCAGCGCAGCAACGTCCCCAGTCTGGTGAGACCGCCTGTCGGCGGCAGACTCATTCGTCAGCAGCATTTCTGCCGGCATGGCACCCGACAGCAATTACCTACACCGAGGTGAGGTCCAAATGAAAGAAACCCAACAGTACGACGCCAAAACCGAACACCCGGTTCCTCCCCCAAAACGGGCAGGCGCGGGGACATCGATTCCTGTCCGCCTGTCACAACTGGGAATCATCCTGGCTTTTATCGTGATCGTTGCCATCTTTTCGATTTTGAAACCTCAAGTCTTCCTGAGCATGGAGAACCTGACCAATATCGTCAAGCAGACGGCTGTTGCCAGCGTCGTCGGTTTTGGGATGACAATCGTCATGCTTGCCGGTGGGATCGACCTGTCCGTCGGCTCGATCATTCCGATGTGCGGTGTCGTCGCCGCTCTATTGCTGGCGCAGGGCATACCGATTCCGATTGCGATATTGGCGGCGCTGCTTCTCGGAACGCTGTTCGGATTCATCAACGGGTTCGTCAGTGTCCGCTGGAAAATACAGCCGTTCCTGGTCACGCTGGGCAGCATGAGTGTGGCGCGTGGGTTGGCACTCATCTTCAGCGGTGGTAAGACGGTTTACATCGACAACAAACTGTTCTTGAATATCATGGGCAGAGGCAACATCGGTCCCATTCCCGTTCT
>CAZPTF010000347.1:0-4318 GCA_964589015.1 uncultured Anaerolineae bacterium
CCGCATTCATCCGGCGCCGGTCGAACCCTCAGCGGTGCAATTCCAATGCCAGCCGCATCAACTCCCCTTCCAGGGAAGTCTCCTGCTGGTACGAATCTTCCGGTCCCGCTCCCGCCAGCAGCTCGACCGCGAGCGTTTCTTGCTTGATGTAGTCACCAAAGCTTCCGATCACGTCTCTGATGACCGAACCCGCCTGGTAGTAGACACGGATCGTGTCCTCAATACGGAAACCGGCGTCCTTGCGCATCGTCTGGATGCGCCGGATCAGCTCCCTGGCCAGGCCTTCCTCGATCAAAGCAGGCGTCAGTTCCGTCGTCACCGCCACCACATAACCGGCCTCCTCGGCGACCGCGAAACCTTCCCTGGGCAGGACTTTGACGTTCAGCTCCTCGGGCAGGAGGGCGACCTGTTCACCTTCGATCTCCAATTCGATGCTCTCGCCATTCTTGATGCGCTGGACGAGAGCGTAGCCATCCGCTTGCGCCAACGCGCTTCTAATTTTCGGGAACAACGCCCCGTATTTCTTCCCCACGACAGCGGGAAGCGCAGTCACCTCGTATGCGACGACCTCCGACACCTCGTCGATCAAGCCCAGTTGCTTGGTGTTCAGCTCATCGGCAATCTCTGCGGCCAGTTTGTGCAGTGCCGCCGCCTCCTTCTCCGTACGCACCTGGAACAACACCTGCGCGACCGGCTGGCGTACCTTGATCGCCGCCTTGTTGCGCGCCGCATGGCCCAAACTGACCATTCGCATCGCCGTCTGCGTATCGGCGATCAATTCGTCATCGATCAGCGCCAGATTCGGCTCAGGAAAATCGCATAGATGTACGCTCTCCGCTGCGTCGGGTGCGACGGAGCGTACCAGATTCCGGTACATGACCTCCGCGACAAACGGCATCATCGGCGCGACCAGCTTCGAGACGGTCACCAGGCATTCGTACAGCGTCAAATACGCCGCCACCTTGTCCTGATCTTCTTCACTCTTCCAGAACCGCCGCCGCGAACGGCGCACGTACCAATTGCTCAGATCGTCCACGAATTTCGCAATCGGGCGAGTCGCTCCGGTCACATCGTAGTTTGCCAGGGACGTATCGACCTGGCGGACCAGCCGGTGCAGCTCCGCCAATATCCAGCGGTCCAGAGTGGACCGTTCTGCGACCGGCAGGGTCTGTTGTGCGGGATCGAACCCATCAATGTTCGCGTACGTTACGAAGAACGAATAGGTGTTCCACAGCGTCAGCAAGAATTTGCGCACCACCTCGCCGACGAGCTCGACCGAGAAGCGACGCTCATTGCCGGGAGGGCTGGCCGTGAACAGATACCAGCGCAACGCATCGGCACCGTGCGCGTTGAGCACATCCCACGGACGGACGACGTTGCCGCGCGTCTTGCTCATCTTCTGGCCTTCACCATCGAGAATCAAGCCCAAACACACGCAGTTCAGGTAACAGGGCTGGTCGAACAGCAGCGTCGAAATCGCATGCAGGCTGTAGAACCACCCGCGGGTTTGATCCACGGCCTCGCAGATGTAGTTCGCCGGGAAATTTGCGATAAATTCGTCCTTGTTTTCGAAGGGATAGTGCCACTGCGCAATCGGCATGGACCCCGAATCGAACCAGCAGTCGATCACTTCCGGAACGCGCTGCATCGCCCCACCACACTTCGGGCATGGGTACTGCACTTCATCCACGTAGGGACGGTGCAAGTCCAGCGTGTCCAGTGAGTCCGCACGAGCGCGTCCTACCTTCTCCTTCAGCTCGGCGACGCTGCCAATGCACTCCTGATGACGGCAATCGCCGCACTGCCACACCGGCAGTGGCGTTCCCCAATAACGCTCGCGCCCCAACGACCAGTCGATGTTGTTCTCCAGCCAATTGCCAAAACGACCGTTCTTGATATGTTCGGGATACCAGTTGATTTTCTCGTTGTTCGCCAACAGCCGATCGCGCACACGCGTCGTCTCGATGAACCAACTGGTCTTCGCATAATACAGGAGCGGCGTGTTGCAGCGCCAGCAGAAGGGATAGGTATGCGTGTACGTACGGACCAAATGCATGATGCCGCGGTCCTGCAAATGCCGGATGATCAAGGGATCGGCGTCTTTCACAAACATGCCGCGCCACGGCGTGACCTGGGAAATGAAGCGACCGTCTTCGTCCACGGTTTCGAGCACCGGCAGATTGTGTTCCTTACCAACGACCATATCATCAGCGCCGAACGCCGGTGCCATGTGCACGATACCGGTACCTTCCGTAGTGGTCACGAAGTCTGCCGCGATCACGTAGCAATAATCGCGGTCCACCGGCAGAAATGTGAATAGCGGGAGATAGCGTTTCCCAACCAGCCTGGTCCCCTTCATTTCCTGGACCACGCGATAATGCTCCGGATCACCCAGTGCTTCTTTCATCAAGTCGCGTGCCAGAATCAGACGCTCTGTATCCTCGCCTGCGCCATGCTCGACGACCACGTAGTCCACATCGTCCTTCACCGCGAGTGCGACGTTGCCCGGCAACGTCCAGGGTGTGGTCGTCCACACCAGGAAATAGGTCCCGGGTTCGTCCTTGAGCGGGAATTTCACATAGATCGATGGATCATCGGTCTCACGGTAGCCGAGAGCGACCTCGTGATCGGACAACGGCGTACCGCAACGCGGACAATAGGGCACGACCTTATAGCCCTGGTACAGGAAATCCCGCTCCCAGAGCTGTTTGAGAATCCACCAGATAGACTCGATATACTCATTGCGCAACGTCACGTACGCTTTTTCGGTATCCACCCAGAAGCCAATCCGATCGGTCAGGGTTTCCCACTCGCGTACGTAGCGGAACACGCTTTCGCGGCATTTCGCGTTGAACTCGGCGACTCCGTATTTCTCGATCTCTTCCTTGCCGCTGAACCCGAGCTCCTTCTCGACCTCCAGCTCGACGGGCAGCCCATGCGTATCCCAGCCACCCTGCCGCCAGCAGTAGTAGCCCTTCATCGTGCGGTAGCGCGGGAAAAGATCCTTGAACACACGCGCCAGAACATGATGGATTCCGGGCAAGCCATTCGCCGTCGGCGGGCCTTCGTAGAAGACGTAGGAAGGCGCCCCTTCCCGTTGCTCCATGCTTTTGTGAAAGATAGCCTGTTCCTTCCAGAAGGCCAGAACCTCTTCTTCCATATCCGGAAACTTGACAGTGCTCGGTACTTCCTTGAACATCGCGTTATTTCTCCTCCAAACTCTCGACAGGCTAACGCCTGGCCGTCAGGCGTCCAAAGCGATCCGCAGACGTTTGTTGATCTTACCTTTGCTCTCGTGCCCAACCACGTGGATATGTCCGACTTCTCGGGTATTCGCCACATGCGTGCCGCCATCAGCCTGCAAATCGAGACCGACGATCTCGACCACACGCACTTCCGTGATACTTTCGGGCAACAGGTTGATCTTCGTGCGAATCAGATCCGGAATCCGGAAAGCTTCCTCGCGTGGCAGAATGCGCACGTCCACCGCGCGCGCCGCTGCGACCTGCTCGTTGATACTTTCCTCAACTTCAGCGGCAAAATCGACCGTCATGTGTTCCAGCTCGAAATCCATACGCCCCTCCAGGGGCTTCATGTTACCGCCCGTGACCAGAGCGCCGTAATTCCGGAAGATGATGCCGCACAGGATGTGAAATGCGGTGTGCGTACGCATCAGCTGGTAGCGGTGCGCCCAATCCAGCCGCGCAACCACTGCCGCGCCCACCTCCGGCGTGGCGCCCTTCAGGGTGTGCCACACGTCATCGCCCTTCTTCTTCAGCCCGCCCAACGCGATCTCTACACCATCCACCGCCAGCACACCCTCGTCCGCCGGCTGTCCACCTCCGCCGGGAAAGAAGATCGTTCGGTCCAGTGCCACCGCATCGCCATCCACCGCCACGACGGTCGCTGTGACCTCGCGCAGATAGCTGTCCCGCTGATAGAGCAACTCAGTCATCGTTCACCCCCTGTATCACACCGCGCTGTCATAAAAAAACTCTCGTCCCAGGGGACGAGAGCGCATACACTCCCGCGGTACCACCCCAATTAGCTTAACCGCCCGTCTCAGAAGGTACACCAGAATACCCGCGCTCTGCTAACGGGGAGCGAACCCGGCCAAGCCTACTCGGACGGCATCCATCCTTTCGGTCAGCGACTCCGGAGGGATTTTCGGCAGGAGCATCACACCCGCTTCGCAGCACCCGCAGGCTCTCTGCGTGACCTGGACCACCTACTCGTCTCCATCAACGTCCTTTTCAGCAACCTCTCGACCACACCTGAAAAGATACCACCAAATGCCGCAATTGTCAAAACGTGACAT
>CAZPTF010000348.1:0-4302 GCA_964589015.1 uncultured Anaerolineae bacterium
TATTATAGCATATATCGTAGTTCTGCGCCAGTTCGGAGCCCAACAGGGATCCGGCGGGATTCTGGGCGACAATCGAGTACCCGCGAGAAGTTGGGGGTGTGGATTGCAGAACTGGACACTCGTAGAGCGGAGCCCATGCGGGAAATCGATCATCGCCCGCTAAACCCGAACGTAACCGGCTTCATCCGGTTATTGATGTTGGTCCCAATTTGTGATATACTGGTTACGTGCAGGCTAAGCGGACATGGTTGCGAACGTGTTGTCAGCAATCGGGGTACTGTGCACGAACAAGCCGGGTGGTTACGTGAATACAATCGTATCCCCGGCGGCTTCCTCTGCGTTATTGGTTGCATGAACAAAACTGTGCACCTCACTGAGTTCCCGTGTTGGATTTGGGGCGCGAATCGCACGTTGGGTTATTCCACCAAGATCATTTCAATGCTCTGTGCTATTGAGGAGCGGGTTCCTGTGTCGTCGTCGCGTGGTCATTATGGTTGAGAAGGGACGGTATGCAATGAAAGAACAGCCGATCGTGGTGCCAGCCAAGAGCAAAGTGAAGCTTGCGGATTATGATCCCGATTACAAGGGAGCATACAAGGATAAGCTCGATGCGCTCAAGGATCAGGCGAAAAATCTAGCCAAACTGGTGGAGCTCCAAGAACTGCTCTACGCTTCCAAGAAGAAAGGACTGCTGATCGTCCTGCAGGGCACAGACGCCTCGGGCAAGGATGGAACTATTCGCCATGTCATGGACGCATTCAACCCGCAGGGTTGTCACGTGGCCAGTTTCAAGGGTCCCACGCCACTCGAACTGTCGCACGATTTCCTGTGGCGAATTCACCTCCAGGCTCCAGCGAAAGGTGATATCGTGATCTTCAACCGGTCTCATTACGAAGACGTGTTGATCGTCAGAGTGGATGGTCTGGCTCCGGAGAAGGTGTGGAAGGCCCGTTACGACCACATCAACAATTTCGAGCGGATGCTGGTCGACGAAGGCACGCTCATCTTGAAGTTCTACCTGCACATCTCCAAGGATGAGCAGAAGCAGCGCTTCGAGGAACGGCTGTCAGACCCGACCAAATACTGGAAATTCAGTGCGGACGACGCATCCAAGCGCAAGAAATGGGACGAATACGAGAAGGCTTACGAAGAAGTCCTGACGCGTTGCAACACACCGTGGGCGCCGTGGCACATCGTTCCGGCTGACCGGAAATGGTACCGGAACCTCATCGTTTCGCAGGTGCTTGTCGATGCCCTGGAAGACCTGGGCATGAAATACCCTGATCTGTCCCCGGAGGCCAAAGGCATCAAAATAGAATAACCGGTACCGGCGGGTGCCGGTTTCGGCTTCGCGGTCAGCTGTGTTATAATGAGCCCTCAACGGCTAAGTGACTGTTATGGCATTTCCTGTGTCAGGGTGGGATGTAATTGCTGATTGGTCGACAACACGTTCTGAGGGCTTTCATCTGGATTGCGTTCCTTTTCTGCGGAGTCGTGTTCAGCCTGGGAGGCTGTGGAACCGTTCCCAGCGAGCTGCACCCTGTCGCTCTGCCCCCTCGCGGGACAGCGGCAGTCGATACGGTGAGAGCTTCGCTGCCTCAGGCAACGACCGTAGTGACGACGACAGCCAATCGTGCGGGTGATACTGCTATCCCTACGTCATCATCCGTGCTTACTCTGACGATGTGGACTACGGAGGCGTTCTCCCCACTGCAGAACGATTTGGGCAGCCAGCTTCTACTTGAACAAGTCGAGAAGTTTGCGGCGCAGAATTCCGGCATCGCAGTCGATTTCGTATTGAAGAAGGCCTATGGAACGGGCGGCATTCACGATTTTCTGCAGACGACGAACGCGGTCGTTCCACAGAGACTGCCCGATTTGGCAATCGTAGATGTCGCGGATCTTCCCACGTTGGCCCATGAAGGCCTGTTCAGATCTCTCGATGATTTGATCTCCCAGGACCTGCAGGCCGACCTGTTTCCATTCGCGCGGGCCGGGTGTACGGTGGACGACCGGCTGCTGGGCATTCAGTTCGAAGCTGACCTTTACCATTTGGCGTACGATACCGCTCTGCTGAGTTCTCCCCCACTGACATGGCAGCAGGTGCTGTCCGGAACAGCCACCTACGTGTTTGCCGGCGGCGGAGAAGACGGCGAACGCGTGGATCAGTCGTTCTGGTTGCAGTACCTGGCATTGGGCGAAGACAACCTGGTCGCGGGCCAGAACATCGTTCTCGATGCCGACCGGCTGACCGACGTCTTCGATTTCTACCGGCAGGGGAATCAGCGCCAGCTCATCCCCCTGACCGTGCTGGATTACCGCACCGAGGCCGATGCCTGGGCGGTGTATCTCTCGGGCAAGGCACAGCTGACTGATGTCAGTTCCCTGCGGTATTTGAGCCTCCGCCCGACGCTGCACGGTACCAGCTTTACGCCCATCCCGACGCGGGACGGCAACCTGTTTTCATTGACGAAGGGTTGGGCGCTGGTAATCGTCGCTGTCGATCCGGACCGGCAACGTGCCGCAGCGCAATTCATCGAGTGGTTGATGCTGCCGGAAAACAACGGCATCTGGACGAATGCCACGAATCGTCTGTCCACCACACGCCAGGCTATGGGAACATGGGACCAATCGGACCCCTACGTGGCGTTCGCGCAAGATTTGTTGGAGAGGGCCGCCCCGTACCCATCCGGTGCGAACTACGAAGCCGTGGCGCGGGCTTTGCAGCGTGGCCTGCGCGATGTGCTGACCCGCGTGTCCTCTCCCAGCGATGCCACGACCGGAGTGTTGGGAGCACTCAAAAAATGAGCGGGGCAAAATGCCAGACTTTCGGGGCACGTGGTTCCGCAAGTCTGGGGGGAATTCCTCCACCGACCGGACAAGCGCGCTAACATTCATACTACTACAGCAAAGTGAGGAAAAGAAGCATGTCTGAACTGCCAACAACGTTGACGTCAACTCCACGGGGCCGCGATGTCTGGAGCATCCTGCAAGAGGCGCTCCGCGCCGTGGACCCGCGGGAGGCTGTCCTCAACAGCGTCCAACTCGACGGGAATGTGCTCAAGGTCGGCGGACGTGCCTACGATCTGGCGGACTTCGACCGCATTTTCGTCGTCGGGGGCGGGAAGGCCGGCGCACCGATGGCCGCTGCGGTGGAGCAAATTCTGGGGGATCGCGTGACCGCCGGAGTCGTCAACGTCAAGTACGACCATCTGCTGCCAGCGGATGAGATGCCGCGCCACATCGTGATCCAGGAGGCCGGCCATCCGACCCCCGATGAGAACGGGCGGAAAGGCGTGCAGAAGATGTTCGAGCTGCTGACCGATCTGACCGCACGCGACCTGGTCATCTGCGTGATCTCGGGCGGCGGCTCGGCTCTGATGGTCCTGCCGGCGGAGGGCCTCACGCTGGACGATAAACAGAACCTGACGCAGTTGCTGCTGCGCTGCGGCGCAACGATCAACCAGATGAATGCAGTACGCAAGCATCTGAGCGCCCTCAAGGGCGGGCAGTTGGCACGCCGCGCGGCTCCCGCCCAGGTGATTTCCCTGATTCTTTCCGACGTCGTGGGCAACCCTCTCGATGTGATCGCCTCCGGACCAACCGCACCCGATACGAGTACCTTCGCGGACGCGATGCGCGTGCTGAAAGACGGCGACGTGTGGGACCAGGTGGCGCCGGTGATTCGCGAGCGGCTGGAGGCGGGTCTCGCCGGGAAGATCCCGGAGAACCCAAAAGCCGGTGACGAGCTGTTCGAGCGCGTGAACAACGTCATCGTCGCCAGCAACGAAGTCGCAGCATTGGCGGCGGCAGCACGCGCGGAGGCCCTGGGCTTCAACACACAACTCCTGTCTACCTACATCGAAGGTGAAGCCAAAGAAGTGGCGAAGGTCTTCGCCGGCTTTGCAAAGGAGATGGTACGTTCCAACCGGCCATTGCCCCGGCCGGCGTGTCTGATTGCGGGCGGCGAGACCACCGTCCACATTCACGGAACCGGCAAGGGTGGACGCAATCAGGAATTGGCGTTGGCGAGTGCGATTGCGCTGGCGGGCTGGCCTGACGTCATGGTCGTCAGCCTGGCCACGGATGGTACGGATGGCCCTACAGATGCGGGCGGCGCACTGGCAACAGGAGAAACCGTTGCACAAGGGTTACAGAAGGGACTCGCCGCTGCGGAGTATCTCGGGAATAACGATTCCTATCATTTCTTCGCCGGCACCGGCGACCTGCTGCTTACCGGACCGACCAATACCAATGTAAACGATTTGATCTTCGTGTTTGCGTTTTAGGAGCGCGCGGGTT
>CAZPTF010000349.1:0-4302 GCA_964589015.1 uncultured Anaerolineae bacterium
GTCTTGTGGCCCTTTGTGCGCCGGTGTAAACATTCTTTCGGGGAGACGGTCGTCGTCAGTTGTGAATCCGTGCTTGACATTGAAACAGCGTGCCATCGTCATGCCGCGTTCCCCGGCCTTCATGATTTCCCAGAAACTGATATTCCAACCGGTCACCGCCTGCACGATTCGGGTAATTTCGTCAAATGTCGTGATCCGGACCGGTGCCGTGGTGAACACGCACAGATCGAGTATATCCATGAACGAGAAATGGTGCTGCAGGTAGAAGAATAATCGCGCCTTATCTTCCGCTGCGGACAGACTCGGTACCGGTTCCAGAACGCCGAGCGGGTATGTCTGCTCCATGAAGAAAGATGGAGCATCGGCTTTGTGCGTGTAGCCGGTGAGGTTGGGGTCGAACGCTCCATCGTGTTCCGCCTGGATGTGGTCCGCTCCGGTTGGTGACAGGGCGAAATGGTAACCGAGGCCCATCTTGCTGCGCGGCTCGTGCATGGCGAATTCCTGTCCCTTCACCGACATACTCAACGCTTCAGTATCACGTCCGATCGTCTTCGCGGCGAATGCTGAGCCATTGGCGAGCAGGTCACCAAAACCCTCTCGTTTCACGATCATCTCGATGCATTGCAGCATCCCCTCGTGATCGCCAAACGCAGTGCTGAAGCCGCCGGTGTCCTCTGCGGTGAGCAATCCCTTTTCAAAGCACTCCATCGCCCAGGCGATGGTAGCGCCGGTGCTGATCGTATCGAGCCCGTTGGCATTGCACAGCTCGTGAGCTTTGCACATGGCGTACACGTCGTCGCAACCGCAGATGGCGCTGAATGCGGTCATCGTCTCGAATTCCGGGCCGCCGTAGGTCGGATCGATGTGATACGGGCTTTCTGCCTTGACGACCTGCTTGCAGCGGACGGGACAGGCGTAGCAGGCGTCGTGATCACTCGTGAGCTGCTGAGCCATGACCTGGTGGTCACAATGGTGAGCTCCTTCGAACTGGGCCTGGTTCCAGTTGCGCGTGGGCAACGCCCCCCCGGTGTTTGCATTGGCGTAGTAGTTGGACGTCCCGAACTGGTGCAATTGATTCGTATCAGCATTTTGCGGTACGCGCTCTGCGAAGCTTTTCGCAAAAGACTTCACGAAATCCAAATCGGCGATGTCGATCCGCCTGGTTCCCCGACAGGCCACCGCTTTCAGGTTCTTGGCGCCCATCACGGCACCAAGGCCACATCGCCCCGCTGCATGTCTCGCCTGATCGACGACACAGGCGTAACGGACCAGGTTTTCACCGGCAGGACCGATGCCGACCACGCGAATCCGCTTGTCGTCGTGTTCTTCGCGAATCTGCTGTAGGGTCTCGCCGGTCAGTGTCCCCCACAGATGCCTGGCAGCGCGAATTTCCGCCTCCCCATCGTGGATCCATAAATAGACGGGCTTCGCGGCCTTGCCGTAAACGACAACGGCGTCGAATCCCGCGAACTTCAGCTCCGGTCCCCACCAGCCGCCGGATTGTGCCTCTCCGAAACCGTTGGTGAGCGGGGACTTCGCGGCCACAGTGAAACGCGATGTGCCCGGGACCGGTGCACCTGTGATCACGCTGGGTGCAAACACCAGGACGTTCTCTGGGCCGAGGGGATCGGTCTCCGCCGGCAATTCCCTGAGCAGGTAGTATAGGGCGACATTTCTTCCGCCCATGTACGTGCGGTACCACGTGCGGTTAGGTTTTTCGACCCAGGTTGTTCCTTCGGTCAAGTTGACGTGCAAGACCTGGCCGTTATATCCGTATGGCATTGCTTCCCTCCGATTCGTTTGTTTGTATTCGCCGCCGTTCTTCCCGTCGCCCAGTGTAGCTCCATCCTGTTCCTGCCTGTTCCTGGCGACACGGACGTGCGCGGCAGCGTGGCCCTCGCTGCACGTTGCTCACGCTAGCGTGATAGTCTCCGCTGGCTGAGCTGGTCGATACCGACCGCGATCAAGATGATACTGCCGATGACGACTTGGTGCCAGAATACGTTGATGCTGAGCAGATTCAGTCCGTTGCGTACCACACCCATGACCATCGCTCCAACCACCGTGCCAAGCAGGTTCGCTCGTCCACCGGCAAGGCTCGTACCGCCGATCACGGTGGCGGCGATCACGTCCAACTCGTATCCCTCGCCGGCTTCTGGCATAGCCGCTTCCAACCGGGACGTAAGCAGCAGCCCGGAGGCCGCGGCCATCAGACCGCAGAATGCATAGACGATGATTTTGACTTCGGCAATGTTGATACCCACCAATCGCGCGGCATCCTGGTTGGAGCCGATGGCGAGCACGAACCGCCCCAGTCGTGTCTTCTTCAGAATAAACAGACATACCAGGAACAACAGCGCCGTGATAATGACCGGCACGGGGATGGGCCCGATATACCCCTGGGCGAACCACTGGAAGGTGGGAATCTGCAATCCGAAGAACGGCACACCGTGTGTGAACACCATGATGATGCCGCGCAGGATACTCATCATGCCCAGTGTGGCGATGAAATCCGTCATGCCCAGTTTCGCGATCAGAAAGCCGTTCACTGCGCCAATGAACGTCCCCAGCACCAGAGCCGCCAGCATGGCGACCCAGACATTTACACCATCCAACAGCAAACGAGCCGTGACCGCACCACACAGCGCCAGGGTAGCGCCTACGGAGAGGTCGATGCCTCCCATCCCGATGACGAAAGTCATGGCAAAGCCGATAATCATGACAAAGACAGTCTGGCGGGCGACGATCAAGAGATTCGTGGCGGTGAGAAAACGCGGAGAAGCAATCGTCAGGACCATACACAGGACCAGAAACGCGATGACAATGCCTCCCCCTTTGCTGAAATCGAGGCGGATATTCCTGAAGATTCCGGATTGTTGCGGCTTAGTGGTTCCCATTGGGTCCCTCCCCAGATGTAGTCACGGCATAGTAAGCGATGGTCTCTTGGCTCAACTGTTCTCTAGGCAAGTCTGCGGCAATCATTCCGTCGTGCATCACGATGACCCGGTCACAGATGCCTTCTAATTCGGGCAGCTCTGAAGAGACGATGATTACGGCGCTCCCTTCTTTGACGATTTCTCCGATCAGGTTGTACACTTCGACCTTTGCGTTCACGTCGATGCCGCGTGTGGGCTCCTCGAAGATGAGAATCTTGGGTTTGGCGAACAACCAGCGGGCCAGCATGACCTTCTGCTGGTTACCTCCGCTGAGATGCCGCGCCATCTGGTGAATAGAGGGCGTCTTGATGTCGAGTGTGTCCACGTAGCTTTGTGCGACCTGTCGTTCGGGGGCGCCTCGGATCCAACCCTTGATGAGCGCCTTCAAATTCGCGATGGAGATGTTGTACTGTACGTCGTGTTCAAGGAACAGACCTTCGCTCTTCCGGTCCGCCGGAAGAAAGGCGATGCCTTGCTGTATCGCACTCTGTGGGGTCAGGTTTCCTGATATGGCTTTTCCATCGAGTTCAATGCTGCCAGCTGTGATCGGTTCCACACCGAAAAGCGAGCGCGCCAGCTCGAATTTGCCCGATCCGGCCAGACCGCCGAAGCCAATGATCTCCCCGCGATGCAGAGAGAAGCTAATGTTGGAAAAGGCTCTGCGATGAGAAAGATTGCTGACCTGGAGAATTGGATCGCTACCGATCGACGCTGTAACCTTGGGATATTGCTCTGCCAACGTCCTGCCCACCATCATCTCGATGACGCTGTCCACGCTGGCATCGTGCACTGCCATCTCACCTACTTTCTTCCCGTCGCGCAGGACCATGATGCGGTCGCCGATCTCCAGACACTCCTCGAGATCGTGCGAGACGTAAATAATCCCGATGCCGGCTTCACGCAGCCTGTCGAGGAAATCGAACAACTGTTTGCGCTCGAAATCCTCTAATGCTGCGGTCGGCTCGTCCAATATAAGTATGGAGGCGTTCTCTGCCAGAGAACGGGTGATTTCGATGATCTGCCTTTGTCCCAATCCCAGTTCGCGGATGGGAACCGTCAGGTCGATGTCGGTTGCGAATGCTTCGAGGAAAGCATTCGCTTTGTTGACCATCGCCCGGCGGTTCAGGACCCCCATGTAGGAGTCCCCGAAAGTCGTAGTGATCTCTCGACCAATGAAAATGTTCTCGATGGCATCCAGGTCAGGAATGAGGGCTTGTTCCTGGAATACAATACTGATGCCAAGCTCTTTCGCGTGGCCAGGATTTCGTATCTCTGTCTGTTCGCCATTGATGCGAATCGTCCCCTCGTCCGGTCTATAGACACCAGCGAGGATCTTCATCAACGTGGATTTTCCCGCCCCGTTTTC
>CAZPTF010000350.1:0-4297 GCA_964589015.1 uncultured Anaerolineae bacterium
ACTGGGCCAATCTTTGACGACAGCCTGTCGTGACGACCCGGTGGGAGTGCAGCGACACCTGCGCTGATCCGCGGCGTGGTAGATTGGCACAGTCTGTTGGCCGGGGCAGGTCCTGGCGGAGATTGGCCCGAGTCAACGGTGCTCGCTTCGACTGGGCCGATCTCGTCACGCGAGACGGGTCACACCGTCGGCGACGCTGGGATAGCCGGACGTCAGCAACGGATCGTGTCCCGGGAACAGCAGATCGAGTGACGATGCTGTGACGCGCAGCCTGGTAAAGCTGTCCAGCCATGCGCCGAGGTCGTAGATCAGGCAACTTGGCCAGTCCTCGCGGTAGTTGGCGAACATGTGGCCGCAATCGGAACCCACCACTGCCGTGCCCTGCTCCGTGTTGACTGCGACGGCCTGGAGCGCAGGGGTATGTCCCGCGGCGAGCAGGCACTCCACGCCGGGAAGGATCTCCCGGTCGCCCTGCAGCAGGGCCAGCCGCGCGGTCCCCTTCAACTTCGAGAGGGCGATCCGGTAACTCTCGTCTGTCGTGAATGGATTCGCGAACGCCGGACGTTGTGCCTTTGGATCCTCGATCCAGAAACGGTACTCCGCCTCCTGCAAGTAGAACTGCGCGTTCGGAAACAGGCTCATTCCCGCCGCGTGGTCCCAGTGCAGATGGGTCAAGACGACGTGCGGTACGGCAGCTGCGTCGATTCCGATGCGCGCCAGCAAATCGACCGGACTGACGTAGGTGGAGATGTTGCGCTGCTGTGCAATTTCCGGCGTGTAGCCCGAATCGACGACGATCACATCATCTTCGCCCTGCACCACCCAGAAATAATGATTCGCTGTGACCTGGACGTCCCAATCTCTGAGCCAGGCAACCAGTGCGCGAGAGCGGAGCAACGGTCCGGCAATCTTCAATGCGTAGATGCGATAGGTGGGTGTGGTTGTCACGGTGTCTTCCTCCTGTGAGTGCTCTGGTACTCCCGAGACTCTCGCGTGGCGTCGAACCATCCGCTGGCAGCGGCTCCGCTGTGTAGTGCCCGTGCCCAGACCAGGACTGAGCCTTACCTGCGGACGACGAGCGATTGCGCCAGATAAAGGGGCAGGCGCACCACGAGCTCGCGATAGGTGATAGTGCCCGCCACCAGGCGCAGGAACAGGCGGGTCAGCGCGGGGTTGTTGGCGACACACCAGAACGAGAAATCCGTGTAGCGGTAGAAGAAACGCGCTGCGAAGCGGGCGGGTCTGAGTCCGTCGCTGATCTCCCGCTTGACGCGGGCGGAGTACGTCGCGATGCAGTTTGCGGCGATCGATTCGGCGGCGATCTGCGCGCTGAGGAGCGCATAGCGAATCCCCTCGCCCAGAAACGCATCGACCAGGCCGGCCGCGTCCCCGACGAGCATACAGCGCGCGGTGTTGAGCCGTTCAGCCTTGACGTGGAGCGGAAGCGGATGTCCGCGCCACGGCGCACCGTCCAGCGGGATGCCCATCGCGCGCATCTCCCGTTGCAGAATGCCACGCAGGTCGTCCACAGCACCCACGAACGTCCCCAGCCCAACCGACAAATGATCCCGTTTCGGGAAGATCCAGACGTATCCCGTGCGTAGCGCACCGAACTGGAACAGGGCGGTGTGCCGGTACTGGGCCATCACTTCAGCCGAAGCTTCCACTTCCGCCTCGATGGCAACGCCCATCGTCCTGTCACGGCGCAGCCCCAGGGCACGCGCGACCCGTGAGTTGGCGCCGTCCGCGCCGATCAGGTACTGCGCCGCATATTGGCGTCCGTCTCGCGTCCGGACGCGTACTCCGTGTTCCGTTTCAACGATCTCGTGCACGGCTGCATTTTCGATCACGTCCGCGCCGGATCGATTGAGCACGTAATAGTCGAAGTCAGAGCGGTTGACCATCACCGCAGTCTGATCGTACAGCGACTGTGCGACGCGCTTCTCCTGCCGGAGCGCATAGATCACATCGGTGACGACGACTTCTGTCACTGGATCGAGCGGAAACGGCAACAGCGACTGGGCCTGTTGCGGCAGTCCACCGGCACACGCTTTGTAGCGCGGCAGCGTCTCCTTTTCGAGAACACCGACACGGCAGCCCTGCTCCTGTAGAAAGAGGGCTGCCGCCGCTCCACCGATCCCTCCACCGACTACGATGACATCCCAATCCATGAGGCCGTTTCCCCGATTCGTCCGCGTCACCTGTTAGAGGTTGTTCGCGACGGAATCGCCGACCTCAGAGGTGGACATCCCCAGCTGTCCCGCAGACATGGACGGCATTTTGGCGACTGTCTTGATGATGGCCCGCTCTACGTCGGCTGCAGCCGCGTCTTCACCCAGGTTCTCCAGCAGCATCTGCAATGCGCCGATGGCTGCCAGCGGGTTGATCACGCCCATCCCGCTGTAACGCGGTGCCGACCCACCGATTGGCTCGAACATGGATACGCCGGCCGGGTTGATGTTCCCGCCCGCGGCGATACCCATCCCACCCTGGATCATCGCGCCCAGGTCGGTGATGATGTCGCCGAAGATGTTGTCGGTGACGATGACGTCGAACCACTCCGGGTTCTTGACGAACCACATGCAGGTTGCGTCCACGTGCGCGTAGTCGCGCGTGATGTCGGGATAATCCGCTTTGCCCACTTCGTGAAACGCACGTTCCCAGAGATCGAACTCGAAGGTCAAGACATTGGTCTTTCCGACGAGCGTCAGCTTCTTCTCTTTGTTGCGCTTGCGGCAATAATCGAAGGCGAACCGCAGGCAGCGCTCCACGCCAATGCGCGTGTTGATCGAAACCTGCGTCGCGATCTCGTCCGGTGTGCCTTTCTTGAAGAACCCACCGTTGCCCGTGTAAATGCCTTCGGTGTTCTCGCGAACCACGACGAAATCGATCTCTTCCGGTCCCTTGTCCTTGATCGGCGTCCACACGTTTGGATACAGCTTGACCGGACGGAGGTTGATGTATTGATCCAGCTCGAAGCGCAGCCGGAGCAGCAGCCCCTTTTCGAGAACACCTGGTTTCACATCGGGGTGCCCGATCGCGCCCAGGTAAATGACATCGAAGGTCTTGAGTTCTTCGAGCACCGACTCGGGAAGGATTTCGCCCGTGCGCTTGTAGCGTTCGCCGCCCAAGTCATATTCCACTGCCTCGTACTTGATGCCGTGTTTGGCGGCTACTGCCTCCAGGACCTTCATCCCTTCGGCGATTACTTCGGGGCCGGTGCCATCACCGGGAACAACTGCGATGCGATAAGCCATGATCCACCCTCCATATTTATTGTGTAGCTTAGCAGGTTCCTTGCAGACGTACAGAGAAAGCGTGGCGCGCGCACCGCCGGTTCCAACGTGAGCGCGTGCACAGCGGGCGGCAAGCCCCCCGCAGAATCTATCCCTTCAGCTCGCGCACGGTCTTCGCCATCAGCCCGCCGGCTTCCATGATCTCGATCATGAACTCCGGATAGGGATTGGCCTGGAACGTCTCACCGGTGGTCAGATTGCGGATCTCGCCCGAGCTGAGGTTGACCTCCAGCTGCTGATTGGCTGCAGTCGCCGCGACGGCTTCCGGACATTCGAGAATCGGCAAACCGATGTTGATCGCGTTCCGGTAGAAAATGCGCGCGAACGTCTCGGCGATGATGCAACCGATCCCCGCGGACTTGAGAGCGAGCGGAGCGTGTTCGCGCGAGGACCCGCAGCCGAAATTGGTCGTCGCCACGATGATGTCACCCGGCTGTACGCGCTCTTTGAAGGTCGGGTCGAGATCTTCCATTGCATGCTTGGCGAGCTCGGCGCCGTCGTGGACATCCAGGTAGCGGGCGGCGATGATGGCATCGGTATCGACGTTTGCCCCGTATTTCCAGACTCTTCCGGTCAGTTTCATGATGGGTATGTCCCCCTTTACCAAGGTGTGGCGCACATTATAGCACAAGGCGGCATTCTAGCCAAGAGCACCCGGCCCCGCCCGCGTGCAGCCGGGATTTTTGGCGCCAAGTGTGGCGCCTCTGACACGACCAACGAGTTGCAGAGTGCAGCCATTGGAGCGGGCTGGTCCAGTCTACTGCGCTGCGGGCCCGCACGCGGGTCGCCGAGGCACAGCACGCGCGGGACCACGACAGTGGCGTCGGAGATTGGCCCAGTCTTGAGCGATACGAAGATATTCGTATGAGGCGGGCAGATCGCGCTGAAAACACGACCTGCCTGTTGCTCGCTGGCCCCGCAAGTACCGGCCTCACCATGCGACAGGGCCATGCCGTCCACGAATCCAACACGAATACGCGAATCGGCCCACGCCGCCCGAT
>CAZPTF010000351.1:0-4263 GCA_964589015.1 uncultured Anaerolineae bacterium
GCCGGCAGCGCTCAAGGAAGTGATGGACCTGTACGACCAGTACAAAAACACCGTTGACCCTGCTGAGCAGCTCGTGCTTGGTAAAGAGATCGTGAAGAAGGCGACCGAGGGGTTGTTCACAATTGGCACTGTGGGCATGGCCCCCGGCCTGGTGGTGGTCAAGAACAACTTCCACAACGTCGTTCCGGAACACACGTCCGACTGGTTGGTCTTCACGCCAGGTACACAGAACCCGTTCACCTTCTGGATGGAGCAGTAACGAGCAGTCCGCCGCGGGCGTGATGTGTCGACCTTTGACTGGGAGGAACCGCCATAGTGGCTCCTCCCAGCCATCCAGGCTGCATTCTCCGTGGGAGTATCCGTGCATGACGGCTTATTTGATCAGGCGTATTCTGGGTATGATACCCTTGATGATTATCGTCTCGATGGTAACCTTTGTCATTATCCAATTGCCCCCCGGCGATTTTTTCACCACGCTGCAGGCAGAGATTGCCGAGACCGGCGGTGGACAGGACTCGGAAACGGTCAAGGTGATGGCCGCGCGGTATGGCCTCGACCAACCTTTGATCGTTCGTTATCTGAAATGGGTGTCCGGGTTCCCCTTCGGCGATTTCGGCTGGTCTCTGGAATGGAACAGCCCGGTGCTGCCGTTGGTCTGGAATCGCATGGCTTATACGGTGTTGGTGGGTGCTCTTTCATTGGTGTTCATGGTGATTGTGGCGTTACCGATCGGTATCTATTCCGCAACGCACCAGTATTCCTTTGGCGATCATGCGCTATCACTCGTGGGATTTGTGGGATTGTCGTTGCCCGGCTTTCTGCTGGCGCTGATCTGGATGTTCCTGGGTATCGTCGTGCTGCGGATTCCCGCCGGGGGAACGCTGTCTCGCGAATTTGTCGACGCCCCGTGGACTCTGGCGAAACTGTGGGATTACTTCATGCACCTGTGGCCGCCGGCGGTGATCCTGGCATTGGCGAGTACGGCACAGCTTCAGCGCATCATGCGCAACAGCATGTTGGAATCTTTGGGGCAGCAGTATGTGACTACCGCACGAGCCAAAGGACTCGAAGAACGTAAGGTGGTGAACAAGTATGCGGCGCGTGTGTCCATCAATCCGGTGATCAGTGTGATGGCGATGGAAGTGCCGAAGATTATTTCGGAGTCGACGATCGTCGGTATCGTGTTGTCGGTTCCCACCACCGGTCCGCTGCTGCTACGTGCGCTGATGAGCCAGGATATGTACCTGGCGGGTACATTCCTGTTGTTCATGGCCTTGCTGTTGATGATCTCCAACCTGCTGGCCGATATGGCTCTGGCCTGGGCCGATCCGAGGATCGTATACACATGAGCGAGCAAACGCAACAGGAGCTGACCAGACAATCGGAAGAGCTGTTCAGCCTCTATGAGCAGTTGCCGGCCGTGCTCAGAGAAGAGCTGAGCGAGGTGGATCTCACCGCTGCCGAGCTCGACGAGATGAAGGCGAGACAGATCTACGGGGCCTCACAATGGCAACTCATGTGGCGCAAGTTCATCCGCAACCGCGTCGCGTTGTGCGGGGGCGCCGTCGTGCTGCTCTATTATCTGGCGGCAGTGCTGGCTGGTTTCATCGCTCCGTACACACTGACGACACGCTTCGGGCAGTACATCTACCTGCCGCCACAGCGCGTGTACATCTTCGACAACGGAACTGTGCGTCCTTTCGTCTACGATGTGAAGATGGCCTTCGACAAGGATCTGCGGCGTGTCTTCGAGGTCGATCGCACCAAGAAGATTCCCGTGCAGTTCTTCGCCAAAGGGGAGCGGTACGGCATCCTGGGGCTGGTCGAGAGCGACATCCATCTGTTCCAGGTACCCGCTGGGATTGTTTCGATTCTGGGCACCGATCGGCAGGGCCGCGACATGTTCTCGCGCATCCTGTACGGCTCGCAGGTGTCTCTGACCATCGGTTTGATCGGAGTGCTGTTGAGCCTGTTCGTGGGGTCGATCCTGGGTGTCGTCTCCGGGTATTATGGCGGCGGAATCGACAATCTGATTCAGCGCCTGATCGAGCTGGTGAGATCGTTTCCGGCGATCCCGTTGTGGATGGCCCTGTCGGCTGCGGTCCCGCCGCATTGGCCCCCGCTCCGGACCTATTTCGTCGTGACGCTGATTCTGTCCCTGGTGGGCTGGACGTGGCTCGCCCGGCAACTCAGAGGGCAGGTGTTGGCGATACGCAACGCGGATTTCGTGCTGGCGTCCAGGTTATCGGGCGGCAGCGATAGCCGAATCATCTTCAAACACTTGATCCCGGCGTCGATCGGACAGATCACCGTCGTCGCGACGCTGGCAATGCCGTCGATGATCCTGGCGGAGACAGCGCTGAGCTTCCTGGGACTGGGTTTGCGCCCACCGGTGACGAGTTGGGGCGTTTTGCTCAAGGAAGTGCAGAATATCCAGTCGATTGCCCTGTACCCGTGGGTCTTCAGCCCGGCGCTGGCGATTACCGGGGTCATTCTGGCGTTCAACTTCCTGGGGGATGGATTGCGCGATGCTTCCGATCCGTATACGGTGTAGACATGATGGATGCTGAAGAAAGGCGCACGATTGTGCGCGTCGATAACCTGGAAACGCACTTCCAAACGATGGATGGAGTCATTCGCGCGGTCAGTGGCGTTTCTCTGCGTGTTGCTGCAGGAGAGACGCTCGGGATCGTCGGTGAATCGGGCAGTGGCAAGAGTGTGACCGCCTATTCGATCCTGCGGTTGCTTCCACGGAAGACCAGCCGCATCGTCGGCGGGAAGATTCTCTTCGACCGCGGAGATGGCAGCGCAGCGATTGACATGACACAGCTCGATCCCAACGGCGCCCTGATTCGCGAGATCCGCGGCAATGAGATCGCGATGATCTTCCAGGAACCGTTGACGTCTTTGTCTCCGGTCCATACGGTGGGGAACCAGATCTCGGAAGCGGTGATGTTGCACCAGAACGTGGATCGCAAAGAGGCGGATGAACGCGGGATTTTCATGCTGCAGCAAGTCGGAATATCCGAACCGCGCACACGCTATGTCCAGTATCCCCACCAGCTTTCCGGCGGGATGCGGCAGCGCGCGATGATCGCGATGGCGCTCGTCTGCAATCCCACCCTGCTCATTGCCGACGAACCGACGACCGCACTGGACGTCACGATCCAGGCGCAGATCCTGGAGCTGATGCTGCAGCTGCAAGACGAGCTGGGCATGGCGATCATGCTGATTACGCACAACTTGAGCGTTGTGGCCGAAACCGCCGATCGGGTGAGCGTGATGTACATGGGCCGGATTCTGGAAAGCGCCGACGTCCGCACGTTGTTCCATCGCCCGCTGCATCCCTATACCGTCGGATTGTTGCGTTCTATTCCGCGGCTTGGTAAGCGGGTCAAAGAACGCCTGACACCCATCCCAGGCAGCGTACCCGACCCCTTCTCCATCCCCACGGGGTGTGCTTTCTTCCCGCGCTGCCCGGCACCCAAGAAAGCGGCTTGCCACGAACCGGTGCCGCTACAGGAAGTGGCCGCGGGACATGCGGTGCGCTGCACGCTGTACTGGTAAAGCGGTTGGAGAGGGCACTATGGAGACAACGAAACCAAAGATACTCGAAGTGCGCGGTCTGAAGAAGTACTTCCCCATCCAGCGTGGAGTCTTTCTCCGGACGGTGGGTCATGTGCGCGCGGTCGACGGGGTGGATTTCTTCATCCGTGAGGGGGAGACGCTCGGACTGGTTGGCGAATCCGGCTGTGGCAAGACGACCACGGGGAGACTGATTCTGCGTGCGCTGGAACCGACGGCCGGTGAAGTGCTGTTCCGCTGGAAGGGCAGCATGACCAACGTGTTCGATATCCCTCCGCGCGAAATCAAAGCGCTCCGGCGCGAAATGCAGATCATCTTTCAGGATCCCTTCTCATCTCTGAATCCGCGGATGACCGTGCTGGACATTGTGAGCGAGCCGCTGCAAATTCACGGTATGCACAAGAACGGGGACCTGAAAGAACGTGTCCGTGAATTGCTCGAAGCGGTTGGCCTGCAGGCACAACACATGAACCGCTACCCGTATGCGTTCAGCGGCGGGCAACGGCAGCGCATCGGCATTGCCCGCGCACTCGCCCTGAATCCCCGGCTGATCGTCGCCGATGAGCCGGTGTCGGCCTTGGACGTTTCCATCCAGGCCCAGGTTATCAACCTGATGGTGGATCTGCAGAAAGAATTCGGGCTGACCTATTTATTTGTCGCCCACGACCTGTCTGTGGT
>CAZPTF010000352.1:0-2825 GCA_964589015.1 uncultured Anaerolineae bacterium
GGCGGCGGAAGAGGGTACAGGGGTTGCGGAGAGCAGCGGAACGGGCGTCTCCACGCTCGCAACGAGCCTGTCGAGCGGGTTGTAGATCCACACGACCCCTGCACCCGCGAGCACGAGACAGCCAACCAACAGCACAAGGAACAGGAGAAGCGGGCCGGACTTTCGTGCACGCGGCATGCGCGGCAGACGCTGCACGGGCGCGGAATCGTCCTCCAACGCGTCGAGTACATCGCTCATGGCTGGGAAACGCTTGCGCGGGTCGGATGCATCGGCGGGCCTGCGTCCGCGTTCCTCGCGCAACATCCGTTCGAGTGTCGCCTCCAGTTCCGGCGGCACTTCAGGGCGCAGGTCACGCAGCGACCGCCGCTCGCGCCGCGCCTGTTCCCATTTGCGTCCGGTCAGCATCTCGAACAAGACACAGCCAAGGCTGTACACATCCGTTGAGGCAGTGAGGTAAGCGACTTGTTCCAACTGCTCGGGGCTCTTGTATGGGGCAGCTGCTTCGTCGGAAACCATACCCGCAGCGAAATACTCCGCCGGTCCCCACGGTGACTGAGACCAACCCAGATTCGCGATTTTGGCATGGCCCTGGATATCCAACAGGATACTGGCAGGAGTCACATTGCCGTGTACCACACGTTGCACGTGCAGCGCCTGCAAGCCGTTCGCCACATCCTGCGTGATACGTACCGCCTCCGCGATCGCCAGCGGGCCGCCAGCCAACCGATCCGCGAGACTGCCGCCGGCCGCGTATTCTTCCACGAGAAACAGATGATCCCCAACCTCTTCGAATTCATAAACACGAAGGACATGGAGATCATCCACCCGGGCTCCCAATTGAGCCTCGATTTCAAAGTGGGCGCGCAGCTCGTCGCGGACGATGTCACCCGCGCGCCACTGTTTCAGATTCGCCACTTTGAGGACACGGTCGACGCGCAATTCCCGGTGACGCACGCGGTACACTTCAGTGTACCGTCCCGCTGCGAGAAGGGCTTCTATCCGATATCTGCCATCCAGAATCAGATCACCAACTTGAAATTCGGAGTCCCAGACCATTCATGTCCTCTCGAGAATGCGAACGGTTACCAACCCCACGATCTGCAGGGCGCAGAACGAGCACGCCGCTTCGAGCCCAGGCAATCCTGAGCAGTAACCACAGACATTCTCATGACGCCGCCAGCCAGCGGCAACCCGAATAAGAACCCAAGCGGGTTCCCCGAGCCGGCTGGCGGCCTGTTTGCATGCACCGCTTACTTCGCCATCGCGGCCAACGCATGGTACACGGGCAAAGCATCCCAGTTCTCATCGATGATGCCCCATTGAGCCATCTCTGAACCGGGTGACACCACTTTGAAGTTCAGGTTCCAGAGGAACATCGTACCGACCCACCCCCAGGTTTTGCCCATCTGGTAAGCCTGCGCGGTATACTGCGCCTGCTGTTCCAACGAGTTGTCGGCAGCGTATTCGTAATTTGCAACCGGCAGCGGAGACGAGGCCCAGCCGAACTCAGTCGGCCAGATCGTCTTCTGCCCATCGTCGTATTGCAGCATAATGGTCCGGTATCCTTCCATAGTCGCGCGGAAACTCCAGCTATGGTGGCGGTTGTTGACCGGCCCATGGAAAAACAAGCCTTCGCGCTGCCAGGTTTGCCAATCCGCATCCGGTGGCACATTGTAACCGCTGGGGTGGGCGCCGATCGCATCGCATGCCTCTTTCAACCCGTTCTGATACATCCCCTCCAGATACTGGTAATCGTCGATCGCCCACGGCGGAGGCGCTCCGGTGGGCGTCAGCGCGCCGCTGATGACGACCGCGTCAGGGTCGGCGGACTTGATCGCCACATAGGCCAGTTTGAGCAACGTCATATAGCGAGCGGGGTCCAGCTCCTCGTTGCCCCATTCGTAATGCAGGTTCTGTTCGTTCCAGACTTCGTAGGCTTTCACCTTGCCCTTGTAGCGCCCGGCCATCGCTCCCAAGAAGTCAGCGAATTGTTGGGGGTCCGCCGGAGGCCCTTCCACCGCCAAGTCGGTGGCGGGAGGGCGCGCCCAGGGCGGAGATTTCACGACACTGAACATCGGTTTCAGGCCGCTCGCCGTCAACGCCGCGACGATCCGATCCGTGTTCCCCCATTGGAGATTGCCTTTTTCGGGCTCCATATCGCTCCACGTCGTCTGCTGCTTGACCCAATCAAAACCCAGCCCATGAACTGCAGTGACGATCTGGCCCATGTCCGCATCCCACATGTGCGCCTGGATACCGTACCCAAACTGCACGTCCACCGGCTTGATGTCGAGCAAGGCGGCGCCTTCCGCCTGACCCGGCACCTGGATCACCACCGTCAAGACATCGTCGAAAGGCACGCCCGCCCCGTCCGCAATCTGCCAGACGCCGGTGTAGGTGCCAGGGGTCGCTGGTGCGATCATTGGAATGCTGATCTCCGTAGCAGCACCGGCGGATATCACCTGCGTCATCGTAATCAGCGCAGGGGCACCCATCCGCTCGTGGCGCGCATACGCCACCTGGTAGGTCTCGTCCCACGCACATGTGCCGGAGTTCTTCACGCTCCACGTCTTGGTGAACACCTCACCTGGTTGGAGGCGCGTGTTGTCGGGGATGGTCACATCAGCCAGATAGGTCGCCTTGTTGACACACGCTTCCGCGGCACGCGTCACGGTGACGGTCTCGCGAACCTCCGGCGTTTCCAGGTGAAGGGTCGCGGTGACGGGACCACCCGCAACCGCAGTCAGGGTTGCAGCGACCGCGGTCGAGATTCTCTTAGCCTCGGCTGTCGCCGTCGCCGCCCTATCCCGCGTTGGGCTCGCAGT
>CAZPTF010000352.1:2925-4254 GCA_964589015.1 uncultured Anaerolineae bacterium
GTCGCAGTCTCCGTCAGCGTCGCAGTCCCGGCGGCGAGCGCCGATGGGACCGGAGAATGTCCGATGCTGCCAAGGTACGCTCCCAACGTACCCTGTCCGAATGAGATGCCGGCCAACAGAACAACTACCAGTATGACTACTCCAAAGATAAACAACACGCCAACTGCAGAACGCCGCTTTTCGGAAACCACATGCATGGAATTCGACATTCTCACTTGATCGGGGCGCACCTTGCCATTCGTCGTCTCGTTCAATTTCATAGCGTTAACCCGCCGCCTGGCGCAGAGCGCAACTCGGCAAGTCGCCGGCAATGATTGATCCTTCGACAGGTCATTGTTTCTGTCTCCTCCATCAGTTTGGTGTATGCGACAGTCTCTTCTCCATCAGGTATGTTGTTCCATGTATGTTATTCACTCGGCAGGACAAAGACCCTCATTTTGGAAAATCGGGGAGATCTGCCACCTGTTCCATCCATGAGCAAAAAGTACCGGTACACATGCGTTCTGGGGAATTCGGACGGCGGCCGGCAACGCAGTCAAACCATAACGCTCGAGTGCAGAACCAGGGAAAAGGCAGGCCAGCGACAGCACACATTCGACGGCCATATAGTCGCTACAGTCGCCTATTTTACACGAAATGGTAGTCTGCTGCAAACCACGGTTCGAGTAGAAATGCATCCATCATAGACGACAATCGAAACCCCTTCGCTGTGACAAATCCGCGAGAGGGTGTCCCGGCAGCACGAGACTGTGCCAATCTACCTCGGTTCGATCGCGTGCATAATCCACCCACTTGAGACAGGCAGATCGACGCGCGGAGCGCCGCTCAACGGCTACGACATCATGTAACGACACCGGCACGGGCTGAGCGCGTTCGCCAATCTCCTCCCACCAATCCCGCCGGGTATACAGGAGTCGCTCAGCGGGCGGATTGGGCCCCGGCATCGATCAGTTGATGGTTGGTGGTAAAGAATTGCAGGTAGGTCAGATAGGCCGCGGCGAGACCGGTGTACGAGGCAGCTCCAATCAGCATGTACATCACGATGATCTGCAGTTGTACAGCCTGGAGCGGAGAGGCACCGGCCAGGATCATGCCAGTCATCGCGCCCGGCAATTGCACCAGGCCGATCGTCTTGGTTGAATCCACGACAGGCGTCATCCCCGATTGGAGCGCACGGCGCAAGTGCGGCATAACCGCCTGTCGCCGTGATGCCCCAAGCGCCAGCGCCGCTTCGATGGGGCCCTTCTGGGACCTGATTTCGTCACGCAGTCGCCCCATCACCAACGAGCAAACGTTCATGCTGTTGCCGATGACCATGCCACCGACCGG
>CAZPTF010000353.1:0-4254 GCA_964589015.1 uncultured Anaerolineae bacterium
TTTCCGGACGCACCCTGAGGTCTGGAACGGGATGCGTCCAGGATCGGTGGAGACGGGACTGGGATAAGAGGCGATGCGCTGTATGTCGGAGCGGTGGTATGCCGCAGGGTTGGAATTATGCCAAAAATGTAGATAATAGGGGTATTCGTGGAGCGGGGAGGGCCCTGAATCGGCTGACTATGAGTGAAACGAGACGCAGATCATTTCTAATCCCACTGGCCTATTTCGTCATGACGTTGGTCATGACGTATCCTGTGATCCTGCATCTGACTACGGCAATCCCGGGGGATGGCTTCGATGGCTGGCAAAACTACTGGAACCTGTGGTGGATCAAGCAGGCCCTGCTCGATCTGGGCCAATTCCCGTATTTCACGACCTTTCTCGATTACCCGGCAGGGGTCAGTCTGTATTTCCATACGCTCAACCCCTTCAACGGGCTGTGGGCGTTACCGGTGCAGTTGGCGGGCGGGCTGGTGCTGGCTTACAATGCAGTCGTCCTCTTTTCGTTCACGGTCGGCGGTGTGGGGGCCTACCTGCTCGCCCGTTACGTGTTGCGCGATGTGACGCGCGCGCTATGGCCGGCGGTGCTTGCCGGCATCGTGTTCACGTTTTCTCCCTTTCATTTCGCGCATCTGCTCGGCCACATGCAGGTTTTCTCTTTGGAATGGCTTCCATTCTACGTGTTGTACCTGTTGCGCACGGTCGAAGCGGATGCCGCGCGTGGTCAACGACTATTTTGCGGGGCGCAGCGCTGGAATGCAGCCTGGATGTCGCTCTTCATGGTGCTGGTCGGGTTGTGTGATTGGTACTACCTGATGTATCTCATCCTCTTCACAGGGCTGTATTTGCTCTACGTGATGGTGACGCGACGGCTGCGTGCGTCCGCGTTCGCGGCCGTCATCGTCGGCGGCGGCCTGGCGGGGCTGGTACTGTTGCCATTGTGGCTGCCGATGGTGCTGGAAGTGCAACGGGCCAATTACATGCGTCCGGATCCGGCTCATGTCCTGCGTCTCTCCGCAGATCTGCTCGCGTACGTGACACCCAACGAGCTGCATCCGCTGTGGGGCGAACTGACCCGCCAGCTGAGCGAGCGGTTCACGACGACGACTTCGGAGCGGTTGATCTTCGCCGGTTTCGTCCCGCTCGGGCTGGCGTTGTACGCGTTGCTCCGCTCTCGCTGTAAAGCGCGGTGGTTCTGGGCGAGCAGTACGCTGTTTTTCGGGGTGCTTTCGCTTGGGCCGGTCTTGCACGTCGCCGGGCAGAGCGAGTTGCCGTTCGTAGGGACGGTCGTGCTGCCGTATGGCTGGCTCAATCGTCTGGTGCCGTTCATGGACATATCCAGGTCGGTCAGTCGCCTGGATGTGATGGTCATGTTGTCTCTGGGCGTCCTGGCGGGCATGGGGCTGGCGGCGCTGCTGCGGGACACGAACGCGGCAGGACGCAAGGCTAATGCGCTCGGGGGAATTTTGGCCCTTGCCATCTGTTTCGAGTTTCTGGCGATCCCATATCCGCTGTCCCCACCGGATACGCCGTCCTTCTATTTCACCCTGGCCGCTGACCGGGAAGATTATGCGGTGCTGAATTTGCCGCTGGATTGGGACCGTCCCAATTACCTGCTGTACCAGACGGTGCACGGGAAACGTCTCACCTCGGCCTACACGTCGCGCGACAACCCGCTGTCGCTGGTCGATCGTACGCCGTTTCTGCAGGAGCTGCGCCGCCCCGGCATGCCCCATGTCGTGCAGGGGAACCCCGAGGATACCGCTTTGAGCGTACTCGATGCATTCGCTATCCGCTTTGTGGTCGTCGATCTGTACCAGATGCCGGAAGAGGAGCAGCGCCGCGCTACCCTGGCTCTCACGGAGCGCGCCTTCGGCGCGCGCCAACCCGTGTATCGTGACGAACGTCTGATCGTCTACGAGGTCGAGCCGCACGCATCTGCCGTACCTTTCGTCCGGCTGGGGGGCGGATGGACGCAGGAACAGGTAGTCGCTGGCGAGGCGCAACGGCTGGTCGCTGGCGCTGCCGAAGTCGTCGTGCACAGTCCGGCAGCACGGAATGTGACGCTGCGACTGCGGCTGCGTTGCGTGGCGGATTGTTCCGTGACAATCAGCGGGGCTGGCGATACGTCCGGCAGGTACGATTTGGGAAGCGGAGTCACTGAACTGGACATCCCGCTACAGGTCGAGCCGGGTGACAACCTGCTCGTGCTGTCAGGCGCTGCCGGAGAGCCGGTAGCGCTGCTGGCAGTGGCGATCGCGGACTGAGTGCATGCTACAGGATCGGGCTGTTGTCTGAGGTTGAATCGTGCGTGGCACGTGTTAAGGAGGCGCGTATGGGTACGGAATTCCGGCGGATTGCTGAGGTAGATCGAGTGATTCATGAGCCAGCCCGGCTGATGTTGGTGACGATGCTGTACGCGATGGACAGTGCCGATTTCCTGTACCTGTTGCGCGAGACCGGCTTGACCAAGGGAAACCTGTCGTCGCACCTCTCCAGGTTGCAGGATGTGGAGTACGTGGAGGTTGAGAAGACGTTCAGGGGAAAGATCCCGTTGAGTGTCTACCGGTTGACGGCGGAAGGCCGTCGCGCGTTCCTGGCCTATCTGGAGAAACTGGGCCGTGTTGTGGAGTGCATGCCGAAAGCCGCGCCCCCTGAGCCGGGTTGATCGTCAGGACAGCGGGTTCGCGGTGTGGAGAAGCACTGAGGGCACCCGCGAGGTGCCCTCGTCGTCTGCGTGGTGTACCGCGAAAACGGTGCGGGCTAGGAATTGCCCAGCAACCCTTTCACGTAGTTGATGCCCTGTGTCGCCGCTTCGACAGGCGAAGGCAGCGGCAGCACTTCAAACGAGAGATAGCGCTCGTAGCCGATTGCTTGCAGTGCCCGGAGGACGCTCGGGATGTCCAGATGGCCGAACCCGGGTGCCCAGCGGTTGCTGTCGGACAAATGCACGTGACTGATGTACTTGCCCGCGCGTTTGATCGCGTCGATGATCGATGCATCTTCGATGTTCATGTGGAACGTATCGATGAGAATGCCGGCGGCGGGCGAATCCACCTGTTTGGTGAAGTCGATGGCCTGGTCCACGTTGAGAACGAACTCGACTTCGTAGCGGTTGATCGGCTCGATGGCGAGGATGACGCCGGTCCCTTCGGCATAGCGCGCACATTCGCGGCTTGCATCGAGGATCATTTGGACCTGTTGTTTGGCGATTTCCGGGTCTTTGCTCAGCGTCTTGCCGCGGATCAGGCCGATGGCCAGTTGTGCACCATACTCGGAGCCGAAATCGACGTGATCTTTGATCCGTTGGATGGCCTTGCGGCGAATGTCGGGGTCCGGATCGACCCAACTGAGCCCTTCTTCGCCAAAGGCCAGCCCGGTGCCGATCATGGAGATGGTCAGGTTGTGCGCGTCCAATTGCTTGCGCAGTGCTGTGCGGTCCAATGAAGCCGGATTGCCGACGTGCAGCTCGATCGCGTCGTAACCCAATTCAGAGATGAGCGGCAGGTGTTCGTAGATGCCTCCGGTGAAGACCAGTGGGGCGAACTTGGGTTTGATGGCTGTTACGGTAACCGAGAATTTCATTTTGCTGTTCCCTATGTGTCCTTTCGCTGGATTTGAATGGTGCGCTACGTTTGCCTTCAGGTGTTGTGCGTGAATCGGCTGATGACCAGGGACCTGGCCGGAGCAGTGTCAGGTAACCTGCTGCTGATTGCCGGGCGAATTGGGACAAAATCCACGTCGCTGGGAGCTTGCTCCGCGTAGATTACAGCAGCGCTCGCAAGTCTTCGGTGGCACGCTTCATATCGAAGAAGACCAAACCCAGTTTCGCATCCTCACGGGCCAGCACAGTGAGCACGGCTTCTTCGCCAATTGCGGACAAGATCACGTAACCCTGTTCGCCTTTGACGTATACCTGCGTCAGCCCTCCCCGGCCCATTTCGTGTGCGATGCGTTCGCCCAGTGAGAGCATGGCGGCGGACATCGCCGAGACGCGGTCTTCCTCGATGCCCCCGGGCAATGAAGACGCGATACTCAGGCCATCCATACTGACGATTGCCGAGGCCTCGATGTCAGGCGTGCTGACCTGCAGGTCCCGTAGCCGGCGAACCATGAGTTCCGTTCTGGACATAGTGCTCATTGCGGGTCCCCCTTCTCGTGTGCGCGACTGTCCGATGTTAGCTCCCGAGTCGACTTGGGCTTGAACTCGCGTGCATCATATCATAGATTATTGACTATGTCAACGAGGCTGTG
>CAZPTF010000354.1:0-4248 GCA_964589015.1 uncultured Anaerolineae bacterium
GACAACAGACCGAATTATACCACGATGGCAGAATTCATGCCACTTCTATGGTCGGTCACTTATGGTAATGCATCCCATCCCGTTTGTCAACACTTCGCTTCATGTCCTCCGCTCCGATCAGGGAATTTGCTGTTCGTTACCGATATGATATACTATGTAAGGCTGCTTTGAACCTTCCATAGCGGATATCGTGAAAGAAACGGCAGCGGGGCCATGCAGAAGGATATTGTGTATGAATGCCATTGACGTTCTGGTCATAATTCTGCTCTGTCTCGGAACCCTGGTTGGCTTTTTTCACGGGCTGCTCAGGACTGTCTTCCACGTGGTACTCCTGTACGGAACGACGGTCATTGCCGCTTTCGGATATCCGGTGGTTGCCAGAGGGATCGGCTTCATTGCGCCGGATACCAGTTGGCAGCTGCGTCAGGCCGTAGCTTTTTTGTTCCTGCTGCTGCTTGTCTTCAACATGGTGGCTTTCGGTATGCGCCAGCCTTTCAAGCAGCGAAAACTCTTGATTCCTGCCGTTTTCGATAAGATCGGCGGGATGGTCGTCGGTTTCTTTCTGTCATGTCTGTGGATTGGCATCGGGCTGATATTGGCGGATTTCCTGTTGTCGGTTTCGTGGGTCAATTGGGAGCCGTTGCGTTACTACATATACTACGGGGTTCAGGCATCTGCCTTCGCCGGACTTGTCCGGGGAATTCTGCCATACGCATTGGAAACGCTGAAGCCCTGGTTCGCGGCGTTTGGTGGACTCCCGCAGTTGTTTGTCATCAGGTGATGTGCTGGTTGGAATCGTGTTCGTTTGCAGACTCGCTGCAATAGATAGATCGGATGCATGTACACAAAACACTTAGAAACGCTGGAATTCTTCAAGATTCTTGAACTGCTCGCCAAACACACTTCATTCTCCGCTGGACGAGAACTCGCTCTGGGATTGCGTCCCTCGACTGACCCTGTAGAGGTCGATACCTGGCAAGAAGAGACCTATGAGGCATGCGCACTGCTGAACGCCCAGGGAGATGTCTCGCTGGGCGGCGTGCATGATGTGCGGCCGCTTGTATCGAACACGCTCAAGGGCATGACGTTGGCGCCGGAGGATCTGCTGGATGTGCGCGATACTCTGGCGAAGGGGCGTGCATTGCGCAGGCAACTGGGACACTTGGGGCACGATTATCCTCTGTTGTCCAGAACCGCGCTCCTGATCGAGGAATGCGCTCACGTCGCATCGGAGATAAGCCGCTGCATCAACGAACGCGCTGAAATCGTGGACAACGCCAGCCCACAGTTGGCACATATCCGTAAAGAGCTGGCCTTGGCACAAGAGCGATTGATGGAGAGATTGCGCCGGTTTCTGACGTCTCCGGATTACTCCGTGTACTTGCAGGAACAGCTCATCACTCAGCGTCACGGACGGTATGTCATCCCGCTGAAGGCGGACTTCAAAGGCCGCATCCCGGGGCTGATCCATGATGAATCGAGCAGCGGTGCAACACTTTTCATCGAGCCACTGGCTACGGTTGAGATCAACAACACTTTGCGCGAATTCCAACTGGAAGAGCAGCGCGAAGTCCAACGCATTTTGGGCAATTTGTCCTCATTGGTCGCGGATGAGAGCGATTTCATCACACGCACGGTGGAAGTCCTCGCACGGCTGGACCTGATCTTTGCCAAGGCGCGCTATGCGTTCGAACTGGAAGCGGAACGACCGGCATTTGTACCCTGGCTCGAACCTGCCAAATCGGCGAAAAAGCGCAGCGAGCCTCACCAAGAGCAGTCGTCCATCTCGTGGCATCCCGGTTCGACGATCCGGCTACGCCGTGCACGCCATCCTCTGCTGCCTCCTGACGAAGCGGTACCGATCGACGTCGAGTTGGACCCTGATAAGGGCTATTTCATCATCGTCGTCACCGGCCCCAATACCGGCGGGAAGACGGTCTCGCTCAAGACCGTCGGACTCCTGGTCTGTATGGCGCAGGCTGGACTACAGATTCCCGTTGCTGATGATGCAACATTGAGCGTTTTCGATCAGGTCTTCGCCGACATTGGGGATGAGCAGAGTATCGAACAAAGCCTTTCCACGTTTTCGTCGCACATGGTCAATTTGATCAATATTCTGGACGAAACCGACAGCCGCTCACTGATTCTGCTGGACGAGCTTGGGGCTGGCACGGATCCGGTCGAAGGTTCTGCGCTGGCCCGTGCCATCCTTTCCTTCTTGTTGCGGCGCGGGGTGACGACACTGGCAACCACCCACTACTCTGATCTCAAAGTTTATGCGCACATGACACCGGGCGTCGTGAATGCCAGTGTGGAATTTGACCTGAATACCCTTTCGCCGACATTCGAACTGAGCATCGGTCTGCCGGGACGGAGTAACGCCTTTGCCATCGCTGCTCGCCTGGGTCTGAATCAGTCGATCATAGATGAAGCACAGGCGTCTCTTTCCCAGGAGACGTTACAGACGGAAGGTCTGCTGGCTGAACTGAAGGAGATTCATCGCACTTCAGCAGCAGACTTGGTGGTGACGCAGGAATCGCGCAAAAAAGTGGAGGAACAGACCGCGGAGCTGCGCAAACGGCTTCTCGACATCGAGGATGAGCGGCAGGAGATCTTGGAGGCGGCTCAGCGTGAGGCACAACAAGAGCTGGAAGCGGTTCGTAAGGAAATCTCGCGCGCACGAAACAGCCTGTGGCAATCCCAGGAGCAGGCACAGGCTGTCGCAGAAGCGGAACGAATCGTCGACGAGGTGAGAACCCAGGTCACCCGGTTGGAGCCCAAACCACAATCTATTCCCATGCCGGGGGAGCGCATTGCCGTTGGCGACATGGTGTGGCTTCCCGGACTGCAATCGCGGGGTGAAGTCGTCAACATCTCGGAACACAATGTGGACGTACAGGTTGGCCAGTTTCGCGTGCAGATTCACCGTGACAAACTCGAGAAGCCTATCGAAGCGGAGACTCCACAACCGAGCACGTCGCTCCCACGAGAGCAGACGGTTAGAGTCATGACGCAGCGTTCGATCCAGCCGACTATGGAACTCGACTTGCGTGGTTGGCGAGTAGAAGAGGGAGTGACCCATCTGGAACGCTACCTGGACGATGCGTACCTTGGGAATCTCCATCGCGTCCGGGTGATTCACGGACGCGGAACCGGTGCCCTGCGGCGCGCCGTGCGCGAAACCCTATCTTCACATCCGCTAGTGACATCCTTCCGTCCGGGCGAGACGGGAGAAGGCGGAGACGGTGTTACCGTTGTCGAAATGGCTGTCAGTTGACAAAGCCCCGCTCCTGTGGCCGGGATTTCGTTGCGGAACCCGGGAATTTCTCGACACAGCGTCTGTGATGCGGTATATCACAGACGCTATCTGTATGGTTGCACACCAGAATCGGCTGGGGAGCCGGTTCAAGGCATTTGCCCCGCTGCTCGGGCTCTATTTCCGGATATTGTTGTCGTTTCTGATGGCCGGGATGGGCTGCAGTCCTTCAATGACACAGGCTCAGACGCCGGCTGTGCAGTATTTCCCGGAGACCGGCTTTTCGGCCAATGAGGAATTTCTGCAATTCTTCGCTGCCTACGGAGGGAGCGACGTCTTCGGCCCGCCGATCAGTGGGGAGCTGCTGGAAGACGGTGTCCGCGTGCAGTATTTTCGAAACGCCCGCCTGGAGTTACATCCCGAGAATCCGTATTCCTATCGCATTCAACCTGGTCTGCTCGGCGATCTGCTGGGAGAGTCACAACCTCCGCTCTCTCCGTTGGATGTCCCCCTCGCCGGTCTTTCCGAGCAGCGTTACTACCCACAGACCGGACACACTGTGAAATATGGCTTCCTGCTTTTCTTCGATCTTCATGGTGGTATCGATCTATTTGGCTATCCCATCAGTGAGATGATGATCGAGCCAGGTGGGCGGGTCGCACAATGGTTCCAGAAAGCACGGTTGGAATGGTGCATGGACGAGACCGGGGGCAAGATTCAACTGGCGCCATTAGGGGAGCGAGTTTTCGCCGCCAGGTACCCGGCCCGAGCTGTTTCATCCGTTACTACGGGAAAATCGGATCAGGCGTCGGGACTGGGAGCAGACGCATCATCAGCGCCCGTTCGTGAGAACAGAAGCGGGACAGAGCCTTGAAGTTCTCAGCTATGGCCCACCATGCCGCGGCCACTGCTCCCAACGCGAGCGGGTACCGGTTTTGTGTCCATCACCACTGAGCGTGACACAGGTACGCCCCGAATAGCGGCTGACTTGC
>CAZPTF010000355.1:0-4230 GCA_964589015.1 uncultured Anaerolineae bacterium
TGCGTGGAGGACGTTTCGTCGTGATCAAAACGTTTGTGGTTGCTGTATTCTGCATTATCTTGCTCGTTACCGGTCAAACCCTGCTTAAGGTGGGGCTTGTGCGGATTGGCGGGACCAGCTTCCTGGGAGGCGGAGGTATCTGGCAGAATGTGCTCAAGTTGTTCGAGACTCCGTATATTATTTTGGGGTTTGTGGTTTATGGCATCAGTGCCATCTTGTGGCTTGATGTCCTTTCCAAGTTGGAGTTCAGTGTCGCCTTTCCTTTAGTGAGCCTGACGTATGTCTTCGCCTTGATTATTGGGGCATTCCTTTTCCACGAACCAGTGAACATATCGAGGATTCTGGGGGTTGTGCTGATTTTGGGTGGACTGTTTTTTATCATCAAAAGCAATGGGTGAGAGGAAGTCGTGTCTAGACTATCGTTCTGGGCGCCCGTTCTCACCATAGTCTCTCTTCCACTGGCCCTGTTCTGGTCCGTGCTTTTCGGGGGACGCGTCCTGTATTGGGGAACGCCTTTTCTGCAGTTCTACGAGTGGCGACAACTGGTGGTCGATGCCTACCGCGCCGGCCATTTCCCCTTGTGGAATGAGGCGTTGGGGTGCGGTGCGCCGTTGCTTGCTAACCTCCAAGCGGCAGCCCTCTACCCACTCAACGTGATTTATCTCATGGCCCCGGTCGAGCAGGCTATGGGATATTCCGTCGTCGTTCACATTATTCTCGCCGGTTTCTTCATGTACGGGTTCACGCGCTGTATTGGGTTGCGAGCGAGCGCGGCGTTGCTGGCGAGCCTCGCCTACATGCTGAGCGGGTTCCTGGTGAGCCGGGCGCAGTTCCTGAGCATGGTCAATGGCGCGGTTTGGCTTCCGCTTCTGTTCTGGCTCGCGTACCGGATCGTGCAGAAACGCAGGGTCGCCGACGGGTTGCTGCTGGGGCTGGCGATCGCCGTGCAATTACTGGCCGGGCATGCCCAACTGTGGTACTACAGCCTGTGGTCTGTGGGACTGTACGTGCTGTATTTGGGTGGTGGGATTGCCTTTGGCCGCGCGCAAGGACATGTCTCCCCCACTGCTACGGGTGGTCGCCGTGTGTGGACGAGTTGGGGAATTATGCTGCTAGCCCTGTTGGTGGGTCTGTTGGCCGCCGCCGGGCAGATTCTCCCTACCGCGGAGATGACGTCTCTCTCGCAGCGTGCTTCTGGCGCTGGCTATGAGTTTGCGATGAACTACTCGTTTTGGCCCTGGCGGTTGGTTACGCTGCTGTCTCCCGATTTCTTCGGCAATCCTGCGCATGGGGACTTCTGGGGCTACGGCAACTACTGGGAAGACTGTGGCTACATCGGTCTGTTTCCGCTGCTCCTCGGCCTGGCTGCAGTGGTGATCTGGCTGCGTCGTCGCCGGTGCGACAAGGAGGGAGTTCTGTTTCAGGTTCCGTTCTTTGCGCTGCTGGCAGTGGTTGCCCTGGTTCTTGCGCTGGGCAAGAATCTGCCCGTCTACCAGATCGTTTGGCGTTATGTCCCGGGGTTCGGTTTGTTTCAGGCTCCGTCGCGGTTCCTGTACTGGTATACGTTTGGGATGGCTGTGTTGGGCGGCATTGGGTTCCAGTATCTGTCCGCTGCGGAGCGGTGGGCGAGGCTGGCGCGCTATTTGATGGCGATTGCCGTTTCTGTGCTGTTGACGGTGGGGCTTGGCTGGCTGTTCCTGGTGGAATCCACCAGGCTGACGTTTCTGGGGGCGATGGCACACACCGCCGTGTTGGTCATCATTGCGGGTATTTTGATCCTGCTCAAGGGGCGTTGGATGGCCGGAACCTGGCGCTACCTGTGGAACGTGGCGGCTGTCGGCTTTGTTGCGCTGGACTTGCTACTCTTTGGCCTACCACTCAACCCGACTGTCGGGCCTGAGTTGTATCGTTGGGAAAGCGGTAGTGGTTCATTCGTGCGTGATGCCATAACGAACGCGCATGCACCTTCGCGCCTGTTCTCATTCGAGCGGTTCATCCACGATACCATGTTCGCGCGTTTTTTTCGGTTTGATACGTTTGGCCCTACCGATGAAGCTCAGCTGCGCGCACTGCGTGAAACGCTCCTGCCTAATCTGGCAGTTCTCGAAGGTTTGGAGAGCGCGAACAACTACGACCCTCTGCTAGTGGCCCACCAGCAGGAAATAATCGATTACGTTGAGCGTGCCCCCGGGGCCGATGCGGTGAAGCTCCTTGGGATGATGAATGTGCAATACGTTGCCGGTGAGCAGGGGGTCATAGAAGCTCCCGCTGTCTATGCGGACGGTGTAGAGCTGTTTACGAACCCTGCTGCGCTACCGCGTGCTTATGTCGTTCATCGGAGCCGCTTCGTACCGGACGGTGCGCTCGCGTTGGACATCTTGACGCGCGACGATTTCGATCCTTTGCGCGAGGTGCTGTTGTCACCAGCGGACCGAGACACAGGACTCACTGCGAATATGGCGACGGATATCGCCGTGGCCCCATCTGTCGATGTCGCGTCTTTGCGCTATGAGGACAATCGCGCTAAAATAGGGGTCACGCTCAGTCAGCCGGGATATTTGGTGCTGACTGATACTTATTATCCTTCGTGGTATGCCAGCGTGGATGGCGAAGAACGTCCCATTCTGCGGGCAAATCATGCGTTTCGAGCGGTGGCGCTGCCGGCCGGTGAACATCATGTCGAATTTTACTATGCGCCTTGGAGTTTCCGGTGGGGATTGCGGATCATGACAATGACCTGGGTTTGTGTGATTCTGGGGTTGGCTGCGCTGTACTACAAAGGTCTGCGCAGGGATTTGAAGAGCGGCAAGGCAACTTTGGACCAGTGCTGCGGTCATATCACGAGTGAGGAGTGTCCGGACATTTCATGAAATCGGCTGTTGTCATTCCGACTTATAACGAACGCGAAAACATCGGGTTACTGGTTGGGGAAATCTTGGCTCTACCGCTGGATATTCGAGTCATCGTGGTGGACGACAACTCTCCGGACGGGACAGGCGAGTTACTGGATGAGATGAGGACACGCTTTTCCAATCTGCACGTGATCCATCGTGCGGGCAAGCTGGGCCTGGGCACGGCACACATCGCGGGGTTCCGCCTGGCATTGGAAATGGAAGCCGACTACATTCTCAGCATGGACGCCGACTTTTCTCACCAACCCCGCTACATTCCCGCGTTGCTCGAAGCCGCACAGAGGTCGGACATTGTGATCGGGTCACGCTACGTGCCGGGTGGTGGTTCTGTGAATTGCGGGATGAACCGCACGATGCTGAGCCAGGGGGCAAATGCGTTTGCCCGCTTCATGTTGGGGCTCCGCGCCCACGATTGCACGGCGGGTTTCCGTTGTTACCGCCGGGCAGTGCTGGCGACTGCACCTCTGGATGAGATTTTTTCCAATGGGTATTCTTTCCTGATTGAGATGCTTTACAAGTGCCAGCGTTTGGGTTACTCGGTCTCAGAAGTGCCTATTGTTTTCGAGAACAGGCAACGGGGCAGTTCAAAAATATCCAAGACAGAGATCATCCGTGCGGGCTACACCGTCTTGCGCCTGTCGCCAAGCCGCCTGTCGAGGGGCTCTGCCGGTCCGTCTGTTCGGCAAAGGCCTTCCAATTTGCATTGAGCGTGATCCGTTCCCCCGCAGCGTGAGCGGGGCTTGTTGCGGGTATCGCATTATTCCCTGTTGACATCCAGCCGTATAGCTATGTATAATATATAAGGTTGGTGTATCGTTAGATGTATGCGAGGAACAATGCGAAGTCGTTTTTTCAACCTGGCAACCGTGCTCTTCATCGGAGATATGGTATTGACCCAGGGCGCTCTGCTCTTGAGCGCGGTGATGCGCTATGTGATTCCGCTGGGAAAGACCATCGAACCTGCAAATCCCGATGTGATTCTCTACACGCCGCTTCTGCATTTGATTGCATTGTGCATTTGGCCGGCTGTATTGGTCTCGCTCAACGTCTATGATTCCAGACGCCTGAGTCAGCCGGTGTATCAGGCGCGCGTGTTGATCCTCGCGATTTTGGCAGCCGTATTTGTCTTTGCCGGCGTGCTGTATTTTTCGTTCCGCGATGTTCCCCGTGTGATGGTGGTCTATTTCTACTTCGTCGATCTGCTGATCTTGATTCTGTTCCGGCTGGCGCTGGGTCTGTTGATCCGGTTCAGACGTGCCAGGGGGCAGAACGTGCTGCGGGTCCTGATCGTCGGTGGAAACGAAATAGGGGTTGCTGT
>CAZPTF010000356.1:0-4214 GCA_964589015.1 uncultured Anaerolineae bacterium
CTGGGGTCTGGTGAATTGGTCACGCACGTACGAGGAGGCGCAGAGGGCACTGGACAGGTTGGGTGTGTGTCTCGATCTGAAAGCACGGGTGATCGACCTGAGCGTTGCCCAACAGCAGTTGGTCGAAATTGCCAAGGTGTTGTCCCTACACACCGATCTCAGCGTGATCATCATGGACGAGCCTTCGGCTGTTCTTGCCGGACATGAATTGGAGCAATTGTTTGCCGTTATCCGGACATTGAAAGCTCAGGGTGTCACGGTGGTCTATATTTCCCATCGGCTGGATGAAGTGTTCGAGATTGCAGACAGAGTGACGGTCCTGCGCGATGGGCATTCCGTGGGGACCGGCTGCGTCGCTGATATGGACAAGCCGACACTGATCAGTATGATGGTTGGCCGTTCGCTAGATGAGACCTTCCCGGCCAGAACGGGGGATGTCGGCGAACCGTTCCTGGAGGTTCGCAACCTTTCGTGTACGCAACTCGGGTTGCGGGACATAAGTTTCACATTGCATAGAGGGGAAATACTCGGGCTGGCTGGGCTGGTTGGCGCCGGACGTAGTGAGCTGGCGATGTCGTTGTTTGGCGTCGTACGGATCGATGGCGGCCAGGTGACACTGGATGGCAAGCCGCTTCCGCTGGGCAAACCCAAAGCGACGATCGATATGGGGCTGGCTCTGGTTCCCGAAAAACGCAAGGAACAGGGGCTGGTACTGAGCCAATCGGTGCGTAACAATACGAGTCTGGTGATCCTGGATCGTCTGCGCAGACTGGTGCTGATCGATGACCGTCGCGAGCGGGAACTCGTGGAGCAGCAGGTGCGCGATCTCGACATCAAGACACCGAACCTCGAGCGCGAGGTAGGCTATCTGAGTGGCGGCAACCAACAGAAGGTGGTGCTTGCGAAGTGGCTGTCATCTGCACCCAAGCTGATCATCATGGATGAACCGACGAGGGGCATCGATGTGGGCGCGAAGGCGGAGATCTACCAGCTGATGCGTGCGTTGGCCGACAAAGGTACCAGTATCATCATGATCTCCTCCGAATTGCCCGAAGTCATTGGGATGAGCGACCGGATCCTGGTGATGAGTCGGGGCCGTTTGGCTGGCGAGCTCGATCGGATGGAAGCCACTGAAGAACGGATATTGACCTTAGCGGTCGGAGAGACATTGGTCGCAGCGTGCGACACTGATGACGGCCAGACCGTGGGAGGAGAAGTGAATTGACGACGACTTCAGTGACTCCGCAACCGGTTGGGAAGAGCGCGTTCAAGCACTTCCTGGCCGATAACGCGCTGGTCTTGGTGTTGTACGGTGCGTTGCTGGTCGCCTTCGCGGCCCTATCGATTTATTCTCCGACTTTTCGCAGCAGCGCCAACCTGTGGACGCTGGCACGGCAAACAGTAATTCCCGGCATCATCGGTATCGCGCAGACGATTATCATCTTGAGTGGCGGGATCGACCTGTCCGTAGCATCGCTGGTCACGCTGATCAGTCTGCTGTGTGCCGGGCTGATGGATGGCAAGCCGGAGCGGTTGCTGCCGGTCGTGCTGTTGATGCTGCTGATTGGGCTGGTAGTCGGGTTGGCGAACGGCTTGATCGTCACGCGTGGGCGTGTTCCTCCGTTTATTGCCACGCTTGGAATGTCGTTGATTCTACAGGGGGCGGCCTATGCCTACGCGACTGTGCCGAAGGGCGGCGTGGCGTCCGGCATGGCCGATGTGCTCTATTACGGTTCGGTTGGGCCGGTGCCCCTGCCGGTCATCTATCTGGTAGTCATTTTTGCGCTGGGCGTATTGCTCATGTACCGCACACCTTTCGGGAGAGCGGTGTACGCTGTGGGTGGGGATGCTGAGGTGGCGCGTCGTTCCGGTATTCAGGTCGGGCGTGTCCGAATCCTGGTCTACTGCCTGGGCAGTTTCCTGGTGGCGCTCGCGGCATTGATCGCCACGGCACGAATGGGTATCGGCGACCCGCTCGCCGGAAACGGTATGGAGCTGGACTCGATCACGGCTGTCGTCATCGGCGGAACCAGTCTGTTTGGAGGACGCGGCAATCTGTTCGGAACGCTCGCCGGTGTGATTATTCTGATGCTCATCAACAACGTCATGGTTATCCTGGGTGTGAGCGTGTTCTACCAGCAACTGATCAAAGGTGCGGTGGTGTTGCTCGTCGTGGCGATCTACAAGCAGCGTGCTTGAGATGCACGCATGCCGCGACGATTTACAGGGGACCCTGAGGCAGAGTCGATGTCGAAGTGCTAAGCAAACCTGAAGCGATCCAGGGCTGGCAGGTTCGCCGTGAGCAAGGAGGACGCAATGCAATTGGATGACCGGGTATATCTGGTTGGCAGTGGGGGAGCGGGTATCGGCATTTCCCACGCGAGCGATTGTCATATCTATCTGATTGACGGTGGGAGTGAGCTGGCTCTGGTGGATGCCGGAACGGGACTTGGTGTGAATGCGATCCTGGAGAACATCAGGAACCATGGGTTTGCCCTGGAACGCATCCGCTATCTGTTTCTGACGCACTTTCACGCTGACCACGTTGGTGGCGCGGCGCAGTTGCGTGAGGCGATCCCCGGCTTGCAGGTTGTAGCCTCCAAAGTGGGCGCCGAATGGTTGAGAACCGCAGACGAAGCGAAGTGTGGCCTGGACATGGGTAAGAAAGGCGGCTATTACGAGGCCGACTATCGTCTGAAGCCCTGTCCGGTGGACGTAGAGCTGGCCGATGGACAGATCGTGCACGTGGGAGATCTGCGCATCAAGTCTCTGGATGCGCCCGGCCATTCGTCCGGCCACGTGGTGTTCACGATGGAGGACGGCGGCAAGACCTATCTTTTCTGCGGGGATGCGCTGTTCTTTGGGGGCAAGATTCTGTTACAGAGCATTTGGGATTGCGATCTTCAAGCACACTTGAAAAGTATTCGCGATCTGTCAGGGTTAGGAGTGGACGTATTCCTCCCCGGACATGGTTGTTTTTCGATGAGCGACGGGCAACGGCATATCGAAGAGGCCATCGGGTGGATGGAACGCTGCCTGGTCCCGCCCAGCATATTCTAGATCATCGACCACTATGTTGTCATAATGTCGCCAAAACAAGGAGAGAGTAGGATGGAGTACAAGCAATTGTTCAGCCCGATCACGTTGGGGAAGCTAGAGATCAAAAATCGCCTGGCAATGGCACCGATGGGGACCGACCTTGCCCACCCGGTGCGGTTGTGGGGAGATGAAGAGATCGCCTATTTTGCCGAGCGCGCAAAGGGTGGCGTGGGTCTGATTATCTCGCCGTTTACAGCGGCAACGAGCGTGCTTTCGGATATCCTCCGCGGACGTCCGTTGATGGCGATCAATGCAGATGAGCAGATCCCCAGCCACAAGCGCATGACCGATGCGGTACACAAAGCGGGTGGCAGGATATTCGTGCAGTGCGCCATCTTTGGTGGAAAGTTCGGAGAGGCAGCGCCGGTCTCGATGCACAGCCCCAACTTCGCTTCGCGGCCACGCGAACTGACACTGGACGAGATCTGGGCGATCATCGCGGACTTCGGCCAGGCGGCGCGCCGCGCACGCGAGGCCGGTTACGATGGTGTCGAGATTCACGGTTGCCACGGCTATCTGATTGGGCAGTTTATCTCGCCGGCAATGAACAAGCGCACCGACGAATTCGGCGGCTCGTTCGAGGCACGGATGAAGTTCCCTGTCGAGATCTTCCGCGCGATGCGTAAGCAAGCCGGGGACGATCTTCCCCTCGGTTTCAAGATGAGCGCCTGGGAAGACCTGGAGGGCGGCGTCAGGGGCGGTGCGGAATCCATCGCCATCGCCAAGCGCATGGCTGATGAGGGAGTTGCCTATGTGCACGTCGGGACGCTGAACACGACGGTGGAGCGATTGTCTCCGTATCCATCGGTGCCCTGCATGTACGTGCCGCGCAATACACTGGTGCCCCTCGCCGCTGAGATCAAGAATGCTCTGCCGGATGTGCCCGTTATGGCGACTGGCTCGATCATCGTGCCTGAAGAGGCCGAGGAGTTTCTCCAAGAGGGTCAATGCGACATGTTTGCGCTGGGGCGTACGCTGCTGGCGGAACCGCATTGGGTGAACAAGGCGCAGAAGGGCGAGAACTACCGTCCATGTATCCGCTGCAATGTCTGCCACCACCAACTCTGGTTCGCGGAGCCACTGATTTGTACGGTTAACCCGTATCTGCTCAAGGA